>JAVEEI010000088.1 GCA_030840525.1 Frankiaceae bacterium
GAGTGCGCCGAACCGCTCCGAGGTGGTGCGAGTGACGGTGCCGCCCGCCGCGCGGTGCTCCGCGCCTGCTCCGGCCAGGGCCTCGAGCAGCCAGCTCCACCCCACGGACGGCAGCATCGGGTCCGAGGCGATCTCCACGTCGGCGGCCGGCGGGTGGTCGGCAAGCGCGCCGAAGCGCTCCGACGTCGTACGGGTGACCGTGCCGCCGGCGGCGCGGTGCTCGGCACCGGCCAGCGTCAGCGCGTCGTGCAGCCAGCTCCACCCGACCGACGGCAGCATCGGGTCGGAGGCGATCTCGACGTCGATCGGCGCCTGAAGGTAGGCGACGCAGCGCATGTCGCCCTCCCACACGCTCTGCCCGTCGGGGTCGTGCAGCACGACCAGCCGGCCGTCGGCCAGCTCCTCGCCCGCGCGGGTCACGGTCGCCGACAGCGCGACCGCGTACGGCGCGAGCCGCTGCGGGGCGGGCAGCTCGTTGAGGACGATCTCGGGCCGGAGCTCCACCGAGGAGAGGGAGGCGACAGCCCGGCGGAAGCCGGCGGGGAAGCCGGCCGGCGCCGACAGCTGCACCGTCACGTGCTAGAGCCTAAGTCGCGGTGGGCAGCCGCGGAGCCACGACACGCAACTAGGCGCTGCGGCGGCGGGTCGCGGCGGCCGAGCTGGCCGCACCAGCCGCGGCTGCCGTGTCGGCGTCGAGCCAGCCGTAGACGATCCCGAGCCCGCACTCCGTGCAGGCCCACTCCGGGCAGTCTTCGTGACCGTCGAGGCAGGGCGGCTGCTCGACGACCCGCGAGGCCCGGCAGCCAGGGCAGTACCGCATCTCCATGACCCGACCATGGCACGGCCCACCGACAGTCCCGCGCAGGCACGCCGAGCCCACCTGGGACGATCAAGGCGTGCCCGCCGACTCCGCGTTCCTGCGCGCCTGCCGGCGGGAGCGGCCGCCGTACACGCCGGTGTGGTTCATGCGCCAGGCCGGCCGCTCGCTGCCGGAGTACCTCGCCGCGCGCGACGGCACCGCGATGCTCGAAGCCTGCCTGCGCACCGATCTCGTCGTCGAGCTGACGATGCAGCCGGTCCGGCGGTACGGCGTCGACGCGGCGATCCTGTTCAGCGACATCGTGCTGCCGCTGCACGCGGCCGGGCTCGACCTCGACATCGTCGCGGGCGTCGGGCCGGTCGTCGCGTCGCCTGTCCGTACGACCGCCGACGTCGAGCGGATCCCGGCTCTCGAGCCGGCCCACGTCGCGCCGGTCACCGACGCCGTCCGCGGCCTCGTCGGCGAGCTCGGCGACACCCCGCTGGTCGGCTTCGCCGGCGCGCCGTTCACCCTCGCGTCGTACCTCATCGAGGGCGGCCCGTCGCGCGACCACGCGCGGACGAAAGCCCTGATGTACGGCGACGAGGCGACCTGGCACGCGCTGGCCGCTCGGCTCGCGGACATCGCCGCGACGTACCTGCGGCTGCAGGTCGAGGCGGGCGCGAAAGCGGTGCAGTTGTTCGACTCCTGGGCCGGTGCGCTGTCGGCCGAGGACTACGCCCGCTACGTCCTGCCGCACAGCGCGTCCGTGCTCGGCGCGGTGCCGGAGGGCGTGCCGCGGATCCACTTCGGCGTCGGCACCGGCGAGCTGCTGGAGCTGATGGGCGAGGCCGGCGCGGATGTCGTCGGCGTCGACTGGCGGGTACCGCTCGACGAGGCCGCGCGCCGGGTCGGTCCGGGCCGCGCACTGCAGGGCAACCTCGATCCCGCGGTGGTCTACGCGCCGTGGCCGGTCGTCGCGGAGCGAGTGCGCGACGTACTGCGTCGCGGCAAAGCCGCCGAGGGGCACGTGTTCAACCTCGGCCACGGCGTCTTTCCCGACACCGACCCGGACGTGCTCGCGCGCATCGTCGACCTCGTGCATGAGGAGACGCGCGGGTGACGGTCGGCGTGCTCGTCATGGCGTATGGCACCCCGCGCGACCGCGACGACATCGAGACGTACTACACCGACATCCGTCGCGGCTGGCCTCCGACGCCGGAGCTGCTCGCCGACCTGGTGCGGCGCTATGACGCCCTCGGCGGCACGTTCCCGTTGCGGGCGTTGACCGACGCTCAGGTTGCGTCGCTGGCGTCGTCGCTCGGGCCGTCGTACGTCGTGACGCTCGGCACGAAGCACTCGGTGCCGCGGATCGAGGATGGGGTCGAAACCCTTGTAGCACAAGGGGTTTCGCGCATCATCGGTCTGGTGCTCGCGCCGCACTACTCGGCGTTCAGCGTGGGCGAGTACACGGCGCGTGCCGCCGCGGCCGGGGCGGCACGCGGCGTGACTGTCGACGTCGTCGAGTCGTGGCACCTGCTGCCGGCGTACCTCGACTTTCTCGACCGCGCGGTCGGCGCGGCGTTGTCGACGATGCCGACCGGCGCCGAGGTCGTCTTCACCGCGCACTCGCTACCGGAGCGGATTCTCGCGACCGGCGACCCGTACCCGGCGCAGCTGCGCGAGACCGCCGCGGCCGTCGCGGCACGACGTCCGGACGTGCCGTGGTCGGTCGCGTGGCAGTCGGCCGGCCGCACGCCGGAACCCTGGCTCGGGCCCGACGTGCTGGAGGTGCTGCGGTCGCGGTCGGCGCAGGGGTCGCCGGGTGTCGTCGTATGTGCGTGCGGGTTCGTCGCCGACCACCTCGAAGTCGCGTACGACCTCGACATCGAAGCCGCTGCCGTTGCCGCCGAGTTGGACCTGCCGTTCGCGCGTACGGCGTCGGTGAACGACGACGCCGCGGTGCTGGCCGCGCTCGCCGAACTCGTCGCCGCGCGCTGATGGCCCGCATCGTCGTCGTCGGTGCCGGCATCGCCGGTGCGGCCGCGGCGTATGCGTTGCGCGGTCACACCGTGACGGTCATCGACGGCGCGGTGTCGGTGGGCGGGAAGCTGCGCACGTCGTCGTTCGGCGGTGTGGCGTACGACGAGGGCGCGGAGCAGTTTCTCGTGCGAACGCCCGAAGCCTTGGACTTGGTCGCCGCGCTCGGGCTCGATGCGCAGGTGGTGCACCCGGACGCGTCGCGCGCCGCGGTATGGAGTCGAGGGTCGCTGCATCCGTTGCCTGCGCGGACGGTGCTCGGCGTCCCGTCGTCGGTGCAGTCGTTGCTCGGGTTGTTGAACGTCGGCGAAGTGGTGCGCGCGGCGGCCGACTTGGCGATGCCCGGGAAGTCTCCTCGGTCTGACGTCGCGGTTGGCGGATACCTTCGCCGGCGGCTCGGCGACGCGGTCGTCGACCGACTCGTCGACCCGTTGCTCGGTGGTGTCTACGCCGGCCGGGCCGACGAATTGTCTTTGTTCGCAACGATGCCGGCGATGCGCGCCGACCCGTCGGCGATCCGGTCCGCCCGCGCTGCAGCCGGTGCGGCCGATGCCGGTCCGGTGTTTGCGACGTTGGCCGGTGGGCTCGGCCAGTTGGTGCCGGCGACGCTGTCGGCGTCCGGAGCGCAGGTCGTCACCGGCCGGATGGTTCGGCGGATTGAGCGCACCGCGCTCGGCTTTCGGGTCGTGCACGGCCCGACTGTCGACGAGCAGGCGGTAGACGTCGACGCGGTCGTCGTCGCCGTACCCGCTGCTCCTGCCGCGCGGCTGCTCGCCGATGTCGCGCCGCTCGCGGCGGCCGAGCTCGGCGGGATCGAGTACGCGAGCGTGGCGATCGTCAGCTTCGCCTACGCCGACCCGCTGCCGGGCGAGTTCACCGGTTTCCTGGTGCCCGCGGTCGAAGGTCGAGCAGTGAAGGCTGTGACGTTCTCCTCGCTCAAGTGGGCACATGTCGAGGGCGCGCTCGTCCGGTGCTCGATCGGCCGTGCGGGCGAGGTCGAGCTGTTGCAGCGGTCGGACGAGGAACTGATTTCGCTTGCGGCTGCTGACATTTCGGCGATGACCGGGCTGCCCGCGCCGGTCGAGTCTCGGGTGACCCGGTGGGGCGGTGGGCTGCCGCAGTACGCGGTCGGCCACCTCGACCGGGTCGAGCGCATCCGTGCCGCGGTCGGTCTCGTGCCTGGGCTCGCGGTGTGCGGCGCGGCGTACGACGGAGTCGGCGTGCCGGCGTGCATCCGCAGCGGGTACGCCGCCGCCGCGTGCATCCTCGCGCCGGCCGCGGGCTGATCGAACGGCTTGGATGCATACCGGTAGCCCGTACGGCGGCGTTGTCTGAAAGACTTGGCCGGAGGCGTTGCGAGAGCGGGGGACCCGAGTGACGTGGTACGGGCCGAATGAGCGGTGGCCGCAGCACCCCGCGCCACACTGGGCCCAGCTCTTACGCGAGGCGCGCGAGTGCGGGTGGCATCTCCAGATGTTCTCCGACCACAGCTGGGGCAAGATCTCGTGCGCTCCCGGTAGGCCTGACGCGCACGAGATCGTGGTCTACAAGAGTGGCCGCGGGGGCGAGAGTTTCGTTCGCAAGCACGCGACTCGGTACGTCCGTAGCTGTCGTCACCACGAGCCTCCGGCCGTGGTCAAGGCACGGAGACTCCTCGACGGGGCCGCGCGCCTGCTCGACGTGGCCGAGGCGCTTCTCGACGCGGCGGACCAAATCGCGAGGGCTCTCGACCAGTTGGAGGCCGCGGCCCGTGGGGTAGACGAAGCCGACCGGCTGTTCGACGAGGCGGCGCGCGAAGACGAGGAGGCGCGCCGGCGACTGGATGAGGCGGAGGCGGCGGCGACCGAAGAGGGCGTGACCGGGACGCCCGCCGATCTCGTCGATGAGGCGGACCGTCGGCTCGCCGACGCCCGTCGCGACCTCCCCAAAAGCCCGTCTGGAAATGAGGTCCGTGGCCTCATCGCGTCCCTGCGCGACCGAATCGCGGCCATCCGCAGGCGTCTCGGTTAGGTAAAGATCGATGATCTCTTTGCCGAATATCCTGTTGGAGGGCGCCAACATATGCGTAGACTCGCGCCGGGAGGCCCGGTGGAGACCAAGATTGTGCTCGCGGTGCGAGGTGTAGACCTGCGCGACGACAAGACAGTCAGCATTCTCAACGACCAGTTCCCCGAGGTCGGTTGGCTGGCCGTCGGTGAGCTGGTGCAGGCCGTCATCTACACGGAGTCGTCGTTCCCGGTCGGCGTCGCCGTGGCGCTGGCTCAGTTGATCCGCGCCATCCTGCCGGACGCCGAGGTTCCGCGCGCGGACGAGGAACTCGTCACGATCGGCAACATCGCCGACGCGGTCGGCGTGACCCACGAGACCGTGCGACTCTGGGTCGCCGGGCAACGCCGGGCTACTGGTCAGCCCTTCCCTGCTCCGCGGGCGAGTATCAACGCCGGCCGAGCTGCGATGAACGTGTGGGCGTGGGCGGATGTCGTCCAGTGGCTTCGAGTCGCTTGCGGGCTCGATCCCGAGCCCGAGGTCATGTTCCTCTCCGATCGCGAAGTCGCGGAGTTGAACCTCCAACTCGCAACCCGCGCCCGATCGCGACGACGGTGGCTTCCCGTCGGCGAGGCGACCGACCAGATGCTCGACGAGGTCGACGCGGCCGCGTCACCCACCGCTGAGGGGTCGTTCGGCGCTCCGCGGCGCTTCATGGCCAACGCCGAGTGACTGCAGTGCCGACGAGCCCCGACAGCGTCGGTCGCGCGGACGAGATCGCGGCTCTGCACGGACGGGTACACCTCGACGACGTTCGTCTTCAGCGGCTCCAAGGCGAAACGGTGGGCGACCCGCCGTTCGCCGTAGCGCAGGTGGTCGTATCTGCCGCGGCACCTGAGGTGGCCGTCGAGGCACACGGCTTTTCCTGCCGGTTGACCTACCGGGTCGCGTTGCTCGACCCGGACGAATGGGACCTCGGCGCGATCGAGTTGGCGCTGATTCTCGACTACCGGGTCAACGGCGGCATCCCGACGCGCGATGTGATTGCGGCGTACGTCGACGAGTACGCGATTCGTGTCGCGCTTCCGTATGTCCGCGAGACGATTCACACGACTACGTCGCGTCTCGGTATCGCCCTCGTGCTCGGCGTGCTCAATGAAAGCGACGTACTGCCGACGGAGGTCCATCTCCAGGGCGACACGACGCGGCTGACGTCTTAGCCGACCCGCCGTATCACCGCCAGCGGATGCGCGCCCTTTCCTGCCAGAGGTCGAGCAACGTCTCGTCGCCGTCGATGTCGAGGCCGTCGCGGCCGGCGCGGTTCCAGAGCAGCAGGTAGAGCGCGGCGGCTTCGCCGGTGACCGTCGTATCGGCGTCCGGGTCGGCGCCCGGGCTCGTGGTCCGCCGGTCCGGCCCGATCGTCATCGTCCACGCGTCGCCGGTGTCGGTGGTGCGGACCGCGAGCCGGCGCGGCGGGTCCGACACCAAACCGCCGTGCGGGCGGGCGAAGAAGCCGTGCAACAGCTCGTCGATCCCGTCGGCCGCGAGCGCCGGCTCGATGACCGGCGTACGGCCGGCGGCCCGGTCCGCGTCGACGCGGTGGATCGTGGTCTCGTGCGCCTGCCGCCGGGCCCAGAACTCGCGCGGCGACGGGGCGGGCAGGAACGACCAGCAGGCGAGCTCGGCTGGCGCGTTGCGCAACGCGGTCACCAACTCGTCGTGGCCGGCCCGGAACCACTCCAGCAAGTCGCCGTCGCCAGGCGGGTCGGCGGGCTCGTCGTCGTCGTTCGGCGGAGTGGTGCGGCCGGTCGCGACGTACGAGCGCGCCCAACGGTGCACCTGGCTCTGGTGCGTGACGAGGTCGCGGACGGCCCACTCCGGGCAGGTCGGGACCGGCGCGTCGAGGCCGGCCGCGGCTGCGCTGTCCGCGAGCCCGCGCCCTTGCTCGACGAGGTGGCGCAGGTGCGTCTCGAAGTCCATGCCAGGACGCTCTCACGACCTGCCGGCGACCGCGGTGAATCACAGTGGAGCGACAATGGGTGCATGAGCGAGGGCAAGAGCGTCGGCAAGCGGGCGAAGGATCTCAACGAGCTCGTGCGCTACGTGATGTGGAGCGTCTTCCGCGTCGTACGGCCGGTCGACGCCGGTGCGCGCGAGGCGATGGCGGCCGAGGTCGACGAGCTCCTCTCGCAACTCGCGGAGAAGGGCGTCGAGACGCGCGGGCTGTACGACGTCGCGGGGTTGCGCGCCGACGCGGACTTCATGTTCTGGTGGGTCGCGCCGGCGTCCGGTGACCTGCAGGACGCGTACCAACGGTTCCGGCAGACCGCGCTCGGCCGGCAGTGCGAGCCGGTGTGGTCGCAGGTCGCGTTGCACCGGCCGGCCGAGTTCAACAAGTCGCACATCCCCGCGTTCCTCGCCGGTGAGGAGCCGCGCGCGTTCGTCTGCGTGTACCCGTTCGTGCGGTCGTACGAGTGGTACCTCCTGCCGGACGCGGAGCGGCGGGAAATGCTTGCGAACCATGGACAAATGGCCCGCGACTTCCCCGACGTAAGAGCCAACACGGTCGCGTCGTTCGCGCTCGGCGACTACGAGTGGATCCTCGCGTTCGAGGCCGACGAGCTGCACCGGATCGTCGACCTGATGCGGCACCTGCGCGGCTCGACCGCGCGCCGGCACGTGCGCGAAGAGGTGCCGTTCTACACCGGCGCACGCAAGCCGGTCAGCGAGCTGGTCGCGACGCTGCCCTGAGCACGCGTGGGCGCGGTCGGGGCGTCAGTGGGTGAGCAGGATCATCATCACGACGAGTGTGACCGCCGCGACGACCGGCCAGACCGGGATGAAGTCGAGCTTGCGACGTTGGTTGCGCTCCGCCCGCGCCGGGCTTGGCATGTGGTCCACGGGGAGCCCATGCCCGAATGTACGTACCGCCAACCTGCTGCTCAGTGCAGACGACCGACCACTCAATCATCGAAAAACCGTGCGGGCGCCATCACGGTGCGGCAAGGTGGCACCCGAGACCATGAGCTGTCACGGGGGTCGCGGATGCGCGGAGCTTTCGTCCCTCCCGTGTGCTGCCTTCGGTCGGTCCGCGCCCGGAGAGGGGAGTTCCCGTGTCGGTAAGTCGTGAGGTTGCTCGGCCGCATCCGAAGCACCCACCGGTCCAGTACCACCCTGGCTACGGCTCGGTGCACTGGTCGCTCGGAGCGCTGACGGCCGTCCCCTCGCCGTGCAAGCCCGAGGACACGGTCCAGGTGCTCGGGCTGCTCGTGTGGACTCCGGCCGCGGGTGGCGTCCCGGACATCTCGTTCCCGCAGCTGACGGGCGCCGGTACGACGGCCGACCCGCACACGTCGGTCGACCTCGCGGGCAACGTGCACATCGTGATTCCCTCGATGTACGCGCTGCAGTTCTTCCCCGGGCTCGACGACTACACCGCAGCGATCGACCTCGTCGTACGCGCGACGGACCCCACGGACCCGACGGGGACGAAGACGCAAGAGGGCACCGTGCACGTCGTACTTCCGGAGCCCAGCTACAGCACCTCGTCGGAAGCCGCCGACGGCGGTTCGGTCGCGTTCGGTGACGCCGCCGGCACCGGTGCCGACGGTAACGACGACGGCGACCACTTCGGTCAGCAGCAACACGGCCGCATCACATGGCACCCGGACGACCCTCAGACGTTGGTCGCTCAGATCGCGAGCCTGCTCGGCACGCAGACCCCGCAACAGACCAGCCCCGGCGTTTACGACGTCGCGGACCCGTCCGGCTCGTTGGCGAGCTTGCGCGACGGCGCCGTACAGCTCGCGGTGACGAACTGGCACGACGACGGTGCCAGCGCGGCACTGTCGGGGCAGACCAGCGGGTCGGTCATCGTCTGGCGCGGCTACTTTCCCTCGCAGCCGAAGGCGATCGGTGGCGTCAACGTCGGCACCGGCCCGATTGCCCCGGCCGACATCTCCAACAGCCTTCTCCTCGTGCTCGACCCGGTCGCCAACGTCTACTGGCCGTTGTGCCCGATCCGCGCGAAGGTCGTGCCGAACCCGGCTGCCGCCTCCAACCCGTTCACGAAGGCGCTCGCGAGCGGTGCCGTCACCGCGGACGTCCAGTTGACCGTCGCGTTCGACGCGGTGACGCGGTGGCGCCACGTCCAGGGCTGGCCTGCGCCCAACACATGGCCGCAGGCCGCACCCCAGTCGGTACCGCAACAGAAGGGCGCGCTTGCGTCCAGCGGGCAGCTCGCTCGGACCGCGACAGAGTTCGCGGGTGACTGGTTCGTCATCCGGCCGGACTTCATGAGCGCGGAGTCGAACGCCGACGCCAAGCGCGACCTCGTCCTCAGTGCGACGGTGACCGTCAGCGGTACGACGCTGCCGGCCCCGGTGACGGCGACGATCGGACCCGTCACGATCAGCACCTTCCACGCGCCCGTGCTGGTGCCGAGCATCGCCGTACTGTTCGCCGACCCCGACTTCAAGGGGCACAGCCTCGTCGTCGCGACCACGCGGAACCTGGACTTCCTGCAGACGTTGCAGCTGCCGTGGGGCCCGGTCACCCGCGTCGTGGCCGGCGACTTGGTCAACGAGCTGAACGGGTTGTCGAACTTCGCCAACGCGGTCCGCGACCTGTTCTCCGACGTAGCGTTCCTCGCCGGGTTCGTCAGCAATATCGCCGACGTCATCAGCGGAATCAACAGCAGCGACAACGTCCAGTTCGCGCTGACCCGAGTGGACGACTGCGAGAACGTCGTATGGGAAGGCCACATCTACGGCGACGACGACGCCGATGACGCGTTCGACTCCGGCGCCGTCATCGGCATTCCCACGACCAAGCTCAACGTGTGGAAGAGCGCGCAGGACGACGGCGACGCCGACGAGGACGGCGTCGGCTTCTGGCGGGTGCCGGAGAACAACCTGGTCAACGGAAGCAAGGACTTCCGCAACGACTGGACGAACCAGGCGTTCATCAGCGGAAGCGCCGGTGCGTCGCCGGACCAGGACGGCTGGGGCGACGAGATCAGCTCGCTCAAGCTCGACCAGCCCAGCCGGAACTTTCTCGAGTCGGTCGCGCCGGTGCACTGACGGCGACGTCCCGGGTCGTCGCACGCCGTTCAGGTCAGCTCGGCGCGTTTCCTGCTCAGGTAGGCGCGCTCGGCGGAGTTCTGCGTGGCGCTGATCGCGGCGTCGTACTGCTCGCGTGCCTCGGCGCTGCGCCCGAGCCTTCGCAGCAGGTCGGCGCGCGTGGCGTGCCATGCGTGGTAGCCGGCGAGCGGCAGCCGGTCGACCTGCGCGAGGGCGACCTGCGGGCCGTCGATCTCCGCGAGAGCGACCGCGCGGTTGAGCGTCACGATCGGCGAGGGGTCCAGCTCGGTCAGTTGGTCGTACAGCGCGACGACCTGCGACCAGTCGGTGTCGGCCGCGGTCGGTGCATCGGTGTGTACCGCGTTGATCGCGGCGAGAATCTGGTAGCGGCCGGGGCGGTTGACCGCGAGGCACTCGCGGACGAGCGCATGGCCCTCGTCGACGAGTGAGCGGTCCCAGCGCGCCCGGTCCTGGTCGGCGAGTGGGACGAGCTGCCCGTCGCGGACCCGCGCCGTTCGCCGCGCCTCGGTCAGCAGCATCAACGCGAGCAGCCCGGCCACCTCCGGCTGGTCGGGCATGAGCTGCCGCAGCACTCGGGTCAGCCGGATCGCCTCGCCGGTGAGCTCGGCCCGGATCGGGTCGCCGTCGCCGGTCGCGAGGTAACCCTCGTTGAAGACGAGGAACAGCACGGTCAGTACGGCGCCGAGCCGTTGCGGCAGGTCGGCGGTCTCCGGTACCCGGTAGGGCACCTTCGCGGCCGCGATCTTCTGCTTCGCCCGGGTGATGCGCTGTCCCATCGTGGGCTCGGGGACGAGGAACGCCGCGGCGATCTCCGCGACGGTCAACCCGCCCAGTAGCCGCAGCGTCAGCGCGATGCGTGCCTCCTCGGCGAGCGCCGGGTGGCAGCAGGTGAACAGCAACCGCAGCCGGTCGTCCTCGACCGGTCCGGTCGGGACGTGCGGCGAGTCGTCGTACAGCATGGAAGCCGCCCGATGCTTGGCGTCGCGTTTAGTCTCGCGGCGCAGTCGGTCGATCGCGCGGTTGGCTGCGGTCGTGGTGAGCCAGCCGGCGGGGTTGGGCGGTACGCCGGACGCCGGCCAGGTCTCCAGTGCGACGACGAGCGCCTCGCCCGCCGCCTCTTCGGCGACGTCGATGTCGCCGAAGCGGCGGACGAGCGCGGCAATGACCCGGCCGTACTCCTCGCGGAAAACCCGTTCGACCGCGGCGGCCTCGGGCTGCATTCGCTTGGTCGTCGTCGGTGGCGTCGGCGTTCGGCCGCTCAGGCGACGCCCTCGAACGGGCGCACCTCGACCTTGCCGCGACACGCCTTCGACCCCTCGGCAGCGAGGCGCAGCGCGACGTCGAGATCCGGTGCGTCGACGACCCAGAACCCGCCGATGATCTCCTTGCTCTCCAGGTACGGGCCGTCGGTCATGACCGGCGCCGCGCCCTGGCCGTCGACCACCGTCGCGGTGGCTGCCGGCTCGAGGCCACCGGCGAACACCCAGTAGCCGTCGGCCTTGAGCTTGTCGTTGAACGCGCCGGTCGCCGCGAACGCCGCCTCCATCTCGTCCTTGGAGCCGTAGTTGCCGAACTCGTTGCGCTCGGCCGGGCCATGCACGCTGAGCAGGTAGTGCGCCATCTCAGTACTCCCGGTTCCGGCGGCCCCGATGACCACCTCGTACCTTCACTACGAACAGGGTCCCGTCGATACGACAGCGTCGCCGAAAAAAATTGTCTCCCTAGGCACAAGCGCGGCAAGCAGAAGGGCGTCAGGTGGCCGAACCGCTCGATCCCGGCCCGTTCTTCCACGGCACGGTCGCGGACCTACGCGTCGGCGACCTCGTCACGGCCGGCCGGCGGTCGAACTACCGTCCCGAGATCGTGATGAACCACGTGTACTTCACCGCGCTCGTCGACGGCGCGGGCCTCGCTGCCGAGATTGCCGCGGAGCTCGCAGCGGGTACGCCGCGCCCGCGGGTCTACGCCGTAGAGCCGACCGGCGGGTTCGAGAACGACCCGAACGTGACGGACAAGAAGTTCCCCGGGAACCCCACGCGGTCGTACCGCAGCAGCGAGCCGCTGCGGGTGCTCGACGAGGTCACCGAGTGGACGCGGCTGACACCGGAAGCGCTGCAGATGTGGCGCGAACGGCTGGCGGCGCTGCTGTCGAGCGAAGCCGAGATCATCAACTAGCGGCGGTCGCGGCTCAAGGCCGGACGACGAGGCTGTAGCTGCGGCTGCCGGACTGGCCCGTGACGTTGGTGCCGAAACAGGTGACGTGGACGGTGAACGACGCCGTCCCGGCGCGGGTCGGCCGCCCGACCACCCGCGCACCGACGCCATTCGGTGCCTTCTCCAGGACCAGGCCCGGCGGCAGCGCGCCGCCGTCGACTACCGCCGAGTCGACCGGCGTCCGGTTGTGCGTCACCCGGATGAGGACGTCGTACGGCTGACCGACTTGCGCGGTCGGCAGCTGCGCCGGGGTGAACCCCAAGGCAGGTCCGCTGCCGGGTCCGTCGTGGCAACCGGCGACGAGCAGCATCGTCAGCGCAGTGCCCGCGACCGTGCCGGCAACCGCGTCGCTTCGAGACCGGGTCACAGCGCCATCATGCCCATTCCCGAGCTTGGATACCGGCCAATGGACAGCGGCAGGTCGCCGCATCGGCACGTCGTCGATGTAGTCACTTGTGTTGCTTCATGTTTCGACGGTGGCCGTCGATGGACGGGTTGAGGGCGTCGTAACTCATTCCCCGCTCTATCCAGGGAACGTTGGCCGAAGGACGTCCGGCATGTCTCCACGGTCATCGTGACCAGTACCCGGCAGTTGCCCCCGCGTTGGACGATCTGCCTCGCGCTCGGCTTGACCGTCATCGGCATCTACTACCTCCTGCCCACCGCAGGGGTCGGACAGGCTGTCGTACTGACGCTGATGAACGTCGCTGCGGCGACCTGCGCACTGACAGTTTCCCGGAAGGCGCGAGGTCGGGCCCGCACGATCTGGCTGTTCCTCGGGATCGCCAGCGCGCTAGCCGTAGCTGCCAACACGCCCTACTACGCGGCCCCGTTGATCACCGGCCACGCGCTGCCTTTCCCGTCTGTCGTCGACGGTTTCTGGTTGCTCACCTATCCGTGCTTCCTGGTTGCGCTCCATGTCATGACCAAAGTGCAACGTCGGGAAAGCCGGCTGGGCAATGCGTTGGACACGACGATTCTCGTCGTCTGCGGCACCAGCTTGATGTCGGAATTCGTGCTCGTGCCGCTCGTAGGGGCTGCTGGGATCCCGCTGCTTGCCCACGTCGTCGCAGCCACTTACCCGATCATGGACATCTTGGTGTTCGCGATGCTCGTCAGGGTCGCCGTCGCGGTGTCCTGGCGCAGCCCCGCTGTGCGACTGCTTCTTGTGAGCTTCTCCGCGCTTCTGCTCGCCGACACCGTCTACGTCGTACAGCTCGGTGACGGCACCTATCACTTGGGGGGCGCAAGCGACGGCCTCTGGATGGTGTCCTACCTGTTCATCGGACTGGCGGCACTGCACCCGCAGGCACGCCATCTCGCGCACGTCGAGTCGTCACCGGGCAAGCGACTGTCGCGCGGCCGGCTTGTCTTCCTGGTCGCATCGGTACTCACCGGCCCGATCCTCGCCGTGACTCGCCCCGACGAGATCATCCTCGCCAGCCTGGTATCGGCCGTGTCGTTCCTGCTCGTCGTCGGACGAATGACCGGTCTGAACCGTGCCCTCATCTCGTCCACCGTCGAGCTCAAGTCACGCGCGTGTACGGACTCGCTTACGGGTCTCGCCAACCGCGACGTGTTCCACAAACGACTCGGCAAGGCGCTGAGCCGGCCGGAGCGCCGGCACGGTGAGCCAGGGATCCTCTTCATCGACCTCGATGACTTCAAAGAGATCAACGACACGCTCGGACACGCAGCGGGGGACGAGTTGTTGCGTATCGTCGCTGACCGCCTGCGTAGCGTCGTGCGGCCGGCCGACCTGGTCGCTCGTCTCGGCGGTGACGAGTTCGGGGTGTTGCTCGACCAAGTCTCCAGCCACGCGGCGGCTGTCATGGTTGCGAATCGCGCGGTGGAGGCCCTCATCGGCCCGGTCGAGATCGATGGGCACGAGCTGCGGGTCGGCGCCAGCGTCGGTGTCGCACTCCGTCAAAACGGCAGTAACGTCGACTCCCTCATGCGCCAAGCAGACCTCGCGATGTATACGGCGAAGGCCAATGGAAAGAACCGCGTCGAGTCGTACGACGTTGCCGTCGATCACGCGCTCAGCGACCATCACGCACTTGACTGCGACATCGTTGGCGCAGCCGGACGCGGCGAGATCGTCATCGACTACCAGCCCGTCATCGACCTCGATACGGGTGTCGCCATCGGCGCGGAAGCCCTCATTCGTTGGCAGCACCCCACTCGTGGCCTCTTGCCACCGTCAGCCTTCATCGCGCTCGCCGAGGGAAACGGTGCCATCATCGACATCGGCATGTGGGTCCTCGAGGCCGCCTGCGCCCAGATGCGTGCCTGGCAACACCGACACGCGCGTCCCGACCTCTATCTCGCGGTCAATGTGTCTGTGCGGCAACTGGAGCGTCCCGGCTTCGCCGACCAGGTCAAGAATGTGCTTGCCCGGACCGGCCTCGACGCAGACCGATTGGTCGTCGAGGTCACCGAGTCTGTGCTCGCGGATCCTGCTGGCGGCGCCGCGACTGCCCTCGCCGTGCTGCGCGCGATCGGTGTGCGCGTCGCCCTCGACGACTTCGGTACCGGCTACTCCTCGATGAGCTACCTGTCCCAGCTTCCGGTCGACATCCTCAAAATCGACCGTTCGTTCGTCAGTGGCGCGTCGTCAGCCAGCTCACAGTCCGAAGCGATTCTGGCAGCGATCATCGGGCTTGCCGACCGGCTCGGGCTCGACGTCATCCCGGAAGGCATCGAGGAGACTGCGCAACTCGCCCGGCTGCAGTCCCTCGGCTGCCAAGCCGGTCAGGGCTACCTGCTGTCCCGGCCGCTGGCACCGGACGCTATCGACATCCTGCTGCTGCTGTCGTCCCCGTCGAAGGTGGCGTGACTCGAGCGGCGTTACGGCGCGACGTCGTCGGCTGCCTCGAAGGTCAGCGCGATGCTGTTCATGCAGTAGCGGTCGCCGGTCGTAGAATAATCTGACCCACAACCTAGGGGCGGATGAGGATATGGCACGTTCGCAGCGTAAAGCCGGAGCCGATCTTGTGCCTGCCGTTGCCTACGTTCGCGTGTCCAAAGAGCGCGACGACATGATTAGCCCTGACCTACAGCTGCGCGCGATTCGTTCGTTCGCCGAGCGCGAAGGCTATGCGGTTGTTGAGGTTCTTGAAGATCTGGACTTGTCCGGTACGGAGTTCGACAACCGTTCGGTCGGTCGCGTGGTTGAAGGCATCCGGTCGGGGAGATGGCGCGCTGTTCTGTTGTGGAAGTGGTCCCGGTGGGGCCGCAATCTTGAGCTTTCACTGACCTATCTGCGCCAAGTCGAGGAAGCCGGCGGGGCGGTTAGAGCCGCCACCGAGGACATTGACGCGTCAACCGCCGTTGGCCACCTAAGCCGGAACTTGTCGTTGCTGCTAGCTGACTTTGAATCGAAGCAAAAGAGCGAGACATGGCGCGAGGTGCAGGCGCGTCGGCTAGCGAATGGTCGGCCGCACGGTGGCGCGGCGCGCTTCGGCTATCGCAAGGAAGGACAGGACTATGTTCCGGACCCTGTTGCCGGGCCGGCGTTAGCCGAGGCGTACGAGCGGTGGGTGCGCGGCGAATCCTTGCGGAGCATCTTGCTCGACCTGAACGCCCGTGGCATCAGGTCATCGCGAGGTAACCCGATCAAGGCAAACAGCCTGCTCGGCTCGATGGATTCTGGCTTCGCTGCTGGCTGGTTGCGCGGACGCTCCAACACGGGCAAGGAGCGATTTCGGCATGAGTTCGATCGGTGGTCTCGTGGCTGCCACGAGCCGCTGATTTCGCAAGAGTTGTGGCAGGCGTATTGCGTCAAGCGAGCCGAGTCGCAGCAGCTTCCTACGCGGTTGCGCCACGCCCGTTACTCGTTGTCTGGCCTTGTGTTCTGCGAGTGCGGGTCTCGGATGGTTGCAGCCAAGACCGCGCAGGTGACGACGTGGCGCTGCGCCGCGCAGCAGGACATGAAGGCATGCCCTGTGCGCGGCACTAGCGCGCGTGTGAACGTCATTGAGTCGTTGGTGTGGGAATGGGTTCAGGAGCACGCGCGAGGCGCCCACATCGCAGAGGCCGAAGCGCGGCGACTACGCGCAGCCAGGCGCAGCGCATCGCGAATCGACCAATACGAGGCTGAGGTGCGACGGCTCACGAAGAAGCGGCAGCGCCTAGCCGACGCCTACACAGATGGTGACGTTGACCGCGACGACTACCTCGCCCAGCGAGCCTCCATAGCTGCTGCCTTGGAGACTGCCGAACAAGGATTGCAAGCCGCCAAAGCGGAGCAGCGCGATGCGCATATTCCGTCACAGCCCATGTTCCAAGGGCTCGCGGCAGCTTGGGAAGGCATGTCCGAGCACGACCGGCGCGAGGCGTTGTCTCAGGTCATCGCGAAGGTTGTCGTCAACAAGGGCCACCACCGACACCCGGGAAAGTACGTAATTCAAGCGCGCTGGGCTGCCTAGGTCGCTGGATTGACACCTTCCGTTGTCGCCGCCTGACGACGTATGGTTCGGCTCATGCGGAGGCAACCGAGTCCATTCGCTCGCGTCAGCGGGCATCTCCTAGTTGCGGCGTTCGCTTTGTACCTGCACAGACGGCTCGACCTGCCGGTTGCACGATTCGTAAGCAAGATCGGCGTCTAGGGGCGGGGCTCGGACGTGTAGCCCGTCACGGGTATTACGCGGCCGTCGACCGCGCATCCTTCCGCTCGTGCTGGTCTACGAGGCAGCGTGCGATCACGCACCAGAACGCCGCCCAACACTCGTCCTCTCGCACTCGCGCGTCCGGCTCGCCGCGATCGTCGGCGCGGCCGGTGGTCTCGTCGCGGCGGGTCATAGCGAGAGCCCGTAATCGTCGTCGCGGCTGTGGTGGCGCAGGTCGTCGGTGAGTGCGCGTTGCCATGTGGGGTCGGGGTGTTGTTGTGCGGCGAGGTGTTGTCGGCTGTCGCGGACGAGCCGGTCTCTCAGGTCGTCGGCGATGGCGTCGCGCGTGGTGTCGCGGGCGAGCTGGAAGCGCGGGACGTCGAGGTCGTCGGCGCGGTCAAGTAGCAGGTTGTCGATGCTGGTGTAGAGGTAGTTCGCTGTGCGGCCGCGGGAGAGCGCGACGTAGCCGGATTGCTGGTCGAGCGTCGCGGTGCCGTAGACGAGCGCGTGCCGGGTGGTGAGCCCCTGGGCTTTGTGCACGGTGAACGCGTAACCGTGGTCGAGGTGCTCGGCCACCCAGGAGGTCGGGACGGTCGCGACGTCGCCGGCATCGGTCCGCAAGGTGAGTTGGTCGACGGTGGCGTTCTCGAGGATGGCGCGGGTGCCGTTGAGCAGGCCGCGGCGGTAGTCGTTCGCGGTGACGACGACGAGATCACCGGTCGCGTAGTGACGCACGTTCTCGTCGCGGCCGTGGGTTGGCGAGCTGTGGACGGTAGCCGTGTCCGGGCCGAGCTTGCCTTCCTGCTGCAGCGCGGCGCGAATGTCGGCGTTGAGGGCGTCGACGTCGCGACGGGTGTGGGCGAGCGCGACCGTGTCGTACGGGCCAGTGCTGATGATCGAGCGGTGGATCAGGTAGCTGCGGACGAGAGCGGCGCGCGCGTCGTGCGCGGTCCTCGCGATGGTGATGCGGTCGTGGGAGAGGTAGGCGTCAATCGCGTGGCCGACTTTGCCGGCGCGCAGGTCGAGCAGCGCCTGACGTTCCCACGCATGGGCTTGCCGCACGTTCGCCGTCAGCGGCTCGGCCTCGTCGGCGAGCATGGCGAAGAGTCCGCCCGCGTCGATCTCGGGCAGTTGCGCCGGGTCACCGACGAGCACGAGCTTCCCGCCCACGCCGTGGACGTGACGGGCGAGCGCCGCCATCTGCCGGGTACCGACCATCGAGGCCTCGTCGACGACGACGACCGCGCGCGCCGGGAGGCCCGGCTGCTCGGGGTTGGTGAGGTCGGCGAGGAGGCGGGTGAGGGAGCTGGCCGGGATGCCGGTCGCGGCTTCCAGCCGCCGCGCGGTCACCGCGGCGAGCGCGCACCCGACGACGGGCGTCCCGCCGCCGTCCCAGCCGTTCTTCGCGGCACGTAGGAGCGCGGTCTTGCCGGTCCCGGCCGGCCCGGCGACGACGTCGATCGTCGCGGGTGAGGCCAGCAATGTGCGGACGACGCGGCGCTGATCCGGGGACAGGCTGGCGACGTTCGCGGCGTCCGCCGCTACCCGCTCCGGGACCGCGGCGGCGGAGGGTTGGGTCGCGAGGGTGAGCACGTAGCGTTCGGTCGCGAGCAGGTCAGCGGTCGAGTAGCGCGGCCCGTCCTCGGCGCCGGCCGACGGGCGGAGCAGCGCGACGACCTCGCGGTCGCGCAGCATCCGCCCGGCCGCGCCTTCGAGCTGTCTGCCTGTCGTGGTGAGGCCGGCCGGGAGAGCTTCGGTCAACGCTTGGATGACGTCGCGCCGGTCGAACGATGTTGCCTGTGCGGTCAGCCCGGACGGCCCGAACAGCTCCTTCGCGGTGGCGTCCGGGTCGGGCAGCATCGGGAGCCGCTCGCCGCGGTACAGGGTCGCGTCGACCAGCTCGGCCGGGTCGTGGCCGAGGGCGCGGACCCGTTCGGCCCACCGTTCCCGCAGCGACCGTTCCGGGGTGTGCGTTTTGGCCGGGCGGGTGACGTAGGCGGCGCGTTGCGCGGCGCGCCGGCCGCTGTTCGCGGTCTTGTCGAGTTCGGCTTCGATCGCGACCCGGCGGGTGGAGAAGTGCCGCAGCACCGTGCGCGGGATGCCGGCGATCTCGGCGACGCCTCTGCGGACGGGTCGCCATTCGATGCCGAGCTCGCGGGCCAGTTCGCCGCGCAACACCGCCTGGTAGATGCACCCGGCCGTCCGCGCGTGCCGGTGCACCGCGCGGCTGTCGACCGCCGACCACTTCCCGTCCAGGCCGCGGACCGCGTTCACGAGCACCAGATGGGTATGCAGCTGCGGGTCGTCGGCGCGTGAGCTGCGATGGGTGAACGCTGCGCCCACGAACCCTTCGCTGCCGATGCGGGCGCAGCGTTGCCCGTCGCCCTGATGACCGCGCAAGCCGTGCGCGGTATGCCGGCCCAGGTAGTCCAGCGCTTCCCGCACGGCGCGTTCATGCGCCGTCAGCACGGTCGCCGCGACCGCGGGCGTGCCGAGCCCGTAGAGCACCGAGACGCTTTTCGGCGCCGACACGACTACGTCCAGGCCGCAGCGGCGCACGTCGACCTTCTCGCCCGCGTGGGCGAACGCCGCCGCGAACCCGGGCCGCTGCTGCGTCGTCGGGTAGAGCGCGTGCGGGTTCACCCCGGCCGCGGCCGCCAGGTCGCCGAGCAGCCGCGCGTCGACCGGATGCGCCCGATGCGGCGCCGCCTCCACCCTTTCCACCAAGGTCTGCGCGGCCGCTCGCAGCCGGTCGTCGGTGAACAGGTCGGCCGGCTCGATACCGCGCCCGGCCGCGACCGCCCGCAGCTCCGCGACGAGCGGCGCGGCCGGCAACCGGCCGCGCGGGTCCGCCCGCCACACCGGCTTCGCCACCACCGTGCCATCGGGCAGCCGGCCATCCAGCAATGCGGCGAACACCGCCCGGCCGTCACCCTCGACCGCACCGCCAAGACCGAGCAGCGCCGCACCGCCGCCGCACCAATGGCCCGGAAGCTCCTGCCCCCCGGCGTAATACCGGGCCAGCTCGCCGTCGCAGTCCGCGGAGCGGTCCAAGTAGTAGGCCGCCGCGTCCGCGCCGCCGCCGAGCATCGCCACCGAGATCACCGCGACCACCCGCGCACGGCAGACCGCCGCCCGGCGACCGACACAGACAGCACGCCGCCAACCTCAGCCGCGAGGTTGGACCGAACCGTTCCCCGGATGCCCTGGCAGCCGTCAGGGTTTCCCCTACGTCTTCCCCCACCCAGGACCGTGCGCGCGACGACCATCACCGTCACGGGACGCGACGGGTCGCTGCCTTCCACATCAGTGGAATAGGCCCTGCGCGCCGACCGCGGGACGAACACAGCCGCCAGCCAAGGGCTCGACCGTCCCCGCGAACGTCCCCGCCAGCGCCCTCAACGCGCGGGGACGTTCGCGGGGACGCCTGTCGCGCGCATCTCGCGAGGCGGATCGCGCACAACCGGAGCGCGGACGCCGATCCGCGCGCACACTGAACGTGCCGCCGGCCGGCGTTGGGCAAGCCCCCGTTTGCCCGTCGGCCGGCGGTCAGTCCGCGTGCGAAGCAGCTCCACCGCCGCGCCGGGGGAACACGCGTCAGCCTCAACTCAAGACACAGCAGCTCTCAGATCGAGAAGCAAGTCACGGAGCCAGAACAGCGCGAACGACACTCAACCCGTCCATCTCACCGATCGAGCCTCACAACTCCGACGACCAGGCAGACACAGTGGTATCTGCGATACGTCGCGGCCGTCCGTTGACGCGGGGGAAGGTCGAGAGCGGTGTGGTGATCGAGCAAACCCTACGTGGGCACGCGGCAGCTGGCCCACGCCACGACGACGCCGTGAAGCCCGTGGCCCGTCCAGGCGACGGTCCCGAGCAGCAACTTATGGCCAACGGCGACGCAAGCGGGGAGTCCGGATTGCCACTCGCCTGTTGAGTCCTGGATACGGGTCTGAGTGCCGATAGCGACGTAGGAGCCGCCCGGAAGTTTCACAGTGGCGTACCCCCCAGCGGCCACGCCGCTGACGATGCCGACCTGCTGCTTTGTCGCTGCCTCCGAGGAGCATGCCGAGAGAAGCGCGACACAGACGGGAAGCGCCAAGGCGAAAGGCAGTTGCCTTGGGCGGTTAGACGTCGTGGAACCACGGTGCATGGTCTCTTCCAACTTTCGCCGTGGCCGAGAGGTCAAACGTTGGTAGCGAACGCGACGAGAAACACGCGGTTCATGGGCAGGACTGACGGAGCGACGACGTAGCCGGCAACGTCCGCGGCCGGTTGGGGGCGCAGATAGGTGCGGCCTGCCGAGTAGCGGTCAAGGCCGAATCCTCCGTCCGACGTAAGGAACTGCTCGTCCATCGAGAAGAGCGAATTCCCTGGATATTCCGTGCAGTCGGCGACTGGCTCGGCGGCGAGGCAGGCGTCCGCGCTCCTGGCGCCGGTCAGAGGCGCGGTGTCCCAGATCCCGACGATCGCCGTGGTAGCGACCACGCGCCCGCCGGTCTTGTTCGACATCGACCCGGCCGCCGCTGGCGAACTCGCATCAGGGGTGGCGGGAGTGATGCTCAAGGTCGCCTGCGCAGCGTGCGGCATCGAGGCCGTGCGCCAGCGCGAACCGGCTGGCAGAGAGAGGCTGAGTCGCCCGTCTGTGATGACCGCAACGCGGGTCCATGTGTGAGCGGGAATGTCGACGGCGCCTGGAGCGCTTCCGACAGGCATCGTGTAGAGGGGTCCGAGGTCCGCAGATCTGATCTGGACGAAGCCCGTCCCCGAGGAGTCGGTCAGCGCGGCATACGTGCCGCGTGTGAAGGTGAGTTGGGAGTCTTGAAGTTCGGTCGCCTTGGCTGTCCAAATCGTGAAGGCACGGGTGCCGGAAACGCTCAGGGTGACCCGAGTCGAGGCGGACGCCGTGGTGACGGGGATGGCAAGCATCGACGCGGCGACGGCGAGGATTGCGACTCGCCGCGTCCGCCGTGGTGTCCCGGCACCGTTCACGAACATCCTTTCGACGCCGAAGGCTGCCTTCCTGCGGGCGATAGGCGGGGTGTCGCCGGGCTCAGGGCGACACCCCGCCAGGTCCGTCTAGGAGCCTGAGCAGCCCCAGCACCACTTGATGTGGGTGTAGTTGGTCACGCTCGGGTCGCCACCCGGTCCGTTACTCACGTAGTCGTTGCCGATGGTCGCTTCGTACTGGTCGAAGTCCTTGTCGTAGCCGTACCACGCCGAACCGAATTCGACGTTGCCGCTCGACGCGTACGAACGCAGGTTGTCCGGGCCGAGCCTGTTCGGGCAGATGGTCGCGGCCTGCGAGTATTCGGCGCTGACGCCGGAGGCGGTTCCCAGGTGCGCGCCGGTCGTCTCGGTCGTGCACTGACCGTCGTTAACCGGGTAGTCGTACTGCGGGTCCCAGTCCGCGATCTCGTTCTCGTACCAGTTGTAGCGGACGTTGACGTCGAGCTGTGTCAAGTGATCGGGCTCGATGAGGGCTGGGTCGTTGTTGACACCGGACCCGTGGAACCTGTCGACCAGGTACCACTGAGCCGAATTGCTCGGGTCAGTCGAGTCGAGGTACTGCTCCTCACAGCCGGTGCCGATCTGACGCGCACGGCCGTTCGAATCCTTGTCCCCGTCCACCTCGACGCAAACGGGTGGTTGCCTGGGTGTCGGTCCGGTGGTCGTCGGCGAGGGCGACGAGTCGATCTTCGCGATAGCGGCCGGCGAAAGCCCCATCGCCGTCAGCTCTTGCGCCTGGGACACCGAGCTTGTCGTCCGTGCCTTAGTTCCACGCTCGGACGGCGGCGTGACGGCCACCCCGACCGAGCCGGTCCCAGACTTGCTCGTCCGCGGCGCTGAGTAAGCAACGTCGACCCGAACTTGGCTTCCGGCAACCGCGGCGACCACGACGTCCGTCGTCCGGCTCGTCCACCTGTCGACGACCGCCCTGCCCGCGAGGCGCACCTCCGAAGCGAACGTGAAGCCCGGCGTGACCATGTTCAGCGCGGCCGTGTCCGGAGCCGCCCTCGTCGCGCCGAGCGAGCCGGGAGCGAACGCGGTTGCTACCAACAACGCGCTCGCCGCTCCGACAGCGGCCATGTTTCGTTTGGTGATCCTGCTGCGTCGCAGCACTGAAATCCTACCCTTCTCGTGGCGTTCTCGCGCCTTGTAGGGCGCTCGGATAATTGAAGAAAGCGGAAGTGGCATGCTCAGCAGCCGGTGACGCCGTCGCCGTTGGCCGTGCGGACGTTGATCTCCTTGGGCTGAGTGCCGGTGACCGCCGTCCACGTCGAATACATGCAGGTCCAGTGGTTTTGGTGGTTCATCGTCTTGGCTTCGAAGGTGACGGCTGAAGCGCGCATGCCCACGGCGGGATCCGCCGGTGTTGCGGTCCGCACCTCGATCGGGGGAATCTCGCCGTAGTTGACGTACTGCGTCGCCGTGTAGGAGCCCGAGGTTGAGTAGGTCACGAGTCCGCCGCCGAGGCCCTGATCGACGATCGAGACCTGTTCGCCGTAGAACCTCTCCGCGCACTTCGTGTTGGGCTTGAGCAGCGCGATGTGCTCGTACTGCCGGCCGTCGCTTTCCATCACCGCCGTGATGGACACCTTCCACGGTGTCTGCGAGGCGCAGCTCGCCGTTGTGCTCAAGTCGGTGGGGTCAAGCGGCGTCCAGCCGGTGGTGTTCCAGACGGACTGGCTGAGGTCGACGCTGGTGTCGGCTGTGGCCGCCTGCGGCGCGATGATCGCAGCAAGCGCGACCAGGATGCCGATTCGAGCGAGTGCAGGGCGCACGGGCATTTCCCTTCTAGAGGCTCGGCTGGGTGCCGAAACGGGCGCGCGCCCGTCTACCTACACATACGCGCGAGCAGGTCGATTGCTTACGCATGAGTTGGAACTTTTTTTGGCCAGCTAGGTTTGGCAGAGCCAGGCTTGGATTGCCATCCCTAGTTGGCTGACACCGACCCTGCTCGGCGCAACAGTCCTTTGTCGTGGCGGATCCCTGGCCCAGACGCGCGAGGCAGATCGCCACGCGCCTGCGCACGCTGCGCGAGGCCGCAGGGCTAAGTCAAGAGCAACTCGCTCACAAAGCCGGGGTTACCCGTAATCACGTCCAGGTGCTCGAGCGGGGAATCGGGGCGCGAGTCAACCCACGTCTATCGACGCTCTACGGGCTGGCCGACGCGCTCGGCTGCCGAGTGGCGGAGCTGCTGCCTGACGATGCCCGGTAGCCCTCGCCGGTACTGAACCAAGTCCGCATGGATCGTCGCGACTTCAGGCCGTTTGTCCGCGGGCTTGCCGCACGTCAACAACGTCGGGACGTCCCGAGTCAGGTTGCCTCGTCCGCAGGCTCGAACGTCAGGGCGACCGAGTTCATGCAGTACCGATACGCCATGTCCTCCAAGCCTTCCGGCTGGTTGAAGCGCCGGCCATCTGATTGTGGTTGACGAGACTCCACAGTCGGGGTCTGTGGCGCGTCGTCGAAGACGTGCCCAAGATGTGAGTTGCACGTCGCGCACCGCACTTCGACCCGGACCATGCCGTGCGTCCGGTCCTCGACCAGCGTCACGGCATCCGTGTCCGACGGGTCGTAGAACGACGGCCAGCCGCAGTGCGAGTCGAACTTCGTGTCGGAGCGGAACAGCTCGCTCCCACACGCCCGGCACCGGTACACACCGACGCGCTTCTCCTCCAGCAGCGGCCCGGTCCACGCCCGCTCGGTCGCTGCCTCGCGGAGTACGGCGTACTCCTCCGGCGACAGCTCGCGCCGCCACTCGTCGTCGGTCTTCGTCACGCGCTCGGTCATAGTCAGATCGTGCCATGGCGCGGCAAGCCGCGCGGGTGTGTCATGTACGCCACGACGAGGCCATGCGCCGGCGGAAAGCCCGCATGGCTTCGCCGTTTCCACGCTTCGTGACAACCTTGCGCCTATGGCGTCGCCGTTCGTGGAGATCGAAGTCGGTGCGTACACCGTCAAGGTGACCAACCCCGACAAGGTGTACTTCTCGGCTCGTGGTGAGACGAAGCTCGACCACGTCAACTACTACCTCTCGGTCGGCGACGGGATCGTCCGCGCGCTCTGGCAGCGGCCCACCCAGCTCAAACGGCACCCGGACGGCGCCGAAGGCGAGGCGATCTACCAGAAGCGGGTGCCGGAGCACCACCCCGACTGGGTCGAGACCGCGCGCGTCTCCTTCCCCTCCGGCCGGCACGCCGACGAGCTCTGCGTGACGAACCTCGCCGCCGTCGCGTGGGCGGCCAACCTCGGCACCATCGACTTCCACCCGTGGCCGTCGCGCCGTACCGACGTCGAGAAGCCCGACGAGCTGCGCATCGACCTCGACCCGCAACCCGGTACGACGTTCGCCGACGCGAAGGTCGTCGCCGGGCACGTGCACGAGCTTCTCGACGAGGTCGGTTTCGCCGGCTGGCCGAAGACGTCCGGCAACCGCGGCATTCACATCTACTGCCGGATCCAGCCGCTGTGGGGTTTCAAGGACGTACGGCGCTGCGCACTCGCATTCGGTCGCGAGCTGGAGCGCCGGCTACCCGACCTCGTCACCACCGCCTGGTGGAAGGAAGAACGCGGCGAGAAGGTGTTCGTCGACTTCAACCAGAACGCGAAGGACCGCACGATCGCGTCGGCGTACAGCGTGCGGGCGCGGCGCGACGGTTGCGTGTCGGCGCCGCTGCGCTGGGACGAGGTCGCCGACTGCGAGACCGAGGACTTCACCATCGCGAACATGCCGGCGCGCTTCGCCAAGCTGGGCGACTTGCATGCCGGCATCGACGAGGCCGTGTGCGACCTGCGGGTGCTGCTCGAGTGGGTCGAGCGGGACGAGCGCGACCGCGGTCTCGGCGAGGCGCCGTGGCCGCCGAACTACCCGAAGATGGAGGGCGAGCCGATGCGCGTGCAGCCCAGCCGGGCCCGCAAGCCGGCCGCCGACGAAACGTAGCCGCCGACGCAAGCCGCCGGCGCTCGACCGCGTCAGTGGCCGTCGACGCAGCCCTTCTGGCCGGACGAGTTCGCGTAGCCGGTGCCGCCGTTGTAGGCCGCGTTGCTCCACTCGCCCTGCACCATCCACTGGCTTCCGTTGGAGAAGCTGACCAGCGGCACGTTGAACGTCCACGCGCACTTGTCGCCGTTCTCCGCGCCGCTGCTGTCGAACCAGCCGTCGCCGCGCGGGTCGGTGCGCGCCTCGGACAGCTCGTGCGCGGAGACGTTGGCGAGGGCGGCGAGGCCCTGGCTGTGCAGGCCGGAGTTGTCGCCCGGGTCGCAGCCCGCGTCACCGTCGAGGGCGAAGAAGAACGCGAACTGCACCGGGACGCTGCCGATCGTGCCCCACGAGTGCCAGGCGCAGTAGCCGGCGTTGCCGCGCGGGAGGTCGGTGTAGACCGGGTAGTAGCCGTTGGCGACCGGGTTGCTGATCTCCTTGGCGACCTCGCCGAGAATCGTCGTCGTCGACGGCGTCTTCGTCAGGCTGCTCGACGTATCGGTCAGCGAGCCGCGCAGTGTCAGCGACGGGCCGACTTGACCGTTGTTGCCGATGTACTCGTCCGAGGCCTTGGCGTAGTTGGAGCCGTGGTAGCCGCCGTAGAAGGTCGCGATACCGGTCTTCTTGTCGCCGGTGAACGCGCTGTTGGCCCAGGCCTTGCCCCAGAAGATCGGGGTGACGTCGGACGTGACCATGATGCCGCCGCCGTGCGACGTCATGTTCGGCGAGCCGCCGCGGCGTGCGCCGGCGGTCGTGTGGGCCTGGTGCGCGACGACCTGACCGTGCGGCCCGCCGGCGTGGATGCTCACGCCGTCCGGATGCTTCGCCGCCTGCGCGGCGGTGGTCGCGAAGCTGGCGCTGGTGACGGCGACGGTGAGGAGCACGGTGGCGGTACGGCGAAGGCCCATAAGACGGAGTATGGGTACCTCGCGAGCTGGTGTCAGCCTTTCGCGGACAGTACGTCCGCAATTGCGTAGACAAGTGGCCGGTCGAGCTGGTCGAAGGTGCAGCTCGCCGGCTCGCGGTCCGGCCGCCACCGGCGGAACTGCGCGGTGTGCCGGAACCGCGCGCCTTCCATGTAGTCGTACGCGACTTCGACGACGAGCTCGGGTCGCAGCGGCTCGAACGACAGGTCCTTGCCCGCGTTCCACCGGCTGGCCGCACCGCCCGGGCCCCAGCCCTTCTCGTCGTACCAGGGGTGGTTTGTCGCGGCCTGGTCGCGCAGCGGCGCGAGCTCGTCGACCAGCTCCTTGCGCCGGGCCATCGGGAACGACGCGGCGACGCCGACGTGCCGGAGTGCTTGGTTGTCGTCGTACAGGCCGAGCAGCAGCGAGCCGACGATCGGGCCGCTCTTGTGCCAACGGAACCCGGCGAGGACGCAGTCCGCGGTGCGCTCGTGCTTGATCTTGAACATGACCCGCTCGTCTTGGCGGTAGGTCAGGTCGAGCGGTTTGGCGACGACGCCGTCGAGGCCGGCGCCCTCGAAGTCGGTGAACCACTGCCCGGCGACGGCCTGGTCGGTGGTCGCGGGAGTGAGGTGTACGGCGGCGGTCGGGGTCAGGTGCTTCTCCAGCGCGGCCCGGCGCTGCTCTAACGGTGTCGCCGTTAGGTCGTCGTCGCCGAGGGCGAGCAGGTCGAACGCGACGAACTCGGCCGGCGTCTCCAGCGCCAACTTGCGCACCCTCGACTCGGCCGGGTGCAGCCGCATCTGGAGCGCCTCGAAGTCGAGCCGGCCGTTGCGCGCGATGACGATCTCGCCGTCGACGACACATCGGTCGGGGAGCGCTTGCTTGACCGCGTCGACGATGTCGGGGAAGTAGCGGGTGAGCGGCCGCTCGTTGCGGGAGCCGAGCTCGACGTCGTCGCCGTCGCGGAACACGATGCAGCGGAAGCCGTCCCACTTCGGCTCGTAGAGCACTCCGCCGGGCACTGAAGTGGCGGTCGGCATCTCCTTGACCGACTTCGCCAGCATCGG
>JAVEEI010000028.1 GCA_030840525.1 Frankiaceae bacterium
CGAGGCGTAACTGGGGGGTCTGTTCCGCCTCGAACGTCACAGTCGACGGAGCGGGGCGTTACTTGCGGGCGGAGCGGGCGCGCCTTAGGGCCCAGGCGAGGAAACCTATGCCTGCGGTGGCCCCGACCGCGGGAAGCGCGGTCTTCAGCTTGTCGACAGGTTTCGCCGACGCGGTCTCGACGGCGGACACCGGCTCGCGCGCCGGAACGGCCGCCGGGCGCTCCAGCACATTTGTGTCGGCGACACGCGCCGCGGGCGGCACCTGCACCACCGCAGGCACAGCGGCGGGCGCGGGGGGCCGGGTGCCGACCGCGACGCCACCCGGGCGCTTGATCGGCGAGGGGCCGCTGCCGCCGGCCGGGCCGACCACCCGCCGGTCCTTGCGCCGCCCGATCCGCAAGCCCAGGAACACCGGGTCGTACTTCGTGTCCACCACCCGCTCCTTCAGCGGGATGATGCCGTTGTCGGTGATGTGAATGCCCTCCGGGCACACCTCGGTGCAGCACTTCGTGATGTTGCAGTAGCCCAAGCCTTCGGACTCCTGCGCCATCTGCCGCCGGTCGAGCGTGTCGAGCGGGTGCATGTCGAGCTCGGCGTACCGGATGAAGAACCGCGGCCCGGCGAACGCCGGCTTGTTCTCCTCGTGGTCGCGGATGACGTGGCAGGTGTTCTGGCACAGGAAGCACTCGATGCACTTGCGGAACTCCTGGCCCCGCTCGACGTCGAGCTGCGCCATCCGGAACGTGCCGCCGCTGTTGGACCCCGCCGGCGCGAACGCCGGCACCTCGCGCGCCTTCTCGAAGTTGAACGAGACGTCGGTGACGAGGTCGCGGATCACCGGGAACGTGCGCATCGGCGTGACCGTGATCGTCTCCGCCGGGTCGAACGTCGACAGCCGGGTCATGCACATCAGCCGCGGCTTGCCGTTGATCTCGGCGCTGCACGAGCCGCACTTGCCCGCCTTGCAGTTCCACCGTACGGCGAGGTCGGGCGCCTGCTCGGCCTGCAGCCGGTGGATCGCGTCGAGGACGACCTCGCCTTCCTCGACCGGGACGACGTACGACACGAAGTCGCCGCCGGACGCGTCGCCGCGCCACACCCGCAGGTTCAGGTCGTGCCCCATCAGCGGCTCTCCTCGAACAGCGTCTTCAGGTCGTCCGGCATCACCGGCAACGGCTTGCGGTCGAGTTGCACGTTCCCGCGCTTCTCGGTGACCACCAGGTTGACCGTGCCCCACTGCGGGTCGGTCGACGGGTAGTCGTCGCGGGTGTGGCCGCCGCGACTCTCCGTCCGCTCCAGCGCCGCCCGCGCGATGCACTCCGACACGGTCAGCATCGCGCGGAGGTCGAGCGCGGTGTGCCAGCCGGGGTTGTAGCCGCGGCCGGTGCCTCGCACCGACACGTCCTTCGCCCGCGCCTTCAGCCGCTCGATCTCGGTCAGTGCCCGCTCCAGCTCGTCGCCGCGCCGGATGATCCCGACCAACGACTGCATGTGCTCCTGCAGGTCGTGCATCACCGTGTACGGGTTCTCGCCGCCGGGGTTCGTGAACGGCGCCAACGCCTCGTCGGCCGCCGCGTCGACGTCGGACTCCTTCACCGCGGGCCGGGCCGGCAGGTGCGCGACGTACTCGGCCGCGTGCTCGCCCGCCCGCTTGCCGAACACCAGCAGGTCGCCGAGCGAGTTGCCGCCGAGCCGGTTGGACCCGTGCATGCCGCCGGAGACCTCGCCGACGGCGTAGAGCCCGTCGACGACGGACGACTGCGTGTCGGCGTCGACCTCGACGCCCCCCATCACGTAGTGACAGGTGGGCGCGACCTCCATCGGCTCCTTCGTGATGTCGACGTCGCCGAGCTCCTTGAACTGGTGGTACATCGACGGCAGCCGCCGCTTGATGTCCTCCGGCGTACGGCGGCTCGCGATGTCGAGGAACACGCCGCCGTGCGGGGACCCGCGGCCGGCTTTGATTTCCGAGTTGATCGCGCGCGCGACCTCGTCGCGCGGCAGCAACTCGGGCGGTCGCCGGTTGTTGATGTGGTCGGCGTACCAGGCGTCGGCCTCGGCCTCGTTGTCGGCCGTCTCGGCTTTGAAGAACTCCGGGATGTAGTCGAACATGAACCGCTTGCCCTCGGAGTTGCGCAGCACGCCACCCTCGCCGCGCACCGACTCGGTGATGAGGATGCCTTTGACCGACGGCGGCCACACCATCCCGGTTGGGTGGAACTGGACGAACTCCATGTTGATCAGCGACGCGCCGGCCCACAGCGCCATCGCGTGCCCGTCGCCGGTGTACTCCCACGAGTTGGACGTGACCTGGAACGACTTGCCGATGCCGCCGGTCGCGAGGATGACCGCCGGCGCGTGGAACGTGACGAGGGAGCCGGTCTCGCGCCAGTAGCCGAACGCACCGGAGATACGGCCACCATCGAGGAGTAGCCGGGTGATCGTGCACTCCATGAACACGTCGATGCCGAGGTCGACCGCGCGCTGCTGCAGCGTGCGGATCATCTCCAGGCCGGTGCGGTCACCGACGTGCGCGAGCCGGGCGTAGCGGTGCCCGCCGAAGTCGCGCTGCGAGATCTTGCCCTCGTCGGTGCGGTCGAACAGGGCGCCCCACTCTTCGAGCTCCCACACCCGCTCCGGCGCCTCCTGCGCGTGCAGCTGCGCCATCCGCCAGTTGTTCAGCATCTTGCCGCCGCGCATCGTGTCGCGGAAGTGCACCTGCCAGTTGTCCTCCGACCACACGTTCGCCATCGCCGCGGCGATGCCGCCTTCGGCCATGACCGTGTGTGCCTTGCCGAGCAGCGACTTGCAGACGATCGCCGTACGCGCGCCGGACTCGTGCGCGGCGATCGCCGCGCGCAGCCCGGAGCCGCCGGCCCCGATGACGACGACGTCGTAGTCGTGTCGCTCTGTCTCTGTCACGTCCCCGCCTAGAAGATGTGGTGGTAGTCGTGGAACGTCCCGTTGGCCACCAGCCGGATGTAGCCGTCCGAGACCGCGACCCAGACGAGCGACGCCCACGCCCACTGCATGTGCTTGCCGTTGAGCTTGCTGACGAAGCCCCAGAACTTGTAGCGCACCGGGTGCTTGGAGAAGTTGTTGATCCGGCCCGCGGTGATGTGCCGGCAGGAGTGGCAGCCGAGCGTGTAGCCCCAGATCAGTACGGCGTTCATCAGCAGCACGAAGCTGCCGACACCGATGCCGAACGAGCCGCCGAAGTCGAAGCTCAGCACCGCGTCCCAGGTGAGGATGCCGGCGAAGACGACCGCGAAGTACCACGCGTAGCGGTGCACGTTCTGGAAGATGAGCGGGAAGCGGGTCTCACCCGTGTAGGTCTTGTGCGGCTCGGCGACGGCGCAGGCAGGCGGCGACAGCCAGAACGACCGGTAGTAGGCCTTCCGGTAGTAGTAACAGGTCGCCCGGAACGCCAGCGGGAAGACGAGGATGTAGATCGCCGGCGACAGCCAGTTCCAGATGTGCAGGTCGGCCCAGCGCACCTCGGGCGGGCAGCCGCTCGTGAAGCACGGGGAGTAGAACGGCGAGAGGTACGGGTCGGCGTAGTAGATCGGGTGGTGCGTCCCGGCGACGATCGGGTGGTCGAAGGCCGCCCAGGTCGAATACACGACAAATGCGCTGAAACCGATCGCGATGATCAGCGGCTGCAACCACCACCGGTCTTGGCGCAGCGTCCGCGCCGCGATGGCAGCCCGCGGCCGGGTAAGGCTTTCCGTTGACATGACCGACATTCTTCCGTGACCACATGGGAACCAACACACCGGGCCTCCAATGGGAAGCGGTGCGTAACAATGGGTGTTGGATAGGGATGTGATGACGACGACAACCGCGGCTCCGCCGGTCTCGCCGGCGGAGCGTTGCGACCGCTGCGGGGCGCGCGCCGCCGTTCGGGCGATCATGCCCGGCGGCACCGACCTGCTGTTTTGTGCCCATCACGGCCGCCAGCACATGAAGCAACTGCGTGCGGTGGCCGTAGAGATCCGCGACGACGAGGGTGTGCTCGGCGCGCACTAGCTGTCCGAGGCTCGACTACCGGCGAAGCCGCGTCCCGTCAGGGGCGCGGCTTCGCCGTCTCAAGCCCGGTCAGTTCCTCCAGCTGGGCCGAGAGCCACTGCTGTACGTCGTTGCGCCGTACCATCTCCGCCGCGCCCGCGAGCATTTCCCGCCGCCGCCCGACCGGCATGGTCAACGCCGCGTACATCGCGTCTGCCTGCTGCTGGAGGTCGAACGGCTGGACGGTGACCGCGTACGGCCCGAGCTCCTCGTGCGCGCCGGTGTTCTCCGACAGCACGAGTACGCCGTCCCGCTGGTTGACCAGGACCGCCTCCTTCGCGACGAGGTTCATCCCGTCGTTGACCGCGTTGACGACGAGGACGTCGGCGAGCTGGTACGCCGCCATCGCGAACGCGAGGTCCTCCTGGAGCCGCAGGTCGATCGGCTGCCAGGACTCCGCGTGGTGCCGGGCGTTGACCTCGGCGACGACGGCGCCGACCTGCGCGAGGTAGTCGGCGTACTCGGGTACGTCCGTCCGGCTCGGCATCAGCGAGGCGAGGAACGTCACCCGGCCGACCAGCTCGGGGTGCTGGTCGAGCAGCAGCCCGAACGCGCGGAAGCCGCGGACGATGTTCTTCGACGGGTCGGTGCGGTCGACCCGGACGACGAGTTGCCGCCGATCCGCCGCGGGATCGCCGGCCAGCAGCGTGTCGGCGAGGGTGGCGCCGCGGGCCGCGACCTCCTCGCTCGCGGCGACTTTCTCGACGGCGTCGACGTCGACCGAGATCGGGTACGCGCGCGCCGACACGGTGCGGTCGCCGACCTTGACCGTGCCGGCCGCGAGGTCGACGTCGAGGCCGAGCAGCTCCTGCGCGCAGCGGAGGAAGTTGCGGGCGAACCGGCGGGTGTGAAAGGCGACGACGTCGCAGCCGAGCAGCCCGCGCAGCAGCCGCTCGCGCATGTCCGTCGGCAGTACCCGCCACGCGTCCGGGCCCGGCCACGGGATGTGCACGAAGTGGCTGATCACGGCGTCCGGGCAGCGGCGCCGGACCAGGGCGCCGACCAGGTAGAAGTGGTAGTCCTGCAAGAGCACGATGGCGTGCCCGCCGCGGCTCTCGACCTCCTCGGCGACGGCGTCGGCGAACTGCTCGTTGACCGCGACGTAGCCGTCGGCGAAGGCGCGATGCGTGGCGGCGGTGATGTCCGGCTGGGTGCCGAGCCCGTACAGCTCGTGCTGCACGAACCAGAGCAGCGGGTTGGCGATCTCGCCGTAGAACATGTCGTGCCGGTCGCGGTCGACGTCGACGAGCCGGACGTTGAGCGTCGGCGCGTCGGCGGCGGTGTCCGCGTCGACGAGCTGCGGCTCCGGGTCGAACGCGATCTCGACCGGGTGCCCCTCGTGCTCGGCCGCGACCGCGGCGTCCGCGTCGGTGGCGGCGGCGCAGACCCAGACCGCGTCGTCGAGGTGCTCGGCCAGGCCCATGAGCGCGGTGACGAGACCGCCTGCGCCGCGCTTCACCGTCAGCCCGGACGCCGTACGGCGGAAGGACGCCGGGCCGCGGTGGGACAGCAGGACGACCGGAAGCACGCCGTCTTCCTGCCCGACCGCGCCGTCGATCATGCAGTTGATGCCCTCGCCAGACGATCAAACGCGGTGCGTCGAGCTAGAGGCGAACCGACGAGCAGCCGCGAAATCGCACGAGTAGACGACCCCTACCGTCCTTGACCTAGGTAGGGCTGATGGGTTATCGAACGCAGTCCGAAGGCGTAGCCGCAGGCTGATCGATAGCACGACATCGCTACGCTTCGAGGTTTCGTGGTGATGAAGCCGGGTGCGTCGCTTATGCCCGGTGCCGAGGGGAAGAGCGTGCGCAAAGTGACCGACGAACCCAGCACGGATCTCGTTCCGTTACTACCTCCGGGCGTACTCCGACTCGCGCGAACCGAGCCAGGATCCGAGTTCGCGGATGCATCGGTACGATCTCGTCTCCCATTACGCTCGGCGCCCGCCCGGGCCCTCGAGGCACCGCTGATATCGGCCACTGTCGTCCAGAAGCTGTCCCGGCGCTCGCGTCAAGAAGTACAGGCGGAGCGTCTGCATTGGTTCGACGCGCCGTGGACGCGCGACCACACCCTGCCCGGCGTGCTTATCGCTGCTTCCTACGAACGTTCGGAAGTTGCTGGGTTCTCTGGGTTGATCTCGTCGCTTGATCAGGCGGCACGTCGCGCCGCTGCAACGATGGCGATGCCTGCAAAAGCGTTCGGGCCGCAGTTTCGCTGGCCGACCCCGCTTCGCCAGGAGCGTGGCGGGCTGGTCCTAGTAGACGTCCAGCCAGGCTCCTGGCACGTGCTGATGACGGTCTACGGAGAGCTAGTGTCGCTTGCGACAAGCGCGCCGGTGTCCCTTGCTCACCTCACGGTTCTGGCCTGGCAGATGAATGCACCGGTTCGCTGGGCCGCTGGGAAGTGGCGCGCGAGGTCGACATCGGTCACGGAGTTTCGCGACCCGCCGCGAGCACTTAGAGCGAGTGATGCAGGCGAGCCATCGCCGCTCGGCCGACTTGCTGCACTCACTGTCCCAACAACTGAAGCGATCAAAGCAGGACATGGCGTCGACCTGAGCTACGAGGAGGGGGACCTACGCCTCAGGTTCATCACCACCCCGCCGAGGACGATCGATAGCTAGTCCTGCGGCTATCGATCAGGGCAGGCGGAGAAGCGCGGCGCGCGCGGTGTAGCGCTCGCCCCGGCGGAACACCATCAGCGGCATGCCGAAACAGGTCGACACGAGCGACGAGCGGAGTACCTCGCGAATCGGGCCGGACGCGACGACGGCACCCTCGCGGAGCAGGAGCGCGTGCGTGAAGCCGGCGGGTACCTCCTCGACGTGGTGCGAGACAAGCACGATCGCGGGCGCCTGCGGGTCCTGCGCGAGGCGGCCGAGCATCTGCAGCAGCGCCTCGCGCCCGCCCAGGTCGAGACCGGCCGCCGGCTCGTCGAGCAGCAGCAGCTCCGGGTCGGTCATTAGGGCCCGGGCGAGCTGGACCCGCTTTCGCTCTCCCTCGGACAGCGTGCCGAACCGCCGCTCGACCAAGGCGCGGCAGCCGAGCTGGAGCAACAGGTCGCGAGCCCGCTCCTCGTCGACGGCGTCGTATCGCTCCGCCCCGCGCTGGACGGTCGCGTACGACGCGGTGAGTACGACGTCGAGCACCCGCTCGTCGGTGGGTAGCCGGTCGGCGAGGGCGGCGCTGGCCCAGCCGACCCGTGGCAGCAGGTCGTCGAGGTCGGCGCCGTCCAGTGGCTCGCCGAGCAGCTCGACCCGGCCTGCGGTCGGCCGGATGGAGCCGGCCGCGACCTGGAGCAGCGTGGTCTTGCCGGCGCCGTTCGCCCCGAGAACGACCCACCGCTCGCCGGCGTTGAGCTGCCAGAAGACGTCCCGGAGCAGGACGCTTTCGCCGCGGGTGACGTGCACGGCGTCGAGCCGGGCCACCGGCTCGGTGAGCAGCGACAGGTCGACGACGGCGGTCACGTGCCTCAGTGTCCCGAAGCTCGGCCGTCCGAGCGGCCGCGACACGCGAGACCGCCGGCCCATCTGGCTCGCCGCGGCGGGCGGCCAGCCGACCGCAAGGGACGTAACCGAGCGTGACCGCCGTACCCCACCCCTCTCCGACGTCTAAGCCGCCCGCGGCGTGTCTCAA
>JAVEEI010000192.1 GCA_030840525.1 Frankiaceae bacterium
TGTTGCGCCTCGAACGTCACAGTCAACCGGTGCGGCGGGCTTGCTGGAGCGTGCGGGCGACCGTGCCGGCCATGTCGACCGGGTACGAGAAGACGTCCTCGGCGCTGAACACGAGGACGGTCCATCCCAGTTCGCGGAGGCGCTGCCGCCGGCGGTCGTCGGCGCGGCGCCGGGTCCAGTGCCAGGCGCCGTCGAACTCCACCGCCACCCGCAGCTCCGGGTAGGCGAAATCGACCCTGGCGACGAACCGGCCGTGGCCGTCGTAGACCTCGAACTGCGCGACCGGGACCGGCAGCCCGCTCGCGATCAGCTCCCAGCGCATCCGGCTTTCCATCGGAGACTCGACCCGCGGCTCGATGAGGTCGAGCAGTTGCTCGGCGACACGGACGTTGCGGCGGCGGTGACTCGCGGCGAAGTACGCGCGGAGCTCGGGCAGGCCGACCATGCCGAGGCCCACGAGGGCATCGGCGACGACGAGCCGCTCGGACGGGTGGAGCAGGCGTAGGCAGTCGAACGCCGTCCGCACCGGCGTCGTGACGCGTACACCGGCGACAACGGTGACGTCGGTCGCGGCGAGCATTTCCTCGGCGACGACGAGCCCTGCCTGCTTGCGCCGACGGCGCCCGGGCGGGTAGCTCACATGGATCACGAGATCGTCCGGCCGCCGGACGTCCGCGCCGTACAGCCAGGCGGCGGTCACACCGCAGACGACGGCGTACTCGGGAATCGCGAGCCGCACGGCCGCCAGCCGCAGGTCCCGGCTGTCCGGAAGGGACTCGTGCACCCAGACTCCCCACAGCACCCTGCGCCACGGCGAACTACGCAACGCGCTAGCGGTGACACCGCGCTCGCGAGCCTGCGCCTTCGTGAACGGCGCGTTCGTGAGCTCGGGCGGGATCTTGGGCCTCGGCACCCCGACACTGTCGAGCGAGCAGCCCTGGACCTCAACCGCCCGTCCACACCCCCGGTCGACTGTGACGTTTGAGGCGCAACTGAGCCCCGACTTACGCCTCGAACGTCACAGTCGACGTACGGTGCCGGCCACCCAGGCTTCGACACCGCGCTGCGCTAGCAGGGCTAGTGCCGCTGCTGCGGCGGCCTCTGGCACCACTGCGACCATCCCTACGCCGAGGTTGAACGTGCGCTCCATCTCGTCCGGCGCGACCCGGCCGCGGTCGGCGATCAGGTCGAAGATCGGGTCCGGCGTCCAGGAGGAGCGGTCGATCGCCGCGGTCAGCCCGGCCGGAAGCACCCGGGCCAGGTTGGCGGTCAGCCCGCCACCGGTCACGTGGCACAGCGCGTGCACCTCGACGGCAGCGGCCAGCGCCAGGCAGTCCTTCGCGTAGATCCGGGTCGGCGTGAGCAGTACCTCGCCCAGCGGCACGCCGAGGTCCGCGGTCGAGTCCAGCGGCAGCCGCGCGACCGTCAGCAGCACGTGCCGGGCCAGCGAGTAGCCGTTGGAGTGCAGGCCGCTGGACCGCATCGCGACCACCACGTCGCCGGCCCGGACCCGCTCCGGCCCCAGCACGCGGTCGGCCGCGACGATCCCGGTCGCGGCCCCCGCGACGTCGTACGCGTCCGGCTCCAGCAGGCCCGGGTGCTCGGCCGTCTCGCCGCCGATCAGCGCGCACCCGGCCAGCGCGCAGCCGGCGTCAATACCAGCGACGATCGCCGCGATCCGCTCCGGTACGACGCGACCGCAGGCGATGTAGTCGGTCATGAACAGCGGCTCGGCCCCGCATACGACGATGTCGTCGACGACCATGCCGACCAAGTCGATGCCGATCGTGTCGTGCCGGTCCATCGCCTGCGCGATCGCGACCTTCGTGCCGACGCCGTCGGTCGAGGTCGCCAGCAGACGTGAGTCGTCCAGCCGGAACAGCCCGGCGAACCCGCCGAGCCCGCCGACGACCTCCGGCCGGGTCGAGGTCAGCCGCTTCTTGATCAGCTCGACCGCGCGGTCGCCGGCCTCGATGTCGACGCCGGCCGCGGCGTAGGTCGCCCGCCCTTCGACGTCGGTCACGGACGTTGCAGTGCGTCCGCGGCGCCGACCGCCGGAGCGGTCGGTACGGCGCCGTCGGCGTCCGTCTGCACCGCGCCGAAGATCCCTTCGAGCATGTGCTTGCCGAGCAGTTCGGGCGCGGGCAGCTCGATCGGGTACCGCCCGTCGAAGCAGGCGCTGCACAGCCGCTCGGCCGGGACGGTCGTCGCCTCGACCAGCGAGTCGAGCGCGATGTAGGCGAGCGAGTCGGCGCCGATCGACGCGCGAATCTCGTCCACCGCCAGCCCGCTCGCGATCAGCTCGGCGCGGGACGCGAAGTCGATGCCGTAGAAGCACGGCCACTGCACCGGCGGCGACGAGATGCGCACGTGTACCTCGACCGCACCGGCCTCGCGCAGCATCCGCACCAGCGCGCGCTGGGTGTTGCCGCGCACGATCGAGTCGTCGACGACGACGATCCGCTTGCCGGCGATGGCGGAGCGGAGCGGGTTGAGCTTCAGCCGGATGCCGAGCTGGCGGATCGTGTTGGACGGCTGGATGAACGTCCGGCCGACGTAGGAGTTCTTCACCAGGCCGGTGCCGTAGGGGATGCCGGACGCCTGCGCGTAGCCGATCGCCGCCGGCGTACCGCTCTCCGGCACCGGGATGACCAGGTCGGCCTCGACCGGCGCCTCCGCGGCCAGCCGGCGGCCGACCTCGACCCGGGTCTCGTGCACCGACCGGCCGGCGATCGACGTGTCCGGGCGGGCGAGGTAGACGTACTCGAACAGGCAGCCCTTCGGCGTCGCCGGCGCGAACCGCTGCGTCCGCAGCCCGTGCTCGTCGACCGCGATCAGCTCACCCGGCTCGACCTCGCGGATGAACGACGCGCCGACGATGTCGAGCGCCGCCGTCTCGGACGCGACCACCCAGCCGCGCTCCAGCCGGCCGAGCACCAGCGGGCGCACCCCATGCGGGTCGCGGGCGGCGTAGAGAGTGTGCTCGTCCATGAACACCAGCGAGAACGCGCCGCGCAGCAGCGGCAGCACCTCCATCGCGACGGCTTCGAGCGACATGTCCGGGTGCGCCGACAGCAGCGACGTGATCAGGTCAGAGTCGTTGGTCGCCTTCGGCATCCGCCGGGACGGGTCGACCGGGTCGGTGGCCTTCGCCGCGAGCTCTGCGGTATTGGTCAGGTTTCCGTTATGCCCCAACGCGATCCCGCCGCCGTGCATCGACGGCCGGTACGACGGCTGCGCGTTCTCCCAGGTGCCCGAGCCGGTGGTCGAGTAGCGGCAGTGGCCGACCGCGAGGTGGCCGCCGAGGGCGGACAGCGTCGCCTCGTCGAAGACCTGCGCGACGAGTCCGAGCTCCTTGTAGACGACGACGGTCGTGCCGTCGGAGACCGCCATGCCGGCCGCCTCCTGGCCGCGGTGCTGCAGCGCATAGAGGCCGAAGTAGGTCAGCTTGGCGACGTCTTCACCGGGCGCCCATACGCCGAAGACGCCGCACGCGTCCTTGGGCGGCTGCTCGCTTGCATCGTCGTACGGTCCGGCAGGGACCACGGCGGTGCTCCTCATGATCGGCGGCGGGGAAGCCGGTCGGGGTCCATGGTAACCGGGCAGCTCACCGGAGGATCGGCAACAGCGAGGACAAGTCGGCCCGCTCGCCGCTCGCCCGGACCCGTCCGGCTGCGGCCGCTTCCGGCCACGCCAGCCGGCCGGTCGCGAGCTCCAGCCAGGCGACCGGGTCGGTCTCGACGACGTTCGGCGGCGTGCCCCTCGTGTGCCGTGGCCCCTCGACGCACTGCACGGCCGCGTACGGCGGAACCCGCAGCTCGACCGAGCGGCCGGGCGCGCGTTCGGCGAGTACGCCGGTGAGCAGCCGGACGGCGGTCGCGACCGCGTCGCGGTCGAGGGCCGGCTCGGCGCCGAGCGCGGCGGCGAGGTCGAGGCCGTGCACCGTCGCCTCGACGCACCGGGTGGCGAGGTAGTCGGGCAGCCGCAGCGCGCCGAACCTGGCCGCGACGACGAACGAAGGTGGCGCCTCAGCCAGCGCGGCCTCGGCGTCGATCCGCGCGGTCCGCAGCCCGCTGCGCAGCTCGCTCGGCCGGGCACCGTCTGCCATCGCGCTCGCCCGTTCGTCGACCGACGGCCCGGCGGACTCGCACCGGTCGGCCCAGTCGCGCGCGTCCATCGCCGGCGCCGGCGCGGGGTCGGCGGTGAGGTACTTGGCGATCGCCGACATGCCGAGGGTCAGGTGCGCGACCAGGTGCGCGACGGTCCAGTCGCCGAGCCGGGTCGGCCGGTCGAGGTCGGCGTCGTCGACCGCGCTGTCGATGAGCCGGTGCTGCGCGACCACACCGGCCCGCGCCGCGTCGAGGTCGACTCGCACGTCAGGAGAGGTGCTTCGGCAACGTCGCTTCGTGCACGTCGCGCAACCGGTCGAGCGGCGTCGTGAACTGCTCGGTGACGTCGAGCGTGTCGCCGCCGGTGCGGCCGAGCCGAGTCACCGCGAGGTCGAACTCGGCCGCGATCTCGAGCAGCCGGTCGACGTCGGCGTCGGCGCAGGTGACGACCGCGCGGGCCGCCGACTCGCTGAACAGCGCGACGAACGGATCGCCGGCGAGCGTCACGGTCGCGCCGATGCCGTGCAGCAGCGCCGCCTCGACCAGCGTTTGCCCGAGCCCGCCGTCGGAGACGTCGTGCGCGCTGCTGAGCAGGCCGTCGGCGGCCGCCGTTCGCAGCGCCGCGGACAGCGCGCGCTCGGCGGCGAGCCGCGGCTTGGGCGGCCGGCCGCCGAGGTGGCCGTGCACGACCCAGGCCCACTCCGAGCCGCCGAGCTCGTCGTACGTCTCGCCGAGCAGGACGACGACGTCGCCGACGCGGGTGAAGCCGCTCGGCACCCGCAGGTTGACGTCGTCGATCACACCGAGAACGCCGACGACCGGCGTCGGGTTGATCGCCGTCGCGCCGGTCTGGTTGTAGAAGCTGACGTTGCCGCCGGTGACCGGCACGCCGAGCTCGCGGCAGCCGTCCGCGAGACCGCGGGTCGCCTCGGCGAACTGCCACATCACCTCGGGGTCTTCCGGCGAGCCGAAGTTGAGGCAGTTGGTGACCGCGAGCGGCCGCGCGCCGCTGACCGACACGTTGCGGTAAGCCTCGGCGAGCGCGAGCTGCGCACCGGCGTACGGGTCGAGGCGGGCATAGCGCCCGTTGCCGTCGAGGGCGAGCGCGACGCCGCGGTCGCTGTCGTCGGTGAGGCGTACGACGCCGCTGTCGTGCGGCATCGCGAGCACAGTGCCGCCGAGCACGTAGCGGTCGTACTGCTCGGTGACCCAGCGCCGCGACGCGAGGTTGGGCGAGCCGGCGAGCCGCAGCAACGTCTCGGCGAGCTCGGCACCGGTCCGCGGCCGCGCGAGCGCGTCCGGAACGTCGGCCTGCAACGCGTCCTGGTCGGCCGGGCGCGCGAGCGGCCGCTCGTAGACCGGGCCCTCGTCGGCGAGCGAGGCGGGCGGTACGTCGACGACGACGTCGCCGTGCCAGCGCACCTGCAGCCTGCCGGTGTCAGTCACCTCGCCGATGACGGTCGCGAGCACGCCCCACCGCTCGCACAGCGCGAGCACGTCGTCGACGTCGCCGGGCCGGACGATCGCGAGCATGCGTTCCTGCGACTCGCTGGTGATGACCTCGACCGGCGTCATCGACGGCTCGCGCAACGGTACGAGGTCGAGGTCGACGAGCATCCCGCTACCGCCGTGCGACGCAGTTTCGCTTGTGGCACAAGACAATCCGGCGCCGCCGAGGTCTTGGATGCCGGTGACGAGACCGCGGTCGAACAGCTCGAGGCAGCACTCGATGACGACCTTCTCGGTGAACGGGTCGCCGACCTGGACGCTCGGCCGTTTCGACGGCCCACCCTCTTCGTTGAACGTCGCGGACGCGAGCACCGAGACACCGCCGATGCCGTCGCGGCCGGTCTTCGCGCCGAGCAGCACGACCTTGTTGCCGACGCCTTCGGCCCGGGCGAGCTGGATCTGCTCGTGCCGCAGCACGCCGATGCAGAGCGCGTTGACGAGCGGGTTGCCGGCGTACGTCGGATCGAAGACGACCTCGCCGCCGATGTTGGGCAGCCCGAGGCAGTTGCCGTAACCGCCGACGCCGGCGACGACCCCACCGACGAGCCGGCGGGTGTCGGGATGGTCGATCTCGCCGAACCGCAACGAGTCCATGACCGCGATCGGCCGCGCGCCCATCGTGAGGATGTCGCGGACGATGCCGCCGACGCCGGTCGCCGCGCCCTGGTAGGGCTCGACGTACGACGGGTGGTTGTGGCTCTCGACCTTGAACGTGACCGCGAGCCCGTCGCCGACGTCGACGACGCCGGCGTTCTCGCCGATGCCGACGAGCAGTACGTCTGTCTCGGGTGCCTTCTCGCCGAACTGGCGCAGGTGCACCTTGCTCGACTTGTACGAGCAGTGCTCGCTCCACATGACGCTGTACATCGCGAGCTCGGTGTCGCTCGGCTTGCGGCCGAGGATCTCGCAGATGCGCGCGTACTCGTCGTCTTTCAGGCCGAGCTCGGCGTACGGCTGCTCGCTCATGCGGCGGTCAGTTGCTTCAGCACCGAGACGAACAGGCCGAGGCCATCCGCGCTCGGGCCGGTGAGCGGGTCGATCGCGTGCTCCGGGTGCGGCATCAGGCCGACGACGTTGCCGGCCTCGTTGCGGATACCGGCGATGTCGCGCAGCGCGCCGTTGGGGTTTCCGCCGACGTAGCGGAAGGCGACCCGGCCGTTGGCTTCGAGCTCGTCGAGGGTCGCCTCGTCGGCGACATAGCGGCCCTCGCCGTTCTTCACCGGTACGACGATCTCGGCGCCGGCGGCGTACTCGCCTGTCCATGCGGTGTCGGTCGACTCGACCCGCAGCCGCTGGTCGCGGCAGACGAAGTGCAGGCCGGCGTTGCGGATCAGGGCGCCCGGCAGCAGGCCGGACTCGCACAGCACCTGGAAGCCGTTGCAGATGCCGAGGACCGGTAGGCCGGCGCGGGCCGCGGCGACGACCTCGGCCATGACCGGCGCGAAGCTCGCGATGGCCCCGGCCCGCAGGTAGTCGCCGTAGGAGAAGCCGCCGGGCAGGACGACCGCGTCGACGCCGCGCAGGTCGTGGTCGCCGTGCCAGAGCGGGACCGGCTCGGCCCCGGCGGCCCGGGCGGCGCGCAGGGCGTCGCGGTCGTCGAGCGAGCCGGGGAAGGTGACGACGCCAATGCGGGCGGTCATTCGCGGGCTGGCTCCCAGCTGAGATCGTCGGGCGCGGTAGGCCCCATCGTACCCGTCTCAGTCGAGCGCGGCCGCTCCCTCGCGCCGCGCCGCGTCGGCCCGGTTGAGGTCGATCTCGGCCTCCAACGGCGTGCGGTCGGCCAGCTTCTGGATCGCCGAGCCGTCGCGGAACGCCAGCGTCTTCTCGAGATGGACGACCATGCCGCTCTCGGGCCGGGACTGGAAGTGCACCCGGTCGACGAGCGCGCGGATGAGTTGGATGCCGCGGCCCTCCTCGGCCGTCGGGTCGGCCTCGGCGTGCCCCAGGTGATCCGCGTCGAAGCCACGGCCGGTGTCGACGACGAGGATCGTGCAGACGTTGTCGTCGATGCCCGCGACGACCTCGTACTCCTCGTCGCCGTTGGTGTGGTCGAGCACGTTCGTGCACGCCTCGGTCAGCGCGATCCCGATGTCTTCGACGCAGTCGGCCTCGACGCCGAGCGTGTGCATCGACGTCGCCAGCACACGCCGGACGACCGGGACGCTGAGCGCGTCCCGCGGCAGTTGCAGCGTGACCTTGATCTCCACGATTGGTATCCCTCCGCCTCCACCAGGCTTCCCGAGGAGGGCGGAGGTTTAACCCCGTTCGTCGCGACTTGGGTCAGTCGAGGAGGCGGACGCTGAAGTCCTCGATGACCGGGTTCGCGAGCAGGGTCGCGGCGATCTTCTCCGCCTGCGCGTGCGCTTCGGCGGCGTCGGCCGCGTCGAGCTCGACCTCGAAGTGCTTGCCTTGGCGGACCGCGGTGACCTGGTCGAAACCGAGGCCGGGCAGCGCGCGCACGATGGCCTGCCCCTGCGGGTCGAGGATCTCCGGCTTGAGCATGACGTCGACGGCGACCTTGGCCACGCCGGTCAGCCTATCCGCGCCGGCCGGAACCTCTGGCCGGTGAGGCGCTCGTAGGCCTCGACGTACTTCGCCCTCGTCTGCCCCACCACGTCGTCCGGCAGCGCGGGCGGCTCCGACGAGCGGTCCCAGCCGGACTCGTGCAGCAGCCAGTTGCGCACGTACTGCTTGTCGTACGACGGCTGCGGCTGGCCGGGGACCCACCCGTCGGCTGGCCAGAACCGCGACGAGTCCGGCGTCAGCACCTCGTCGCCGAGGACGATCTGCCCGCCGGCGTCGCGGCCGAACTCGAGCTTCGTGTCGGCCACGATGACCCCGCGACTTTCGGCCAGGGACGCCGCCCGGGCGTAGACGGCGAGGGTCAGCCGCTCCAGCTCGGCCGCCAGCTCGGCGCCGATGGTGTCCGCGACCTGCTCGCGCGTGACGTTCTCGTCGTGCTCGCCCATCTCGGCCTTCGTCGCCGGCGTGAAGATCGGCGCCGGCAGCCGGTCGCCGTCGACGAGACCGCTCGGCAGCACGTGCCCGCAGATCGCGCCGGTCGCGACGTAGTCGTTGTAGCCGCTGCCGGTGAGGTAGCCGCGCGCGACGCACTCGACCGGCGCCATCGACAGCCGGCGGCACAGCATCGACCGGCCGCGGAGCGCGTCGGCGTACGGCGCCAGCTCGGCCGGGTAGTCGTCGACCGACGCGGTGACGAGATGGTTCGGTACGACGTCGGCGAGCTGCTCGAACCACCACAGCGTGAGCGCGGTCAGCACGGCGCCCTTGTCCGGGATCTCGGTCGGCAGGATGTAGTCGAACGCCGAGATGCGGTCGCTCGCGACCATCAGCAGCAGGTCGTTGCCGACGGCGTAGAGGTCGCGCACCTTGCCCGAGTGCAGGTGACCGGGGATCGTGACGGTCACGACAGTGCCGCGACCCGGTCGAACACTCCCGCCAGCCGTTCGAGGTAGCGCTCCGGCCGGCACACGTCGTCGAGCCTCGCCTCGTCGAGCGTCTGGCCGGCGTCGGCGGCGTGCTTGCGCAACGTCTCGCGGAACGGCACCCCCGACCGCCAGGTCTCCATCGCCGCGCCCTGCGTCAGCCCGTACGCGTCCTCCCGCGACAGCCCGCTCTCGACGAGCTCGAGCAGTACGGCGCTGGAGTAGATGAGGCCGCCGGTCGCGTCGAGGTTGCTGCGCATGCGTTCGACGTTCACGACCAGTCCGTTGACCAGTCGCGCGGTCAGGTGCAGCAGGTAGTCGGTGCCGATCGCGGCGTCGGGGAACGCGATCCGCTCGACCGACGAGTGCGAGATGTCGCGCTCGTGCCAGAGCGGGATGCCTTCGAGCACGGGGACGACCTGCGCGCGCACGATCCGCGCGAGCCCGCAGATGCGCTCGCACAGGATCGGGTTGCGCTTGTGCGGCATCGCACTCGACCCCTTTTGCCCGGAACCAAAGGGTTCTTCGAGCTCGCGTACCTCGGTGCGCTGGCCGTGCCGTACCTCGAGCGCGATCGCCTCGCACAGTGTCGCGACGACCGCTAGCGCCGACACCCACTCGCTGATGCCGTCGCGGATCACGACCTGCGTCGCGACGTCGGCGGCGCGCAGGCCGAGCGCGGCCGCGACGTGCTGCTCGATGGCCGGGTCGATGTTGCTGTACGAGCCGACGGCGCCGGAGATCTTCGCGACGGCCACCGCTTCACGCGCGCGGCGCAACCGGTCGCGCGAGCGCGCCATCGCGAACGCGAAGTCGGCGACCCGATGCCCCCACACGTCCGGCTCGGCGTGCACTCCGTGCGTGCGGCCGACCCGCAAGGTGGCGCGGTGCGTGAGCGCGTGGTCGCGCAGCGACCCGACGAGGTCGTCGAGCCGGGCCAGCAACAGGTCGGATGCTTCGACGAGCTGCAACGCGAGCGCGGTGTCGAGCAGGTCGGACGACGTCATCCCGTAGTGCACCCACGCCGCCGCGTCGCGCGGCGTCGTGTTGTCGGCCCACGCGGTGAGGAAGGCGATGACGTCGTGCTGCGTCACCGCTTCTACGGCCGCGACCGCTTCCGGAGTCGGCGCGACCGCGTTGCGGACCGGCTCGACGGCGTCGGCAGGGACCGTGCCGGCGGCGGCATGCGCTTCGAGCACGATGGTCTCGACCTTGCACCACAACTCGTACTTGTGTGCCTCGCTCCAGACCCGGCCCATCTCGGGCAACGTGTATCGCTCGATCACCGCTAGGTCACCGCCGCCTGCTCGAAAGTTTCCTTGAACTGCGCCAATTGTGCCCGCAGCGACGGGTCGGCGACGGAAAGGATCTGTACGGCGAGGATCGCCGCGTTGGTCGAGTGGTCCAGCCCGACGACACCCACCGGGACACCGGCCGACATCGACGTCATCGCGAGCAGTGCGTCGAGCCCGCTGACGCCACCGCCGCGCAGCGGCACGCCGATGACCGGCATCGTGACGTGCGACGCGACGATGCCGGCGAGGCTCGCGTTGACGCCGCCGCCGGCGACGACGACCTCGATGCCGCGCGCCTCCAGCTCCGCGCACCAGTCGAGGAGTGCACGCGGCGCGCGGTGCGGGCTGATGACGGTCTCGTCGTACGCGACGCCGAACCGGCCGAGCATCGCGCCGACGCGCGACATCGTCTCCTGCTCGGTCGTCGAGCCGTAGATGACTGCGACCCGCGGCGCCGCTGTCATTGCGGCACCGCCGCGGCGATGTCGGTGCGGTGGTGACCACCGCGGATCCGCAGCCGCCGTACCGCTTCGTACGCCGACGCGCGCGCGGCCGCGATGTCGCTGCCGGTTGCGGTCACGCCGAGGACGCGACCGCCGGCCGTCACCAACCGGCCGTCCGCGTCGGTCGCCGTACCGGCGTGCAGCACCGCGACGCCGGGCACCGACGCCGCGTCTTCGACGCCCTCGATCGCGTCGCCGACGACGGGAGCGGCGGGGTAACCCTCGCTCGCGACGACGACCACGACCGCGGCGCCGTCGCGCCAGCGCAGCGGGCCGACATCGGCAAGCCGGCCGGTCGCGACCGCATGCAGCAGCTCGCCCAGTGGAGAGTCGAGCAGTGCGAGCACGACCTGCGTCTCCGGGTCGCCGAACCGGCAGTTGAACTCGACCACCTTGGGACCCTCGGAGGTCAGCGCGAGGCCGACGTACAGCAGCCCGGCGAACGGCGTGCCGCGCGCGGCCATGTGCTCGACCGTCGGGACCGCGACGGTCTTCACCACCTCGTCGACGACATCGGGCGGCAGCCACGGCAGCGGGCAGTAGGCGCCCATGCCGCCGGTGTTGGGGCCGGTGTCGCCGTCGCCGGCCCGCTTGAAGTCCTGCGCCGGCAGCAGCGGTACGACGGTCGCGCCGTCGGTGAGGCAGAACAGCGAGACCTCGGGCCCGTCGAGGTACTCCTCGACGACGACGCGGCGCCCGGCGCCGTGGGCGAGCGCCTCGTCCCGGTCGCTCGTGACGACGACCCCCTTGCCGGCGGCGAGCTCGTCGTGCTTGACGACGAACGGCGGGCCGGCTGCGTCGAGCGCGGCGGCGAGCTCGTCCGGCGTCGTCGCCACCCAGTGCCCGGCGGTCGGCACGCCGGCTTCGGCCATCACGTCCTTGGCGAACGCCTTGCTGCCTTCGAGCGCCGCGGCGGCCGCCGACGGGCCGAAGACGGCGAAGCCGGCCGCGCGCAGCTCGTCGGCCGCGCCGGCGACCAGCGGCGCCTCCGGGCCGACGACGACCAGGTCGGGCCCGACCTCCCGGGCGACCTCCAGCGGGGTCGTCAGTGGGACGGTCCGCGCGACCGCGGCAATGCCAGGATTCCCTGGCGCCGCAACGATTTCGGTAACTGACGGATCGCGGGCCAGGGCGAGACAGAGAGCGTGCTCCCTGCCGCCGCCGCCGATGACCAGCACCCGCACGCCGCTCACTCTTTCACGCCGAGCCGGCGTTCGAGCGCCGCCTTCACCGCGGGCCACTCGTCGACGGTGATCGCGAACACGACGGTGTCGCGGGTCGTGCCGTCAGGCCGGACCATGTGCCGGCGCAGCACGCCTTCGCGGACGGCGCCGAGCTTCGCGATCGCGGCCTGCGACCGGAGGTTGATGCTGTCGGTCTGGATCTTCACCCGGCCGAACCCGCACTCCTCGAACGCGTGCGTCAGCAGCAGCAGCTTGCACTCCGGGTTGACCGCGCTGCCCCAGACCGACGGCGTGTAAGCGGTCCAGCCGAGATGCGTCCGCTGGTGCTCGAGGCTGGTGTCGCCGAGGCTCGACGTGCCGATGACGTCGCCGGAGCCGGCCGCCCGCACGGTGAACATCGCCCGCTGCTCGGCGGCCGCGGCCTCGATCCGCCGTACCCAGCCGGCGGGGTCGACCGGCCGGGCCGACGGGCCCCCCGAGTAGCCGGCGGCCCACACCGCGTCGTGGTCGAGCGCCGCGAAGATCCCGGCCGCGTCCGCGGGCTCGCTGGGGTCGAGGCGTACGCCGGCGCCGACCAGCGCGTGGCCGCCGGGCATCACCGCCATGTGCTCACACCAGCGAGCGGACGACGATCGACTCGTCCCGGCCCGGGCCGACGCCGACCACCGAGATCGGCACCGACGTCATCGCCTCGACGGCCTCGACGTAGTTGCGCGCGTTCTTCGGCAGGTCGTCGAGCGACCGGGCCGCGGTGATGTCCTCGTCCCAGCCGGGGAACTCCTCGTACACCGGTACCGCGTGGTGGAAGTCGGTCTGGCTCATCGGCATCTCGTCGTACACGGTGTCGCCGACGCGGTAGCCGACGCATACGGGGATCGTCTCGAAGCCGGTGAGCACGTCGAGCTTCGTCAGCACGAAGTCGGTGACGCCGTTGATCCGCGCGGCGTAGCGCGCGACCACCGCGTCGTACCAGCCGCAGCGGCGCGGCCGGCCGGTCGTCGTGCCGAACTCCCCGCCGTTGGCCCGCAGCCGCTCGCCGACCTGGTCGGTCAGCTCGGTCGGGAACGGGCCGGAGCCGACCCGCGTCGTGTAGGCCTTGACGATCGCGACGACGCGGTCGAGCCGGGTCGGCGGGATGCCCGAGCCGGTGCAGGCGCCGCCCGCGGTCGGGTTGGACGATGTGACGAACGGATAGCTGCCGTGGTCGACGTCGAGCATCGTCGCCTGGCCGCCTTCGAGCAGCACGACCTCGCGGCGGTCGAGCGCTTGCGCGAGCAGCAAGGACGTGTCGGCGACCATCGGCCGCAGCCGCTCGGTGTGCTCGAGCAACTCGTCGACGACGGCGTCGACCGACAACGCCTTGCGGTTGAACGCTTTCACCAGCAGCTGGTTCTTCTGGTCGAGCGCGCCTTCGACCTTCTGCCGCAGGATCTTCTCGTCGAACAGGTCCTGCACGCGCACGCCGACGCGGGAGATCTTGTCGGCGTACGCGGGGCCGATGCCGCGACCGGTCGTGCCGATCTTCGCGTCGCCGAGAAACCGCTCGCCGACCTTGTCGATCGTCGTGTGGTAGCTCGTGATGACGTGCGCGTTGCCGGAGACCAGCAGCTTGGAGGTGTCGACGCCGCGCGCGCTGATCGCGTCGATCTCGCCGAACAGCACACCGAGGTCGACGACGACGCCGTTGCCGATGACCGGCACGACACCGGGGCTGAGGATGCCCGACGGCAGCAGGTGCAGCGCGTACTTCTCGCCGTCGACGACGATCGTGTGCCCGGCGTTGTTGCCGCCGTTGTACTTCACGACGTAGTCGACCTGCCCGCCGAGCAGGTCGGTCGCCTTGCCCTTGCCCTCGTCGCCCCACTGCGCGCCGAGGACCACGATCGCGGGCATCGCGGCGTCCCTTCTCCGTCGTGTCTGCGTCGTACACGTCGAAAGCCCCGGCGCAATCGGCGACGGGGCTTCTTGCGAACAGAGACTACCCGAGCCGTTTCGCCGTTTCGTGATCATGGCGTTGTGCGGCTGCGAACGCCATGATCACGAGGCAGTGGGCGGGCTAGCCGAGGGCGTCGGCGGCGGCCGGGTCGCTGTCGGCCAGGAACTCCTGGCAGCGGGTCGCCTCGTCGGTCTCGCCGATCGCCGCGGCCGCCCGGCCGAGCGCGTGCAGGCTGCGCAGGAACCCACGGTTGGGCGCGTGCGACCACGGCACCGGCCCATGCCCCTTCCACCCGTTACGGCGCAACGCGTCGAGGCCGCGGTGGTAGCCCACCCGGGCGTAGGCGTACGACTCGACCGTCGAGCCGGCCGCGAACGCGCGGTCGGCGAGGTCGGCCCAGGCGCCGGAGTACGACGGGAAGCGGGCCGCGACCTCGGCCGGGTCGTCGCCGGCTTCGAGCGCCGAGCGCGGTGCCGGCTCGTCCGGCAGCAGCGTCGGGTCCGGGCCGCCGAGCAGGTTCGGATGCATGAAGACGTCAGCCCATCTTCTTGCCGGTGCTCTTCAGGTCGACGCAGCCCTCGACCACGCGCGCGGCCATGCCCGCCTCGGCCGACTTGCCGTACGACCGCGGGTCGTAGACCTTCTTGTTGCCGACGTCGCCGTCGACCTTGAGCACGCCGGCGTAGTTGGTGAACATGTGGTCGACGATCGGCCGGGTGAACGCGTACTGCGTGTCGGTGTCGATGTTCATCTTCACGACGCCATAGCCGAGGGTCTCGTGGGTCTCCTCGATCGCCGAGCCGCTGCCGCCGTGGAAGACGAGGTCGAACGGGTTCTTCCGGCCGAGCTTCGCGCCGACGTGCTCCTGGCCCTCGCGCAGGATCGACGGCTTGAGCTTCACCGCGCCCGGCTTGTAGACGCCGTGCACGTTGCCGAAGACCGCCGCGAGCAGGTAGCGGCCGCGCTCGCCCGGCGCGCCGAGCACCTCGGCGACGCGCTCCATGTCCTTCGGCGAGGTGTAGAGCTTTTCGTTCATTTCGTTGGAGATTCCGTCTTCCTCGCCGCCGACGACGCCGATCTCGAGCTCGAGCACGGTGTGCGCCTCGATCGACATCGCGAACAGCTCGTCCGCGATCTTCAGGTTCTCCTCGAGGTCGATGCCGGAGCCGTCCCACATGTGCGACTGGAAGATCGGCTGGCCGCCGGCCTTGACCCGCTCGATCGACAGTTGCAGCAGCGGCCGCATGTAGCCGTCGAGCTTGTCCGGCGGGCAGTGGTCGGTGTGCAGCGCGACGTTGACCGGGTAGTTCTTCGCGACGACCTGTGCGAACTCCGCGAACGCGACCGCGCCGTCGACCATGTTCTTCACGGTCGCACCGGAGAGGAACTCCGCGCCGCCCCACGAGACCTGGATGATGCCGTCGCTCTCGGCCTCGGCGAACCCGCGCAGCGCCGCGTTCAGCGTCTGCGACGACGTGCAGTTGATGGCCGGGTACGCGAAGCCCCCTGCCTTCGCCCGGTCGAGCATCTCGGCGTAGATCTCGGGGCTGGCAATCGGCATCGTCGACGCTCCTTCGCGTTCGCTTTCGTGCTGGCAGTATGCCCGCCGGATACGCTCGCCCCCCATGCAGGTCAACGCAGCGCAGTTCGCCTCGGTGTTGGGATCGCTGTCGGCGCAGCATCTGCTCGACGTGCTCGGCGTCGTCGGGGTCCTGGTGATCCTGTTCGCGGAGACCGGCCTGCTCGTCGGCTTCTTCCTGCCGGGCGACTCGCTGCTGTTCGTCGCGGGCTACGCGACGGTCGCGCACAACTCGCTGCACTTCACGCTGTCGCTGCCCGCGCTGCTCGTCGCCGCGCCGGTCGGAGCGATCCTCGGCGCGCAGCTCGGCTACGAGCTCGGCCGCCGGGCCGGGCCGCGGCTGTTCTCGCGCAGCGAGTCGCGGCTGTTCCGGCCGGAGTACGTCGAGCGCACCGGCGCGGTGCTCAAGCGGTTCGGCTACGCGCCGTCGATCGTGCTGGCCCGGTTCGTGCCCGTGGTGCGGACGTTCCTCAACCCGATGGCCGGTGCGAGCGGCGTGCCGGCGGCGACGTTCACGCTCTGGAACGTCGTCGGCGGTCTCGTCTGGACGGTCGGCTTCATCCTGCTGGGCCATGCGATCGGCAACGTCGGTGTCATCCGCCGGCACATCGACCTGCTCGCGGTCCTCGTCGTACTGCTCTCGGTTCTGCCGCTCATCGTCGAGGTCAGCCGGCGGGCGCGCAAAGCTCGTTGAGCTGCGCCGCCCGGATCTCCGCGTCCTGACCCTGCACGAGCAGGAACAGCGCCTCCCGCGCGAGCCGCTGGGCCGGGTTGCCGGCGAGCATCGACCGGCCCGCTCCGGCCGCGACGAGGGCAGCCGACGCCCGTAACGCAAGCGCGTGCGCCTCGGCCCGGACGGCGATCCGCTCGGCGCGCGGGCCGGACTCGTCCTGCAACGCGTACGCGCGGCCGCGCAGGCTGTCGAGCTGCGCCGTGAGCGGGTCCGAGCCGCCGAGCCGCCGGATGCACTCGTCGGTGATGCCGAAGACCGCCGGGCTCACGTCGGCGGTCCGCTCCGCATCGCGCTCCTGCCACTCCGCGAGCGGCTCGATCAGTACGACGTCGGCGTCGGCGACCGCGACCGCGTCGAGGTGCACCGCGACGGTCGAGGTACCGCGCATCGCGAGCAGTTCCAGCGGCCCAGCCGTGACGCCTTCGGTTTTCGCGAGCGGCAACAGCATCCAGACGACATCGTCGCCGGCGACGGCGCCGATGAGAAACACGTCCGCGAACGCCCACGACGTGAGCCACGCAAGGTCGCCGTCGACCTGCCAGCCACCGTCGGTCCTCGTCGCACGCACGGCCGGCTCGCCCGGCCGGCGCAGGTGCGTGTAGGCGACGCCGGCCAGCGCGGACCCGGTGGCGAGCCGCGGCAGCCAGCGCCCCTTCAACTCGTCGTTCGTCCCGCGCACGAGCGTGCGGACCGGCGTGTGGTGCTGCGTCCAGACGAACCACGTCGACGCGTCCGCGCCGGCGAGCACCTCGACGATCTCGCGGATGACCGCGACCGGCTGGTCGCTGCCGCCGTACTCGACCGGCGCGCTGATGCCGAAGAGGCCGGCGCCGGCGAGCGTGACGAGGTGGGTGCGCGGCATGCCCTTTGCGTCGGCTTCCTCGGCGCGCGGCCGGAGTACCGCGTCGGCGAGCCGGCGAGCGGCGTCGAGGACAGACCCGGGCACGCGGCCGAGCCTAGGAGGGATCGGCGGCGTGGCGCACCCGCGGGGCCGGGGGATCGGCCGATGATCGACAGATGGCCGAACCCGTCATCGACCTGCGCGACGACCTGACGCGATCGCGGCTGGAGCTCGCGGTCGCTCACCTCACCGACGTCGACGTCGTCGAGTTCGAGCAGGACTGGTGGGACGGGCAGGCGCACGCGCCCTGTCTCGTCGTCCGCGGGGGTCGCCGGCACCGGCTGCTGCGCGTCGTCGAGGCCGGCGGCGAAGCGCTGGTCGTCCCGTTCGACCGGCGTACGGCGCAACGCTGGCTGGCCGAGCTGCGCCGGCCGCGGCGGCCCGAGCTGGGCATCCCGTCGCAGCGGACGCCGGGTGAGGACGCCGTGTTCGACGCCGACGCGGACGTGCTGCGCTGCGCGAGCCCGACCTGCGGCGCGCTGCTACCGATCGATCACGACGGCGCCTGCCCGGTCTGCGGCGGCGGCGCAGCGGTCGGGGAGAGCGAGGAGAAGTCGACCGTCACCGGCGCGCGCACCGCCGGGTCGTCGACCTCGAAGTAGTCGGCCTTGGTGAAGTTGAACATCGACGCGATGACCGACGACGGGAAGGCCTCGACCCGCGTGTTCAGCGCCCGCACGTTGCTGTTGTAGAACCTGCGGCCGGCCGCGATCCGATCCTCGGTCTCCGCCAGTTGTTGTTGCAGTGCAAGGAAATTCTGCGAGCTCTTGAGATCGGGGTAGTTCTCCGCCACGGCGAAGAGACCGCCGAGCGCACGGCCGAGCGTGTTCTCCGCCTGGGCCTGCGCGGCGACACCGCTGGCGGCGGACTGCGACGCCGTGACGGCCGCCGTACGCGCTTCGGTGACGGCTTGCAGCACCGTCCGCTCCTGCGTCGCGTACCCCTTCACCGTCTCGACGAGGTTGGGGATGAGGTCGTGCCGCCGGTTGAGCTCGACGTCGACCTGCCGCCACGACTCCTGCACCAGGTTGCGTTGCCGGACGAACCGGTTGTACGACGCGACGAACGCGAGCGCGGCGACTACGACCACCGCGACGAGGATCCATAGACCGATCACGACGAGCCCCCTACCGATGTCGCCCCGGCGTCGTAGCCGTGGTCGTGCCAAACGAAGGACGGTATCCCGGCGACGATGGCGGACATCGTCGACAACGCAACGGTGACGTCGGCCGCGGCCTGCTCACCGCTCCACCAGCAGACGAGGTCGGTGAGCTCGATCCGCCAGCTCACGTGCGGGCGCGAGAGCAGCATCTGCATCGTCCGCGGCGGCAAGGCGTCGCAGGCGAACTTCGGGTCGGTGCAGGTGACCCGGAACGCCCGGTTGAAGTCCTCGCTCTCCAGGTCGATGTCGGACATGCCGAACGCGTGCCCGACCCGGGTGAGCAGGCTCTCCGGCGTCACCTGCAGCCGGGGCAGGTCGGTCGGCAGCGCCAGCGCGACGACCGTGAAGCGGTTCACCGTCGTCGTCGAGTTGCCGCGCCCGTCCGAGCTGTGCGTCTCGTAGCTGTAGTCGAACGACACGAACCGCTGCGAACCGGAGGCGCCGTAGATGACGTTGCCGGCGCGGCGGTGGTCGCCCTCGCCGAACGGCGGGCCGTTCCAGCGCCCGACCAGCGAGTCGTCCTCGACCGCGAACTGCCATTTGTTGGCGGTCGCCCACTGGAACAGCGCGCCGCGGCGGGCCTGCTCGCGCTTGTAGTTGAAGTACGCCAGCGTGCCGAAGACGGCCAACCCGACGAGGACGAAGACCAGGACCCCCACGGGAGGAAGGGTCTCAGCCCAGGCCCAGATCGCCAAGCGTGTAGGCGGCGCGGTAATCCAGCCCGGCGTCGGCGACGGCCGGCGCGGCGCCGCGCTCGACGATGACCGCGACTCCGACGACGGTCGCGCCGGCTTCGCGCAACGCCTCGACCGCGGTCAGCACCGACCCGCCCGTCGTTGACGTGTCCTCCACCGCGAGCACCCGCCGCCCGACGACGTCGGGCCCTTCGATCCGCCGTTGCAGGCCGTGCGCCTTGCCTTCCTTCCGTACGACGAACGCGTCGAGCTTGCGTCCCGCCGCGGCGGCCGCGTGCAGCATCGCCGTAGCGACGGGGTCGGCGCCGAGGGTCAGGCCGCCGACCGCGTCGTAGTCCCAGTCGGCGGTCACGTCGAGCATGACCCGGCCGACGAGCGGCGCGGCCGCGCTCGACAGCGTGACCCGGCGCAGGTCGACGTAGTAGTCGGCCTCGCGGCCGGACGAGAGGACGACCTTGCCGTGCACGACGGCGTCGTCCTTGATCCGTTGGAGGAGTTCGTCCCTATCGCTCACGGAAGCGCACATTAGCTTCTACGCTTCGGTGACTCACTGGGGGTTACCACATGACTCGTCGCGCCGTCGTCTCCATCGCCACGCTCGCCACGCTCGCCACCGCCATGACCATGCTGGTCCCGGCCGGTGCGGCGCCCGGCACGCCGTACCAGGACACCGCGTTCGGCACCGACCCGGCCGGGAACCCGGCGCTCAGCAACGTGGTGTCGCTCACCGCAGGGCCGTACGGCGTCGACATCGCGACCAGCGCCGGCCCGGTGCACATGACGTCGGCGGGCGAGGTCGCCTACGCGCCGGCCATGTCCGGGCTGACCGGGTTCGCGACCGACGCGCAGGACCGCGGCTTCGTGACGCAGAGCGGACAGGACGCGCTCACCGTGCTCGACCGGCTCGGCAACGTGACCAAGTCGTTCCCGTTGAGCCAGTTCACCGGCCCGACCCTCGTCGTCGTCGAGCCGTCCGCGCCCGACAACGACGGCCATGAGCTCGTCTGGCTGGCGACTCCGAGCGGCCTGGAGGCGCTCGACCCTTCGGTCACCAACACCACCGACGCCGACGCCGCGGAGTTCGCGTTCGTCGACCTCAACGGCAGCGGCGGCTTCGCGATCGCGCCGGACCACAGCTTCGTCGTCGCGGCGAGCGAGGGGTCGTCGAAGCTGTCCCACTACAGCCGCCAAGGTGTCTACCTGGGCGACATCGTCGTGCACGACAGCTACGGCAACGTCGTAGTCGCGACCGGCCCGCCCTCGTTCGACGGCAGCGGCACGATGTTCATCCCGGACGGGCATCACGTCGTCGAGGCGACGCTCGACGGCACGTACCTCGGCGTCTTCGGCCAGTCCGACCAGCACACCGACGCGCCGCACCCGCCGGACGTCGGCCAGCTCGACGGCGTCGCCGCTACGGCGGTCGACTGCCGCGGCCGGGTCATGGTGCTCGACGGCAACCCGGCCAACTCGCTGCGCCGCGTGGTCCGCTACAGCGGCATCGGGACCTCGCCGTTCCCGTGCCCGGCCGACCCGCCGGTGACGTCGGTCAAGGCGACCGGTTTCGGCAGCAGCATCGGCGTCGACCGGGCCGCGCAGGTCTACGTCGGCGGCAACGGCATCGTCGGGAAGTTCGACGCGTCCGGCCACCGGATCGGGACCATCGGCACCGCCGGCGCGACACCCGGCCAGGACGGCGGCCTCGGGTTCGTGTTCGGCGTCGCGGTCTCGGACAGCGGCGAGGTGTTCGCGGCGTCCAACGAGTACGTCGACAGCAACGGCAACATCCTCACGCAGCAGGACCCGAAGATCGTCGAGTTCCACAGCGCCGGCGGTCACTACGTCCACCAGTGGCGCTCGTTCGTCGAGCCCAATCCCGCGGCGCCGGGTACCACGATGACGACGGCGTTCGTCACGCCGGGGAACCTGCTGATCCGGCCGACCGACAAGCACTTGTTCGTGCTCGACTTCGGCCTGCACCGGCTGCTCGAGTTCACCCAGTCGATGACGTTCGTCCGGTCGTTCGTGCTGACGACGATCCCTGGCTCACTGTCGAACACCCCGACGTTCCCGACGGCGTTCGGCTTCCGCAGCGACGGCTCCGTGCTTATCGGCGTCCGGCAGCGCGCCGCGAGCTGGACGCCCACGAACCAGACGTGGGTGTCGTCGGTCGAGCACTTCTCGACGGCCGGCGCCGACCTCGGCGACGGCTGGTCCGGGCCGACGCTCGACGGCAGCCAGAGCTTCGTCGACGGCTGGATCATCACCCGGCCGGACGGCACGATGCTGTGGCCGGTCTCGTCGAACCTGCCGACCGGCGGCAACCTCGCGTCGAGCGGCCTGCTGCAGATGGACGCGCAGGGCCACATCATCCGCCGGATGCTCGAAGGCGCGCTGTCGGCCGGCGTCGTCCCGCTGCTCGCGCCGGACTGCCAGGGCAACCTCGTCGCCGACGACAACTACGCCGAGACCTACCGGGTCATCCACTACGCCGCCGGCAAGTGCGTCTGGCTGCCGACCGCGTCGACCGGCCTGATGACGAAGCACACCACGACGTCGGTCACGGTGACCGGCTCGTCGAACCCGTCCGATCAGGTCACGAAGATGCGCGTGCTGTACGGCGCGACCACGGCGTACGGCAAGGCGACCGCATGGGTGACGCTGCCCTGCGACAACACCGTGCAGACGCGAACGTTCGCGCTCACCGGCCTGCTGTCCGCGCACACCTACCACTACCGGGTGCAGGTGCAGAACGGGTCCGGCACGGTCAGCGGCGTCGACCGGATCGCGAAGACGCTCTAGCGACGGGCTACGCGGCCGGCTGCGGGTGGCCGACCGCCAACGTCAGCGCTGACCGGTCGTCGGTGACGTCCACGACGACGGTGTCGCCGTCGCGCACGTCACCGGACAGCAGGGCGCGGGCGAGCGAGTCGCCGATCGCGGTCTGCACGAGACGGCGCAGCGGCCGCGCGCCGTACACCGGGTCGAAACCGTTGAGTGCCAACCATTCCCGGGCCGCCGGCGTGACGTCGAGGGTGAGCCGCCGGTCCTTGAGCCGGCGGGCCAGCCGGTCGACCTGGATGTCGACGATTGCGGTGAGCTGGTCGATCGTGAGCGACGAGAACACGACGATGTCATCGAGCCGGTTCATGAACTCCGGCTTGAAGTGCTCGCGCGCCGCACGCAGCGCACCCTCCCGCTTCGCCTCCTCGGACAGTTCCGGGTCGTTGATGTACACCGAGCCGATGTTGGACGTGAGGATGAGGATCGCGTTGCGGAAGTCGACGGTGCGGCCCTGGCCGTCGGTGAGCCGCCCGTCGTCGAGCACTTGCAACAGCACGTCGAAGACGTCCGGGTGCGCCTTCTCGACCTCGTCGAGCAGTACGACGGTGTACGGCCGGCGGCGCACCGCCTCGGTCAGCTGCCCGCCCTCGTCGTAGCCGACGTACCCGGGCGGCGCGCCGACGAGCCGCGCGACGCTGTGCTTCTCGCCGTACTCGCTCATGTCGATGCGCACCATCGCGCGCTCGTCGTCGAACAGGTACGACGCAAGCGCCTTCGCGAGCTCGGTCTTGCCGACACCGGTCGGGCCGAGGAACAGGAACGACCCGGTCGGCCGGTCCGGGTCGGAGATGCCGGAGCGGGCCCGGCGGACCGCGTCGGAGACGGCGCGGACGGCGGTGTCTTGGCCGACGACGCGGGCTTCGAGCTCGGACTCCATCCGCAGCAGCTTCGCCGTCTCGCCTTCGAGCAGCCGGCCGGCGGGGATGCCGGTCCACGCCGCGACGACCTCGGCGACGTCGTCCGGCCCGACCTCTTCCTTCACCATCGGCTCCGCCGGCATGTCCTCCTGCGGCATCGCGGCGGCCTCGGCCAGCTCGCGCTCGGCGGCCGGGATGTCGGCGTACTGGAGCCGCGACGCGGTCTCGAGGTCGCCGTCGCGGGTCGCGCGGTCGTAGGCGGTGCGCAGGTCGTCGAGCCGCGCCTTCAGCTCGCCGACCCGGTTGAGCCCGCTCTTCTCCCGCTCCCAGCGCGCGTTCAGCGCCGCGAGCTGTTCCTGCTTGTCGGCGAGCTCGGCCCGAAGCCGCGACAGCCGGTCCTTCGACGCGGCGTCGTCTTCCTTGCCGAGCGCCATCTCTTCCATCTTGAGCCGGTCGACCGCGCGCTGTAGCTCGTCGATCTCGACCGGCCGCGAGTCGATCTCCATCCGCAGCCGCGAGGCCGCCTCGTCGATGAGGTCGATCGCCTTGTCCGGCAGGAACCGCGACGTGATGTAGCGGTGCGACAGCGTCGCCGCGGCAACCAGCGCGGCGTCGGTGATCTCCACCTTGTGGTGCGCTTCGTACCGGCCCTTGAGCCCGCGCAGGATCGCGATCGTGTCCTCTACCGACGGCTCGCCGACCATCACCGGCTGGAAGCGGCGTTCGAGCGCCGGGTCCTTCTCGATGTGCTCGCGGTACTCGTCGAGCGTCGTCGCGCCGATCATCCGCAGCTCGCCGCGGGCGAGCATCGGCTTGAGCATGTTGCCGGCGTCCATCGCGCCGTCGCCGGTCGCGCCCGCACCGACGACCGTGTGCAGCTCGTCGATGAAGGTGATGATCTGGCCTTCGCTCTCGCGAATCTCTTCGAGCACGGCCTTGAGCCGCTCCTCGAACTCGCCGCGGAACTTCGCGCCGGCCACCATCGCGCCGAGGTCGAGCGACACCAATGTCTTGTCCCGCAACGATTCCGGCACGTCACCGGCGACGATGCGCTGCGCCAGTCCTTCGACGACGGCGGTCTTGCCGACGCCGGGCTCGCCGATGAGCACCGGGTTGTTTTTCGTTCGACGCGACAGCACTTGTACGACGCGGCGGATCTCGGTGTCGCGGCCGATGACCGGGTCGAGCTTGCCGTCGCGGGCCCGCGCGGTCAGGTCGACGCCGTACTTCTCCAAGGACTGGTACGTCGACTCCGGGTCCTGCGAGGTGACCCGGCGGTTGCCGCGGACCTTCTCGAACGCGGCAAGGATCGCGTCGGGCTTCGGCAGCAGCGCGGTCACCTGCGCGCCGCCGTCCTTGGCCAACCCGACGAGCAGGTGCTCGGTCGAGACGTAGTCGTCGCCGAGCGACTTCGCCAGTGCCGCGGCCGCGTTGACGACGCCGATGGACTGCCGCGACAGCCCCGGCGCGGACACCGTCGCACCGGACGCGGACGGCAGCCGGCCGAGCAGCTCGCCGGTCTTGGCCGCGACCGCCGCGGTGTCGGCACCGGCCGCGGTCAGCAGCGGCCGGGCGATGCCGTCGGCCTGCCCGAGCAGCGCGGAGAGCAGGTGCACCGGCTCGACGTGCGGGTGCCCGGCCGACGCCGCCCCCTGCACCGCCGAGGACAGCGCCTCCTGGCTCTTGGTGGTCAGGTTGTATTCAGCCATCAGCGTGAGCTTCCTCCCCGCCGCCACGGCGTGATCTCGCCGGGTGGCGTGAACGGCACCAATTCACGGCGGTACGACGCGTGCAGCTGTGCTTCGCGGCGCGCCGTCTCGGCCTGGGTGGCTTCGAGCTCGGCGAACAGCTCGGTGATGCGCGCCCGGAGCGCGTCGACCTGCCCCTCGAGCTCGAGGATGCGCTTGATGCCGGAGAGGTTGATGCCCTCCTCCTGGCTGAGCCGGGCGACCTCGCGGAGCATCAGGATGTCGCGGGCGGAGTAGCGCCGGCCGCGGCCGCTCGACCGGCCCGGGCTGACCAGACCGATGCGGTCGTACTGCCGCAGCGTCTGCGGGTGCATGCCGGCCAGCGTCGCCGCGACCGAGATGACGAAGACCGGGGTGTCGGTGCCGACGCCGGGCGGCAGCTCGACACCCAGATCCCCGGTGAGGTCCCTGCTCATGTCCCGGCCATCCGGGTGAGGTGCGCGCGCGGGTCGTCGGTCTGCGTCTCGGCGTACGACGCGAGCGCGGCCTTGGCCTCGTCGGTCAGCTCGCTGGGTACGGCGACCTCGACGGTGACCAGGAGGTCGCCGCGGGTGCCGTCCCGGCGGGCGACGCCCTTGCCGCGGACCCGCAGCGTCCGGCCGCTCGTCGTACCGGCTGGAATCTTGACCGAGACCGGCGGCCCGTCGAGCGTCGGCACCTTCACGGTCGCGCCGAGCGCGGCCTCCGGGAACGTCACCGGCAGGGTCAGCGTCAGGTTGTCGCCCTTGCGGCCGAAGACGCCGTGCGGCTGCACGTGCACGTGCACGATCAGGTCGCCGGACGGGCCGCCGTTGAGGCCGGGCTGGCCCTTGCCGGGGATGCGGATGCGCTGCCCGTCGCGGACGCCCGCGGGGATGCGGGTGCGGATCGTCCGCGTCGACACGGTCTGGCCGACGCCCGAGCATGTCGGGCAGGGGTCGTCGACGAGCAGCCCGCGACCACGGCACTCGCGGCATGGCTCGGCGAACGCGAACCCGCCGGCGTTGCGGCTCGAGCTGCCGGTGCCCTCGCAGCGCGGGCAGACCCGCGTGCTCGTCCCCGGCTTCGCGCCGCTGCCGTGGCAGGTCGGGCACGGCCCGGTCGTCGCGAGCTGCAGCGGCACGGTCACCCCGTGCGCCGCGTCGTCGAACGACAGCGTGACCTCGGTCTCGGCGTCGGCCCCGCGCCGGCCGGCCTGAGCGGTACGGCGGCCGCCGCTGAAGATGGTCGTGAAGATGTCGCCGATGCCGCCGCCACCGCCGGCGCCGCCGAACAGGTCGCCGAGGTCGAACGGGACCCCACCGCCTGGGCCGCCGCCGCCGCGCGGCACCCGGAACCCGCCCGCGCCGAACAGCGCGCGGGCTTCGTCGTACTCCTTGCGTTTCGTCTCGTCGGACAGGACGTCGTAGGCCTCGGAGATCTCCTTGAACTTCTCCTCCGACTTGGCGTCGCCCTTGTTGGCGTCGGGGTGGTGCTGGCGGGCGAGCTTGCGGTAGGCCTTCTTGATCTCGGCCGGCGTCGCGGTCTTCGGGACGCCGAGCGAGGCGTAGTAGTCCTTCTCGACGTAGTCGCGTGCACTCACCGGCGTCCCTCCTCTCCAGCTCTCATGTCGAGTGCGACGAACCTCGTCTTCTCAGCCCCCGATAAGACGAGGTTCGTCTCACTCAACGTCGGGGGCCTCGGGCTCTGCCGGCTCGGCCACCGCTACGCGGGCTGGGCGCAAGACACGTTCGCCGACGCGGTAGCCGGGCTGGTAGATCTCGGCACACACCGGCTCGTCGACGTCGGACGACAACGTGTGCGTCAACGCCTCGTGCAGGTTGGGGTCGAACGGCTCGCCGACCTCGCCGAAGCGTTGCAGCCCGAGCTTCGCGAGCGTCGTGTCGAGACCGTCGGCCACGAGCTTGAAGCCGCCTTCGACCTCGCCGTGCGCGCGGGCGCGGTCGACGTCGTCGAGCACCGGCAGCAGCCCGAGCAGGACCGAGCCGAGCGCCTGCTCGGCCACCGCCTGCCGGTCGCGCTCGACCCGGCGGCGGTAGTTGGCGAACTCGGCCTGGACCCGTTGCAGGTCCGCGGTCAGCTCGGCGACCGCGTCGAGCTGCAGGTCGGTCTCGGCGGCAGGTGCCTCGCCGGGCGCGCCGGCCGGGGCGGCAGCCGCCTCCGGCCGGACCTCGCCCGTCGTCGGGTCGAGCCGGCGCTTGTCGCGCACGACCGGACCCTCCTCCCCCTCGCCGTACGGGGAGTCGGTCACTGCGCCGCGCCTTCGCCCGGCTCGTCGACGATCTCGGCGTCGACGACGTCGTCGTCACCGCTCGCCGTACCGGTCGCGCCGCCACCGGCGGCAGCACCCGGGTCCGGACCGGCGGCCGCGGCACCGGCGGCGTACATCGCCTCGCCCATCTTCTGCGAGACGGTCGCGAGCGACTCGGTCGCCCGCTTGATCGCGTCGAGGTCGTCGGCTTCGAGCGCCTTCTTCACCTCGGCGACACCGCTGGTGACGTCGGTCTTCACGTCGTCGGGCACCTTGTCGCCGTTGTCCGCGAGGAACTTCTCGGTCGAGTAGACGAGCGTCTCCGCCTGGTTGCGGGTCTCGGCCGCGTCGCGCCGCTTCTTGTCCTCCTCGGCGAACTGCTCGGCCTCGCGCATCATCCGCTCGATGTCCTCCTTCGGCAGCGCCGAGCCGCCGGTGATGGTCATCGACTGCTCCTTGCCGGTGCCGAGGTCCTTCGCGGAGACGTGCACGATGCCGTTGGCGTCGATGTCGAACGTGACCTCGATCTGCGGGATACCGCGCGGCGCCGGCGGCAGGCCGGTCAGCTCGAACATGCCGAGCCGCTTGTTGTACGCCGCGATCTCGCGCTCGCCTTGGTAGACCTGGATCTGCACCGACGGCTGGTTGTCGTCGGCCGTCGTGAAGATCTCGCTGCGCTTGGTCGGAATCGTCGTGTTGCGCTCGATGAGCTTGGTGAAGATTCCGCCCTTGGTCTCGATGCCGAGCGACAACGGCGTGACATCGAGCAGCAGAACGTCTTTGACCTCGCCCTTGAGCACACCCGCCTGCAGGGCCGCGCCAACCGCGACGACCTCGTCCGGGTTGACGCCCTTGTTGGGCTCGCGGCCGCCGGTCAGCTCCTTCACGACGTCGATGACGGCGGGCATCCGGGTGGAGCCGCCGACGAGGACGACGTGGTGGATGTCGT
>JAVEEI010000227.1 GCA_030840525.1 Frankiaceae bacterium
GCTTGTGCGAGCGGGCGATGGTTCGCACGCGCTTTCAACTCGGCTGCCGCGCCGCCGATCTCGGCTGGCTACAGAGTCCGTCCCCGCGGGTGTCACCGCGGGGACGGACTCCTTGAACCTCTCGGCGGGGCCAGAAGAGTCCGTATCCCCGGTCCCTGGCCCCGTCGGGAGCCGGTCGGCGTCAACCGATCGGAGGCGGGCACACCCGAACGTCTTGATATTGACCGAGCGCACCAAAACCGACATCCACGCACGGCAACGGGTCCAGCGTTGGCAGCCGTGGATCGGCGAGAGCAGGCGGCGCGCTGGCGCCGCTCACGGACGCCACAACGGCCGCCGCAGCGACCCACGCAAGGGGGCGACGCACAATGCACCTCCACACAACTGACACCGTGCCACCGAGTCCACACCGGACCAACGCTGCAATTACAGCCGAGTTTGGCGCTACCTGGCCGGCCGTGGAACTACCGCTCCGGCGCTACCTCGGATCCATCGGAGTGAGCCGCCACGACATCGATGACCTCGTCCAGGAAACCGCCGCACGCGCGATCCGCTACCGCGTCCCCTACAACGACGCCAACGACCTGCGGGCATGGTCGTTCGTCGTGGCACGGCGACTGCTAGCGAACCTCAATCGGTCTCGGAGACGTTTTGTCGAGTTCGACGCGGACCAACGACCAGACCCACGCCAAGACGACATGCTGACCCAGGTCGAGGATCGGCTCATCATCCAGACCGTTGTGGAGTCCACAGGGAAGCTCACTGTCGCCGAACGCAGGCATCTTGCCCTTCGAGCAACTGCGGCAGGACGAGAACGCAACCGCGCCAACGTCGGGCGGCACCGTGCGCGTCAACGGCTCCGCAAACTCATAGGCCCCTTCGGAGCCGCCGTCCTCCTGATGCGCTGCCGAGCGATACTCGCTCCGGCCAGCGTCGGCGCCGCACTTGTCCTCCCGCTCATTCTCCTGCCGTCGCCGGGCGGCTCCCAATCGACGGCACCTGCCTCGCATCGCGCGATTGGTCATCTACCGGCCTCGACGACGGCGCTAGCCGAGCCAACGAAGCCGCCTCGCAGGCCTGAGACGACGCCGCAGTCAACCCGTGTCGGCTGGGCGTCAGGCAAACGGCCAAGGTCACAGCCGCCCGGACCCGCGCTGCGGATTAGCGGACCGGCCGGGTCGAGCACCCACGCGGCGGTCGAGGACAACGACGGCAAGCAACCGCTCGTTTGCACAAGCGGCACAATCATCAAGCGCATGTGCGTTAGCTTGCCGGCGGGCATTGGCGTCCGCCAGCCGTGACACCCGGAGTTGGCCGAGATCACCTTGGAGTTCTTGGGTAGGCCGTTTGCCGAGGCATAGACGAGGTGCAGTACGAATACGCCGCTTCAAGGGCGGGCGACGAGGAACGGTCGCACGGCTAACGACTAGCGCTGTCCACGGCTTCGCCCACTCCGTAGGCTCCCACCTTCATCAATTCATCGACGACGTCGAGCAGGGCGGCACGCTCGGTCGGATCGTGGCTTTGCGCCAGTCCACGAATAACTAGATCGCAGACGTAGCGCGAATCACGTGCGGCCGCGGTGCGCATGTCCCCAGCTGCTGCCCCGTGGACCTCAATGAACCGCTGGGCGGATCGCAGGGCGAGCGGGCCGACTTCATCGGGAGCGTGTTCCAGGGTGAGGAACAGCTGCGGTAGGGCCGCTTCGAAGGCAGCGGAGTTGATCAGTGACATCAAAAGGGGCTCGTAAGGGGCAAGCGCGTGGTTACGCAAGTTCGGGGCGACGCCAGCTGCTGCCTTTCGGACTTCGGAATTGGGATCGTCGAAGAGCTCCGTGAGCGTGGTCGCGGCCAGAGCGGCGTCAGGACTCGACGAGAGCCAAGCAGCGGCTGCGAGTGCGACGCCGCGACGCGATGGCGAATCGGTACTGGCCATGATCCTGTCCAGCGATTGCGGCGCGGCCCAATTTAAGGCTGCTACGAGGGCTAGTTCACCTCCACATTGGCGCACGGCGTCGCTTTCCGAATTGACCATGCGTTTCAACACTGGTAGGACGGCTCCGGCGTCTCCACCGTTGCCGATGTAGGTCATCAGGCGCCGCACGAAGTGCCCGGCGAGCAGGTCATCGTCATCGACTTCGACGAGCTTTGAGAAGGCGGCGACGGCTGCCGGTCGGTCGAATCTCAGCACTGCCGCCAGGGTGTGGGCTGCTTGTGCCCGAACTGACAGCACGGGATCGGTCGCTAACTGGTCGAGCACCGGCGTGACGGCTGCGGTTCGGGTGCCATCGACGTCGTACACGAGAAGATTGCCCAGTTCCTCGACCAAGCTGCCACGCGCCGAGTTCATGCCAGCGGAGCGAAGACGGTCGCCTGGTCCACGATCGCCGGAGTCGTCAATACGGTCAGCCACAGGATCGGATGCCGAGGCCGCCCGGTCCCTGATGAGCTCGACGAGGTCGAGCGGCGCGGATTTCAGGTAGGGCCGCAAGGCGTAGCCCAACCACCGGTCGTTCGAGGGTTGACCGAGGCTGGCGATGTGTCGCACAGCTTCGAATACATTCGCCTCATCTTCAGGAGCTACCGCCGCAGCTTCGCCAAGCCCGAGCAGAATCCCGTCCCCGTAGGCAGCGTGGGTATCTGTCGTGAGCTGCAGGGCGAGTCGTGCAAATCGAAGCGGAGCCGCTTTGGTCTGTTGCTGCAGGACGTTCGCTAACTCACGGGCGCCGCCTTTGAACGACGACCAGTCAGTCCGGTCCGAATCATGTTTGGTGATCGCCTGACGCCAGTTCTCGTCGGTCATGTGCACGATTGCGTCACTAGGGATCGGCGGGCCAACCCAACCGCTCGACACCCCTTCGAGCTCGGCCGGCCTGTCCGCATTGAACTTGCGCTGGTACTCGCCAAGGCGACGTTTGCCGAGTTCGGTTAGCCGGTCGGCCTGGAGTCCGGAGAGAAGATCGAAGGCATACCTCCCGCCGTGTCGGCCCTCCCAGCTGAACCGCAAGTCCCGTACCGCGACCTCCAGGGCCTGATGCCTCGCGTCGCTGATGTGCTGTGCAACTACTGCTATGAGCTGACGAGCTACCCAAACCGAGTTGGACATGGTCCCGCAGAACAGGCGATCGACACTCTCAAGAAGGAGGTCGGCCGACCAATCTGCGTAGTGCTCGGCCCCGGCGATAAGACCGAGATAGAGCAGAGACTGGGCACTCGATAGCTGGCTGCTCGCAAGGCCCTCGAGGATGGCTTTCGCGCCGTCGGGATCCGCGCGAACCACCTGCTCGATCGCTGCCCGCATAGCGACGTGGAGAGCATCGTCAGCGTCGCTCGTTTCTGCCATCTCTTCGTAGTAGTAGGAGAAATGGGGGTCGCTTGGAAACCCCGGCGGGCTCGTATCGTGCGCCGTGAGCTGCATTACCTCGGTCATGTACGGCAACAGCGTGTTCACGAATTGCAGGGGCGCGCCGTGCGCGGCTTTCTGCACCAATTCCGCGAGGCCGTAGTCGCTTTGCTCGAGTCGCCCCACCTTGCCTGAGGGAGCTAGGGCGGTCCCACCGGACCATTCGATGAAGTAGGCACTGATGAGCTCGATGGCCCACCTTGGTTCGTGATCCGCCAGGGTGGAGATGGACATCCACAGCAGATGCTCACGACCACTTGCGGCCCCTGCACGCACCGCCTCCAGTACTAGCTCGAACAGCGGTCGGCTCTCATGAACGTGCGCGAAGCGCACTGCCCAGAAAAGCCAGTCTGAATATTCCGAATTCTCCCGGTGCAACGCTAGGACCGCTGCAACTCTGTCTGGATTCGTACGAACAGCACCCGAAAGCATGCCGACGGCTCGTTGTTGCTCGTCTGCAGATTCGCTACTGAGCCAGCGCTGCAACAGCCCGTCGGCATCGAGACGCGCGAACCAAGGGCCAGACCGCAGTCTCTGCCACATGTGGCTCGCCATGTCGGGATCACTAGCAGCAACCTTCGCGACGAGCCGGCTTTCAGCGGCGGTCGGGTCATCGAGAGAACTGAGGAGGGCCAGGATCACCTCTTTGATGTGGAAACGAATGCCTGGACTCGTCAAGACATCTTGGAGTTCGGCTAAGTAGCGATCGCTGTCGCGCTCGCGGAGGTGCTGCAAGATCTGGCTCACCTGGGCGCGGCGAAAGAGTTCTTGTTCATTGGCTGTGAGGAAGGCGACCATTGATTCGCCCTGTGTCGCCCAGCGACGGGCGAAGGCGTAGTCGAAAAACGCTTCGTGGAAGAACGCGATGCGATTCCCGTCCCGCACGAGGACATGCTCGGAAATGAAGGCGTCTCCGTCCCGTCCGAGGTCCTTCGCGTCCAAGACACTGTCTGACACCGAGAGCTGTTGGCGGTCGCTGATGGCGGTGGTGACGATTGCTATGACGTCCATGAACCTGGTGCCCGGCTTACGCTGCTCGATCATCTGTTGCTTACGGCGCCAATACGCATCGAAGAGGTTTGTCATCGTTTGGAAACTCAGCGCATCTGGCAGGTCAGCGACGCTGGCGAGAAGCACCAGATGGAGAGGGAGTCGCAATAGTTCTCGCTGCTGGATGGTCAAACTGGACGGGTCGAGTCCCATCTCCTCAACCGACTTGTCGACCGCCTCAACGGAGAGAGCCGCGACGGTGATGGTCTTGGCGCTGAGTTGCGCGACAAGCGTTCGGATGCGGTAGTCGTTGTCGATGTCAAACTGGCGGCAAGCCAGTACGACATGCATGTTCGGGAAGGCAGACGCCTCACGAACCAGATCCTCAACAGCGTTGAAGCTGTTAGGTATGCGCCCGGACGCCAGGCTCACAGCGTCGAGTTGATCGATTATCAGCAAACATGGCTGACCGTTTGCGGCCGCCGCAAGCGCGGGAACTGGCGACAACGGGAGACCGAGTCTCTCACCTAGCTCGATAGTTGTGCCAAAGTCGCCGAGACGGTCGAGCCGGAACACGAGGGCGGGCACGCCGTCATCGAGAACTTGATCTACAGCCTGCGCAAGGGTCGCGCTCTTCCCAGCGCCAGCAGTTCCGGCTACAAAGACGATCGGCGTCGTCGCGTCTCGTGTCGTCTTCGCTATCTCACCCGCTTCATTGCGATGTATTGCCGGCGACAACAGCTCGCGGCGCACTGAGTCGCGCCAGTTGCGCGTGAGGGTCTCAATCGACTGCCGTAGGTCCGCACCTCGCTGAGAGCTTGCTCGCCGCAGGCCGTAGGTACTGAGTTGAGGTTCGACCGTTCCTGTTGTGAGTTCTACGCCCAAGTTCTGTACGACCAAGTCGCCAAGGCCGATCGCCGCGAGGCGGCCTACCGCACCTTCCAGGAGTGCCGCACTCATGCCGGCGTTGTGGTTCACGACACTGTCTTCGTCGACACAGTGAAAGTAGATGCCGCGCAACATCTCCCAGGCGTTCGCCGGCGAACCGTAGATATCGGCTTTAGCAAGTTCGTCAAACTGGGGTTCGAGGCCCTTGGTCAGCCAGTCCTTCTTTACGAAGCCATCCAGATTCGCGGAGCGTCTAGCCCGATCCGCCAGTGCCTGCAGCTTCGGCGCCGGAATAGTCGATGCAAAATGAAACTCACGGCCCCGCGCGATGTGCTGCTTGGCATTTGCCCAGATGCCGAGATCATGCAGCGACTTGACCGTCCAGCCGTTGGCGTTGCCCTTTTGACGCTTAACCTGATGCGCTTCGACTACGCCGTCAGCCGCCCGCACGTAGAGGAACTCGGCGCCGTCGTCTAGCTCAGCGGCCACCTCGACCGTAAGCGAAAACCCGTTGCCAATAAGCAGATCCAGCAGGCGCCAAACGGTCCAGGCGCCCTCGTAACGCGCGCCGAACTTGTCGGCCTCTCCGCCCGGTCGCGGGGTCATGCCGCCCCCCGTGTGCAGTAGCTAGACATAACAGCTGAGATACGTTGCCGTTCCGTCACCATGGGTGACCACCCGGCCCCGTGTTAATCACCAACAGACGGTAACGGTGGTCGCAGGATCTAGCGTAATCGGTAATAGTTCTGCGGGTGCTCAAGTCCCTGCGCGTGCGACATAGCCGTCACTATGCGCTTGGGTAGCCGGGACACCGTCGATGGTGCAATGGGCATGATGGGCAGCGTGAAGCTCCCTGTGATGCCTCCGATCAAGCCGATGCTGGCCAAGTCCATCAACTGGGACCAGTTGCACACGCTCGCCGAGCAAGGCAAGCTCGGCGGCAACGGATACGGTCAACTAGAACCTAAGTGGGACGGCTTCCGCTGCATCGT
>JAVEEI010000207.1 GCA_030840525.1 Frankiaceae bacterium
CCTCGCGGTCTTCTGCTCCCTGCACGTGCTGCGGCCGCAGCCGCCGCCGACCCGCGCGGTGTGGGTCGTCGCGCACGACCTCGCCGGCGGCGCGCCCCTGACGGTGCACGACGTGCGGCCGGAGCGGCTGCCACTCCCGTTGGTCCCGCGCGGCGCGCTGCTCGTGCGCGAGCGGGTGGTCGGGCGGCTGGTCGCTGCGCCGATGCGGGCCGGTGAGCCGGTGACCGACGTCCGGCTGCTCGAGCCGTCGCTGCTCGCCGCCCTGCCGGAGCCCGGGTTGGTCGCGGTCCCGATCCGGCTAGCAGACGGGCCGGCGGCGGCCGCGCTCACCAGGCCCGGTGACCTGGTCGACGTGCTCGGCACCGCCGGTGACGACACCGGGGCCGGCCAGTCGACCGGGGCGGACCAGTCGGGCGGCACGGCCACGGAGATGATCGCGTCGAGGCTGACCGTGCTCGCGGTGCCGGTGCGCGACGGCGGGTCGGACGACGGCGCCGGTCTCGTCGTGGTCGCGGCGACCGGCGCTCAAGCCGCCCGGCTGGCCGGTGCGGCGGCGACGACGCGACTCTCCCTGGTGCTGGTCCGGAGATAGCCATGCCGGGAGTTGATCGCCGACCGCCGATACGACAGGCTGGCGCGGACCCGATGGCGGCTAGCGAAAGGCCCGGAGATGAGCGGATTCCGGAAGTTCCTGCTTCGCGGCAACGTCGTCGACCTCGCCGTCGGCATCGTGATCGGCGCAGCCTTCGGCGCCGTCGTGACGGCGTTCAGCGCGTCGTTCATCACGCCGCTGGTCGGTCTCCTCGCCGGCGCGAGTGGCGACTTCAGCACCAAAGGGTTCACCCTTCACCACGACGGCAAGGCACTCGTCTTCCCGTACGGGAAGTTCGTGAACGCACTGATCGCGTTCGTGCTCATCGCCGCCGTCGTCTACTTCTTCGTCGTCGTGCCGGTGAACAAGCTGATGGAGCGCTACAAGCCGGCGCCGGACGAGCCCACGCCGGTGAAGGAGTGCCCCGAGTGCCTGTCGTCGATCGCGGCGGCGGCGCGCAAGTGCGCGTACTGCGCCTCGCCGCAGGCCGCCTGACCGAGGCGAGCCGCGAGGCAGGCTCAGTCGCGGTCGACGTGATGCGGCGGTACGTCGTCGGTGAGCCGGCGTACGTCGTCGTCCGCGAACGGCTCCCCGTCCCTGGTAGCAGGGTCGCCCCAGCCGACGTCGGTCTCGTCCGACGCCCGGTCCGGCAGCACCGGCTCGCGCTCGCGCGGCCCGCCGCGATCGTCCCGCTCGGACATCAGTCGAGGTCCCCGGCTTCGATCCGGGCCAGCCGCCGCGACCGGACGAGCTCGTCCGCCGGGATCTGGCCGGTCTCCGGCTCGGCCCCGAGCGCGGCGAGCACGCCGCACAGGTCGCGCTGGCTGACCATGCCGACGACCGCGCCCCCGTCGACGACCGGGAGGTGCCGGATCCAGCGGGTCGCCATGTGCCGGGCCGCCTCGTGCAGCGACGTCTCCGGCGACACGGTCAGCACGTTGGTCGTCATCACCGCGCTGACCGGCGTCGCGTCGAGGTCCGCACCGCGCGCGACCGCCTTCATCACGTCGCGCTCGGTGAGGATGCCGAGCAGCCGCGGCCCGTCCATGACCAGCAGCGAGCCGGTCTGCTGCGACCACATCCGGTTCGCTGCGGACCGCAGCGGGTCGGCCGGCGACTCGGTCACGCTCGCCCGCGTCATCACCTCGGCGACCTGCATCCGGTCAGCCTAGGCGGACACCCTCAGGCCTCGAACTTGTAACCCAGCCCGCGCACCGTCAGCAGGTGTCGCGGCCGGCCGGGGTCCGGCTCGATCTTGGCCCGCAGCCGCTTCACGTGTACGTCGAGCGTCTTCGTGTCGCCGACGTAGTCGCTCCCCCACACCCGGTCGATCAACTGGCCGCGGGTCAGCACCCGCCCGGAGTTGCGGAGCAGGAACTCCAGCAACTCGAACTCCTTCAACGGCAGCGCGACTGGTCCGCCGTTGACGCTGACGATGTGCCGGTCGACGTCCATCCGGACCGGGCCGGCTTCGAGGATCGCCGACGCCATCTCCTCCGGCTCGGCCCCGCGACGGCGCAACACCGCACGGATGCGGGCGAGCAACTCGCGCGCGGAGAACGGCTTCGTCACGTAGTCGTCCGCGCCGATCTCGAGGCCGACGACCTTGTCGACCTCCGCGTCCTTCGCCGTCAGCATGATCACCGGCACGTCGGACCGCTGCCGGAGCTGCCGGCACACCTCGAGACCGGACAACCCCGGCAGCATCAGGTCGAGGAGTACGAGGTCGGCGCCGGCCTTCTCGAACGCGGTGAGCCCCTCCGGCCCGTTGCTGGCAACGGCGACCTCGAAGCCTTCCTTGCGCAGCATGTAGGACAGCGCGTCGGAGAACGACTGCTCGTCCTCGACAACCAGGATGCGGGTCACGCGGGCGATGCCTCCGTACGCGGGTGTCCGTCGGTCGGGCTCGGTGCGCCCGGTGCGGTCGTGCTCGCCGGCAGCCGGAGAGTGAACGTGCTGCCGGCCCCGGGCTGGCTCCACACCGTGATCTGGCCGCGGTGGTTGCTCACGATGTGCTTGACGATCGCCAGCCCCAGGCCGGTCCCGCCGGTGTCGCGCGAGCGCGCCGGGTCGACCCGGTAGAAGCGCTCGAAGATCCGCTCCTGGTCGACCGCGTCGATGCCGATGCCCTGGTCCTTCACCGCAATCTCGACCATGTCGCCGCGGCGGTGCACGCCGACCGCGACCTCGGTGCGCTCCGGGCTGTACGCGACGGCGTTGTCGAGCAGGTTGGACACCGCCGTGACGAGCTGGTTCTCGCTGCCGACGACGAGGCAGCCGCTGTCGCCACCGCGGACGATCTCGATCTGCTTGACCTCGGCGACCAGCCGGCCGCGGTCGACCGCTTCATCGACGACGGCGTCAACCGACACGTCGCCCGAGGCGGGCGGCGTCTCGCCGCCTTGCAGCCGGGACAGGTCGAGCAGCTCCTGCACCAGTCGCGACAACCGGTTGGCCTCGCGCTGCATCCGGCTGAGGAAGTGGTGCACCGCATCGGGGTCGTCGCGCGCCTCGAGCGCCGCCTCGGCCAGCAACGTCAACGCGCCGACCGGTGTCTTGATCTCGTGCCCCACGTTCGCGACGAAGTCCCGCCGTACGGCGTCGACCCGCTTGCTCTCGGTCAGGTCGTCGACGACGAGGGCGACCTCGCCGTCGTCGAGCGGCTGCGCCCGGGCGCCGACGGAGAGCGCGCGGCGCGGGAAGCCGCCCTGGTCGATGACGAACTCGACCGTCTGCGCGTCACCGGTACGGCGGACAGAACGCACCAGCTGCGTGAGCGCGGTGACGTCGAGCTGCTGGCCCCTGACGATGCCCATCGAGATGGCCGCGACGTTGGCCATCCGCACGTTGTCTTCGCCGTCGAGCAGGATCGCGGCGGTCGGCAGCAGCGCGAGCATCCGATCGGCCGCCATCGCTCGCGAACTCCTCGCATCCTCGACCCCGGACGCCGGCACGCGCCGTGCGTCACGTACTCGACGGCCACGTCCGACGAGCGCCACCGTCACGACCCCCAGAGTCTGGATGGGCCAATGATAAAGACGAGACAACCGGCGGCGGTCGCCGTACGACGATGCACACGCGACGACGCCGGAATGTTCACCCACGCCCCGACGAATGTTCACGCAACGCTCACCTGCGGTTCGTCGTCGTCGGCGGCCGTGTGCACCCTGCGGCGTAGGCTCCGGTTCGTGCGCGACCAATACCATGACGAACTGGACGCGGTGACGCAGTCGCTCGTCGACATCACCCGCCTCGCCGGCAGCGCGATCAACCGCGCGACGACCGCGCTGCTCGAAGCCGACCTGCAAGAGGCCGAGGCGGTCATCTCCGGCGACGCGGCCATCGATCAGCTTTACGCCGACATCGAGGCGCGCGCGCTGGACCTGCTCGCCCGCCAGCAGCCGGTCGCGAGCGACCTGCGCGTCCTCATCACCAGCCTGCGCATGGTCGCCGACATCGAGCGCATGGGCGACCTCGCGTTGCACATCGCGAAGGTCGCGCGGCGCCGCTACCCCGCGTCCGCGATCCCGCCCGAGCTGCACGCGACCGTGCTGGAGATGGGACAGGTCGCGCAACGCATCTGCGCGAAGTGCTCGAGCATCATCGCCGGCCGCGACCTCGCCCTCGCCGCCGAGCTCGAACGCGACGACGACGTCATGGACGACCTGCACCGCCGGCTGTTCCGGGTACTGCTCGACGACGCATGGCGGGGCGGCATCGAGGGCGCGATCGACGTCACACTGTGCGGCCGCTACTACGAGCGGTTCTGCGACCACGCGGTCTCGGTCGCGCGCCGCGTCATCTACCTCGTCACCGGCGAGCGCGTCACCGTCGACAGCTGACCCCCTCAGGCTGACCTCGCCAGGCTGACCCCGCCAGGCCGACGCGGGCGTCGTCATCGCACGGCCATCGGTTGTTCACGCGCCGTTCACCGACGCGGGGCCAAGCGGTCGGATTGCCTCCCTAGCTTCGGAACCGTCGACGGTTCGCGCCGCGAGCCACGCCATCCGATGGAGGTACTGCCCCCGTGAATTCCACGCTCCTGCTGCGCGCCACCGGCATCAGCGTCGTTGCCGCCCTTGGCCTCGCGGCCTGCGGCAGCAACAGCAACGGCACCCCGGCCGGGCCGGGCGGGTCGTCCTCGCCGACCTCGTCGAGCGCTTGCGCGACCGGAAGTGTCACCGGTCAGGGGTCGACCTTCCAGGCCAACATCGAAAAGCAGTGGATCTCGCAGTTCGCCGGCCAGTGCTCCGGCGCCAACATCACCTACACCGGCACCGGTTCCGGTGCGGGCATCCAGCAGTTCGGCTCCGGCACGATCGACTACGCCGGCTCGGACGCAACGATGAAGCCCGACGAGCAGTCCGCGGCGGACAAGCGCTGCGGCAACCCCGCGCTGCACATCCCGGTGACCGCCGGCGGCGTCGCGATCATCTTCAACGTCAAGGGCGTGACCTCGCTCAACCTGTCGGCGGCCACTCTCGCCGGCATCTTCGACGGCAGCATCAAGACGTGGGACGCGTCGCAGATCAAGGCCGACAACCCCGGTGTAACGCTCCCGCCGACCGCGATCAAGACCTACCACCGCAGCGACGGCTCCGGTACGACGAAGGTCTTCACCGGCTTCCTCAAGGCGGTCGCGCCGTCGGTCTGGAAGCTCGGCAGCGACAAGAGCATCACGTGGCCGTCGGGTCTCGGCGCGAACGGTTCGAGCGGTGTCGTGCAGGGCGTCAAGAGCACCGACGGCGGCATCACCTACGCCGAGGTCAGCTACGCCAAGCAGGACAACCTGCCGACCGCCAAGGTCAAGGGCGCGCAGGGCGACTTCACCGACATCTCGTCGTCGACCGTGAGCCAGTCGATCGACTCCGGCTTCACGATCTCGGGCACCGGCAACGACCTCGCCGGCAAGCTCGACTTCACCAAGATGACCGGCTACCCGATCTCGACCGTGTCGTACGTCTTCGTCTGCAGCCACTACTCCGACGCAGCTTAGGGCGCGGTCATCAAGGCGTTCCTGACGTACGCCGTCGGTGCCGGCCAGCAGC
>JAVEEI010000014.1 GCA_030840525.1 Frankiaceae bacterium
GACGACGAGCACGATGAGCGGCAGGCCGAACGCGTCGCACATGCGGACGAACCGCGCCGCCTTCTCCGCGCTCGTCGCGTCGAGGCAGCCGCCGAGCCGCATCGGGTTGTTCGCGAGTACGCCGACCGCGAGGCCGCCGAACCGGCCGAGCGTCGTCACGATGTTCGGCGCCCAGCGCTGGTGCAGCTCGAGGCCGGGCGCGTCGAGCACCGCGCCGACCAGCGGGCGCACGTCGTACGCGCGCTTCGGCGACTCGGGCAGCAGGTCGGCGAGCGGCCGGTCCTGCACCGCGCCGAGGTGGCCGTGGTGCGACAGTAGTGAGACCGTCTGGCGGGCCCGCAGCAATGCGTCGTCGTCGGTGTCGCTGACGATGTGTACGACGCCGCTGCGCCGGCCGTGCGGCTCCGGGCCGCCGAGGCGGAGCATGTCGACGTCCTCGCCGGTGACGCTGCGGACGACGTCGGGGCCGGTGACGAAGACCCGGCCGTGCGGGCCGAGGATGACGACGTCGGTCAGTGCCGGCCCGTACGCCGCGCCACCCGCCGCCGGGCCGAGTACGACCGAGACCTGCGGCACCTTGCCGGACGCGATCGTCATCGCGGTGAAGATCTCGCCGACGCCGTGCAGCGACGCGACGCCTTCGGCCAGCCGCGCGCCGCCCGAGTGCCAGACACCGATAACCGGCATCCGTTCGCGGACCGCGACGCGGTACGCCGACGCGATCGCGGCGCAACCTTCGGCGCCGAGCGCGCCGCCCTGCACCGTCGGGTCGGTCGCGAACACGACGACCTCGCCGCCGTCGACCCGGCCGACCGCGGTCACGACACCGGAGCCGCTGGTCGTGTGCAGCGCGCGCAGGCTCCTGTCGTCGCAGAGCTGCTCCAGCCGTAGCCACGGGTCGCGCGGATCCCGTTGTCTCGCAACGGTTATGTCGAGGCCGGAGCCGACGAGCGTCATCAGACCGCCTTGACCGCGAGGGTCACGTTGTGACCGCCGAAACCGAACGAGTTGGACAGTGCCGCGCCGCCGGCTGCGCGCAGCTCGCGCGGCTCGAACCGGACGACGTCGAGGCCGACGTCGTCGTCGGGGTCGTCGAGGTTGCGCGTCGGCGGCACGACCCCGTGGTGCAACGACAGCACGGTCACGGCCGCTTCGAGCGCGCCGGCCGCGCCGAGCAAGTGACCTGTGCACGACTTCGTCGCGGTGACGGGGATAGTGCTTGCGGCTTCGCCGAGCGCGGTGCGCAACGCCCTCGCCTCGGCGATGTCGCCGAGCGGCGTGGACGTCGCGTGCGCGTTGACGTGCACGACGTCGCGCGGCTCGATGCCCGCGTCGCGCATCGCCAGTGACAGCGCGCGGGCCGCGCCCGCGCCGGTCGGCTCCGGCGCCGCGACGTGGTGTGCGTCGGCGCTGATGCCGGCACCGGCGATCTCTGCATAGACGCGGGCGCCGCGGTTGCGCGCGTGCTCCTCGGACTCGAGCACGAGCAGCGCCGCGCCTTCGCCGAGCACGAACCCGTCGCGCGCCTTGTCGTACGGGCGGGACGCCGCTTGCGGGTCGTCCTCCCGCGTCGACAGCGCGCGCATGGCGGCGAAGCCGGCGATCGGCAGCGACGCGATCGCGGCCTCGGTGCCGCCGGCGACGACGACATCGGCGCGACCGGCGCGGAGCAGGTCGAGGGCGAGCGCGACCGCCTCGGCTCCACTCGCGCACGCGGACACCGGCGTGTGTACGCCGGCCCGCGCCGTCAGCGCGAGCCCCACCGTCGCGGCCGGGCCGTTCGGCATCAGCATCGGCACGGTGTGCGGTGACACCCGGCGCGCGCCGCGCTCGCGCAGTACGTCGTACTGGGCGAGCAACGTGAGCACGCCACCGATACCGCTGGCGACCACGACCGCGAGCCGCTCGGGGTCGACGCCGACCTCGGCGGAGAACCCCGCGTCGGCCCACGCCTCGCGGGCGGCGACGAGCGCGAGTTGCTGGGAGCGGTCGAGCGTGCGCGCCTCGACCCGGTCGAGCACCTCGGTCGGGTCGACCGCGGCCGGCGCGGCGATCCGCACCGGCAGCTCGGCCGCCCACTCGGCGTCGAGCCGGCGTACGCCGGACCGCGCGTCGAGCAGGCCGGCCCACGTCGACGCGACGTCCCCACCGAGCGGGGTCGTCGCGCCGAGACCGGTGACGACAACCTTCACGCCGCGACGCCCGCCTTTTCGATGTACGAGACCGCGTCGCCGACGGTCTTGAGGTCCTTCAGGTCCTCGTCGGGGATGCGCACGCCGAACTGGTCCTCGGCCGCGGTCGCGATCTCGACCATCGACAGCGAGTCGACGTCGAGGTCGTCGACGAAGCTCTTGTCGAGCGCGACGTCGCCGACGGGTACCCCGGCGATTTCGTTGACGATCTGCGCGAGGCCGTCGAGGATCTCTTGCTGCGACACGGTATTTCTCCTTTGTTTGCTAGGGAATTCGGACGACTTGTCCGGCGTACGTGAGGCCGGCACCGAACGCGAGGAGCAGCGCGAGGTCGCCGGGCTCGACCTTTCCGGTGCCGACGAGCGACGACAGCGCGAGCGGCACCGATGCCGCCGACGTGTTGCCGGTCGTCGCGATGTCGCGCGCGACGACGACGTCGCCGGGAAGCTTCAGCGCGCGGGCGAGCCCGTCGACGATCCGCACGTTGGCCTGGTGCGGCACGAACGCGCGGATGTCGGCGAGGTCGACACCGGCGAGCTCGCAGGCGCGGCGGGCGACCGGCGCGAGCTGCGTCGTCGCCCAGCGGAACACCGCGGGCCCGTCCATGCGGATCGCCCAGTCGCCCTCGGGTACGCCGACGCTCGCGTACGCGTCGCCGTCGCTGCCCCACGCGACCGGGCCGATGCCCGGCTCGTCCGACACCTCGACGACCGCGGCCGCCGCGCCGTCGCCGAACAGGATGCAAGTGCCGCGGTCGGACCAGTCGAGCCAGTCGGTGAGCTTCTCCGAACCGACGACGACGGCGCGGTTCGCCGAGCCGGTGCGCACGGCATCACTCGCGATGGACAGCGCGTAGCAGAACCCGCCGCACGCCGCGTTGACGTCGAACGCGCCGACCCCCGTCGCGCCGATGCCGCTCGCGACCCGCGCGGCGCCGCCGGGGATCGGGTTGCGCATCGTGCAGGTCGCGAGCACGACGAGGTCGATGTCGTCGCCGGTGAGCCCGCACGCGGCAAGTGCTTTCGCCGCCGCGTCGATACCCATCGAGACGACCGTCTCGTCGGCGGCGGCGACGTGCCGGCTGGCGATGCCGGTGCGCGTGCGGATCCACTCGTCGGTCGTGTCGAGGCCGCGCGCCGCGAGGTCGTCGTTGGTCAGCGAACCGGCCGGCCGGTGCTCGCCGAGACCGGCGATGCGCGAGTGTCGCAATGTTGTCGCGGCCTTCACGCGTACACCGCCGCCGCGTCCGCGCCGAGCGGGTGCAAC
>JAVEEI010000046.1 GCA_030840525.1 Frankiaceae bacterium
CGGCAAGACCTCGACGGCGCAGGCCCGCGGTGGCACCGTGCACCGCTTGGACGACCCCGCCGTGCACGAGGTCGTGCAGGCCCGCCCGGACTACGTCCTCACCGGCGAGCCCCCGGTCGTCATCGACGAGTGGCAGCGATACTCGTCGTCGTGGGATGTCGTCCGGCGCGCCGTCGACGAGGACAACACCGCCGGCCGGTTCATCCTGACCGGGTCGGCGACACCGCGCGCGAGCACGCACTCGGGCGCGGGTCGCATAGTCCCGGTCCGGATGCGACCGCTGACCCTGTTCGAACGTGGCGTTGCCACCCCGACCGTGTCGATGGCGTCGCTGCTCTCCGGCGAGCATCCGGAGATCGCGGGCTCGTCGGAGGTGACGCTCGACGACTACGTCCGCGAGATCCTGACCGGCGGATTCCCCGGGATGCGGTACTCGACCGACCGCGCGCAGCGCGCGGCGCTCGACGGGTACGTCGACCGGATCATCGACACCGATCTGCCCGACCTCGGCACCGCGATCCGCCGGCCGGAGACGTTACGTCGATGGTTACGTGCCTACGCCGCCGCGACGGCGACGACCGCGTCATACGACCGCGTGCGCGACGCCGCGACGAGCGGCGAAGATTCCAAGCCGGCCAAGACGACAACGCTTCCCTACCGCGACGCGCTTGAGCGGATCTGGGTGCTCGACCCGGTGCCGGCGTGGGCGCCGACGAACAACCGGATGAGTCGTCTCGTCGCGGCGCCGAAACACCACCTCGTCGACCCAGCGCTGGCGGCGCGGCTGGTCGGCATCGACGCGGCCGCGTTGCTCCGCGGCGAAGGCCCGGACGTCGTGCAACGCGACGGCAGCTTTCTCGGTGCGTTGTTCGAGTCGCTCGCGACGTTGTGCGTTCGGGTGTTCGCGCAAGCCGCGGAGGCGCGGGTGCTGCACTTCCGCACCAAGGGCGGCGAACGCGAGGTGGATCTCGTCGCCGTACGCGGGGACGAGCGCGTCGTCGCGATCGAGGTCAAGCTGGCGCAGACGGCGAACGACCGCGACGTCAGGCATCTGCTCTGGATGCGCGATCAGCTCGGCGACGATTTCCTGGACGGCGTCGTCCTGACGACCGGACAGCACGCGTTTCGCCGCCACGACGGCATCGCCGTGGTGCCGCTCGCGCTGCTCGGCCCGTGAGCGAACCGGGCGGTCAGAAGAAGATCGGGCCGCCGTCGCCGGGCGTCTCGTACGTCGAGGTCCACAACCGCTTGCCGCTCTTGCCGTCGAGCAGCGCGACCGTGTTGGTGAACCGGGCGTTCAGCAGCACCAGCAGGCCGACGCGACCGTGGCCGAGGCCGACGACGTCGAACGTCGCGATCCGCTGGATGTCGGAGCCCTGGACGACGGTCCGCCAGAAGGCGCGGTGGCTGCGGCCGTCGTACGCCGTCAGCACATACCCCTTCTTGCCCGTGATGCCGCGGATGAACGACGGCGCGCCACCGCGCAGCGACTGACCCAGCGGCCAGCCGAGGTCGGGCAGCGCGTGGCTCGCGCCGGTCCGGCCGCTGACCGACGCCGCCGCCTTGCCCGGGCCGCCCTCGCCCTTGTCGGACGTGAACTCGACGTACGTGTCGGCGTAGTGGTCGCCGTCGAGGTCGCCCGGGTCCCACACGTCGCCGTGGGTACCCGACGGGCTGAACACGTCGCGGGTCCAGAGCCGGGTGCCCTTGCCGGACATCGCGGTGAACGTCGTCCGCGCCCCGCCGACCGAGACCCTGGTGTCGCTGCGGCCGTCGTGGTCGATGTCGCCGATCGGCTCGCCGAAGTCGCCGGGCACGGACCAGACGTTCGAGCCGCTCGACCCGTCCATCGCGTTCACGATCGTGCCGTTGCCGGCGAACCAGCCGAGCAGCACGTCGGGCTTGTGGTCCCCGGAGAGGTCGGGCGACTGCGCCAGCGAGATCAGGAACGCGTACGACGGCGACTCCGACGTCCAGAGCGGCTTGCCGGTCGCGCCGGACCGGGCGGTCACCGTCGGCACGTCGCCGCCGGCGCAGATCAGGTAGTCGTCGATGCCGTCGGCGTCGAGGTCGCCGACCGGCGTCGCGAACGTGAACTCGTCGCCGCCGAGCGGGGCGCCGGCGTGGACGACGTTGCCGTTGGTCGCGTCGATGACCTCGGGCGCGAGCGACGTCGTGAACGTGACGCCGTTGAAGTTGAGGTTGAACCGGTCGAGCAGCAGGTACGGCGTGGTGCCCTTGCGCATCAGTACGCCGTCGAACTCGCCGGCACCGGCGACCAGCGCGCCGACCAGGTCCTCTTCGATGACGCCGGTGATCGACGTCGACCACACCGCCGCGCCGGTCTTCGGGTTGACCGCGCTGACGGTGAACACGTCGGTCGCGCCGGCGGCGGCGGGTGTCTGCTGTCCGGTCTCGACATCGGTCAGGACGAGCATCACGCTCTTGCCGCCGGGCGCGGGCACGTACACGGCGGCCACCGTCGTTGACGGTGACGGCACCGACCACAGCGTCCGGCCGGTGCGCCCGGACAGGACCTTGAGCGACGGAGTCCGCGCGAACAGCCGCGAGCTCAGCACGTCGCCCACCCCGTCGCCGTCGACGTCGGGCAGCGCCGACTCGCCGTTGGCGTAGCCCCACACCGCCTGCTGCGTCGCCGCGAGGTCGGCCCGGCGCGCGGCGAGCCGCTGCTCGGCCAGCACCCGCACCCGAGCCGCGCGCAGCGTCGCCGCCGTACGGAAGTCGTCGCGGTGCAGGCCCAGCGGGGCGCGAGTTCCGGACAAACCGGACGCCGGGGATGGCGCCGCGGATGACGTGGGCCGAGTGGCTGGCGCTGCCGAGCCGGCGACGGCCGTCCCCGCGACCAGCGCCGAAGCGATGACCAGAGCGCGAACGCGCATGAGTGCCCCCTGTGGTTCCGGTAGCATTTCGACACGCGGTCGCCGCTTCCTTCTGTGGCCGGCCGCCGCGGCGGAGTAGCTCAGCCTGGTAGAGCAAGCGGCTCATAATCGCTGTGTCGCCGGTTCAAGTCCGGCCTCCGCTACGCTTGTACGTCCGCAGCAGACAGGAAGGTCCGGCACCGTGGCATCCACCGACGTTCGCCCCAAGATCACGTTGGCGTGCAACGAGTGCAAGCACCGCAACTACATCACCAAGAAGAACCGGCGCAACGACCCCGACCGGATGGAGCTCAAGAAGTTCTGTCCCAACTGCCGCCAGCACACCACCCACCGCGAAACCCGCTGACCCCGCCGGGGCCCGGGCCCGCTTCTCCCGTCGAGTGTGACGAAGCTCGTCCTTTGAGGGGCTGAGAAGACGAGGTTCGTCGCAGTCAACGGGTGAGGGGTGGCGCAGAATGGCGCCGTGGACCTCGAGGCACTCGCCGCCGCCGGTCTTTACGACGCCGCCTCGCCGGCGGCCGCGGAGCGGCTTGAGCTGCTGACCTTCCTCGTCGACGAGGGCTGCACCGTCGACGAGATGGTCGCCGCGAACGAGCGGGGCCGGCTGTTCGCCCTCGCCGGTGACCGGATCATCCGCCCGCACCGCGACCAGTTCACCCTCGACCAGGTCGCCGAGACGATCGGCGCACCGGCCGAGCTCGTCCGTGCGATCTGGCGCGCGTTCGGTCTCGTCGAGGCCGACCCGTCGTCCGCGGTCGCGTCGCCCGAAGACATCGACATGGTCGCCACCGCGGCACAGATGTCCCAGGTACTCGGGGTCGAGCCGACGCTCGGGATGGCCCGGGTCATGGGCGCCGCGCTGGCCCGGGTCGGAGACGCCGCGAGCACCGCAGTACGCGGTCGGATGCCGTCGATGTCGGTGGCATCGTCGGGCAGCGAGCTGACCACGGCCCGCGCGTTCGCCGCCATCGCCTCCGCCGTACCGAACCTCGGCCGCACCCTCGACGTCCTGTTCCGCCACCATCTCGAAGCCGCGCGCATGCACTTCGAGCGCACCGAGAGCTGGGACGTCGTCGGCCAGGGCGGCATCCGGGTGGCGGTCGGGTTCGCCGACCTCTGCGGGTTCACCGGCCTGTCGCAGCAGCTCACGATGGACGGCCTCTCGCAGCTGCTGAGCCGGTTCGAGGAGGTCGCGGCCGACGTCGTCGCCGACCACGGCGGCCGGCTGGTGAAGTTCCTCGGCGACGCGGTGATGTACGTGACGACCGACGCGGTGACCGCGGTCGCGGTCGCCGAGGATCTCGTCGAGGCGGCCGAGCTGCGCGGGCTGAAGGCGCGCGCCGGCGTGACGGTCGGTACGGCGCTTGCGCTCGACGGCGACTACTTCGGGCCGATCGTCAACCTCGCCGCGCGGCTGGTCGCCGTCGCGGAGCCCGGCCAGGTACTCGCGTCCGATCCGGTGGTCGAGCGGCTCGGCGACCGCCGGCGGACAATCCCGCTCGGGCCGCAGCGGCTGCGCGGTTTCGAGGATCCGGTGCCGGTGTCCCGGCTCGCGCCGGTGCCGTAATAACGTCCGGGAATGCCGCTCAACCGAGATTTCGTCGGCCGCGAGTACCCGGCTCCGGAGACCTACGAGGTGTCCCGCGAGCTCATCCGCCGGTTCGCGCAAGCCATCGGTGACAACAGCCCGGCGTACACCGACATCGAGGCGGCGAAAGCACTCGGCTACCCCGACGTCATCGCCCCGCCGACGTTCCTCACGGTGCTGACGTTCCGGTTCGCGATGTCGGGCCCGGTCGTCGACCCCGAGCTCGGGCTCAACTACGCGCTGGTCGTGCACGGCGAGCAGAAGTTCGTGCACCACCGGCCGGTGCGTGCGGGCGACGTGTTGCAGGTCGTGTCGACGATCGTCGACATCCGCGACGCCGGCCGCAACGAGCTCATGACGACGAAGACGTCCGTCGTCACCACCGAAGGCGAGCCGGTCGCCGACCTGTACGGGACGCTCGTGTCCCGCGGAACGGCAGCAGCATGACCGCGACCGTGCGTTACGACGACGTCGAGGTCGGCACCCAACTTCCGGCGCAGACGTTCACGATCCAGCGCGCCAACCTCGTGCAGTACTGCGGCGCGTCCGGCGACTTCAACATCATTCACTGGAACGAACGCATCGCGAAGGCCGTCGGCCTGCCTGACGTCATCGCCCACGGCATGTACACGATGGCCGAGGCCGGCCGCGTCGTCACCGACTGGGCCGGCGACCCCGGCGCCGTCGTCGAGTACGGCGTCCGGTTCTCCGCGCCGGTCCCGGTCCCCGACGACGACACCGGCACCGAGCTCGTCGTCAACGCCGCGGTCGCCGAGAAGCTCGACGGCAACCGGGTCGCGGTCGACCTCGACGCGCGCGTGGGCGAGACCAAGGTCTTGATGAAGGCGCGAGCTGTCGTCCAACTTGCCTGATCCATCGATTGGGCCGCCCGCGGAAATCGTCGCGCTCGCGGCTGCCCGGGCCGAGGCGCGGACCGCCCGCGACTTCGCCGCCGCCGACCGGCTACGCAACGAGATCGCCGCCGCCGGCTGGGTCGTCACCGACGGCCCCGACGGACCGGTGCTCGACCCGAAACCGCCGTACGACGTCCTTGCGGATCTGCGCGACCTAACCGACTCGCATGAGCCGCACCGAGCGACGGTGAGTGTCGTCGTGGACGGCTGGCCGGACGACGTACGCACCTGTCTCGACGCGCTGCTCACCCACACGACCGATGACGTCGTCGTACAGGTTCTCGACCTCGGCAATGTTGACGGTGCCGGCGATGTCGCGCACGAGTTCGCCGGCCCGCGGGTCAGCGAGTGGCACGTCGCCGGTGCGGCCGCGTGGCGCGGTGGATCGGTCGGCTGGGCGGACGCGCGCCGGGCGCTGCTGCGCGCCGACACCGCGCGCGTGCACGTCTGGTGCGACTTGTCGACCGTGTTCACCGGCGATGCCCTGACGCCGTTGCTCGACGCGATCGACCCCGATGAGGATGTCGTCGCGGCCGGGTGGCGCGGCGTCGACGTCGACGTCGCCGACGAGTGGCGGTCGTTCACCGACGCCGGGCCGGGTGACGTCGACGCGCTGCTCGGCTACCTGATGGCGATGCGCCGCGATGCCGCGCTCGACGCGGACGTGCCGCACCCGAAGGCGCGGTTCTACCGCAACGCCGACATGGAGGCGTCGTTCGCGCTGCGCGCCGCCCGGCCGGGCGCACGGCTCGTCGTACCGCCGGGCGAGCTGCCGGTCCGGCAGCACCGGCACCGCGGCTACCACGACACCGACCCGGCCTACCGCGACCGCGAGTCGGCCAAGACCTACCAGCGCTTCCTGCAGCGCTTCCGCCCCCCACCCCGTTGAGTGCGACGAACCTCGTCTTCTCAGCGGCTGAAAGGACGAGGTTCGTCACAGTCAACGGGCCTATGAGTGGCCTGTTGACAAGGTAGTGAGTCATCACTCACTATGGTTGGCATGATGACGCCGGCCACGCGGATGACCGCCGAGGAGCGACGCGCCGACGTGCTCCGGGTCGCGGTCGCGCAGTTCGCCAAGCACGGCTACCAGGGCACCTCGACCGAGGACGTCGCCCGCGCCGCGGGGATCAGCCAGCCCTACCTGTTCAAGATGTTCCCGACGAAGAAGACGCTGTTCCTCGCCCTCGTCCAGCACGGCTTCGCCCGGGTGCGCGAGGCGTTCGTCGAGGCCGTCGGCGACGCCGCTGGCGACGAGGCGCTCGAGCGGATGGGCGAGGCGTACGGCGAGCTGCTCCGCGACCGCGACGAGCTCTTGCTGCAAATGCAGGCGTACGCCGCCTGCGACGACCCCGAGATCGGCGCGACGACGCGGCGCGAGTTCGGCCGGCTCTGGCGCGAGGTCGCCGCGATCTCCGGCGTCGACGACGAGCGGCTCCAGCAGTTCTTCGCGATGGGCATGCTCATGAACGTGCTCGCCGCGATGGACGCGCAGAGCCACCCGTCGCAGTGGGTCAAGGCCTGCATCCCGCCGGCCTGGCTGGCCGCTCCGCGGTCCGCCACCGGCTGACCCGGAACCAAAATTTTTTCCGTACGGAAGTGAGTGATTACTCACTAAAGCAAGGAAGGACGTCGCGATGACCAAGCGGTCGCGCACCATCTGGACGTTCGTCGTCACGAGCGTCGCGCTGTTCATGGCCCAGCTCGACAACCTCGTCGTGACCACCGCCCTGCCGGTCATCCGCAAGGACCTGCACGCGTCGCTGTCGTCGCTCGAGTGGACGGTGAACGCGTACACGCTGACCTTCGCCGTACTCCTGCTCACCGGCGCCAGTCTCGGCGAGCGGTTCGGCCGCCGCCGGATGCTCGTCATCGGCCTCGTCGTGTTCACCCTCGGTTCGGCTGCCGCCGCGCTCGCGCCGAGCGTCGAGTGGCTGGTCGCGTTCCGCGCCGTCCAAGGCGCCGGCGCGGCGATCGTCACGCCGCTCACCCTCACGCTGCTCTCCGCCGCGGTGCCGGTCGAGCGGCGCGGCATGGCCCTCGGCATCTGGGGCGCCGTCGCTGGGCTGGCGATCGCGACCGGCCCGGTCGTCGGCGGCGCGGTCGTGCAGGGCTGGTCGTGGCAGACCATCTTCTGGCTGAACGTGCCGCTCGGGCTGCTGCTGATCCCGATCGCGCGGCTGCGGGTGGTCGAGAGCTACGGCCCGTCGACCCGGCTCGACCTGCCCGGCGTCGCGCTGGCGAGCACCGGGTTGTTCGGCATCGTCTTCGGCCTGGTGCGGGCGAACAGCCTCGGCTGGACGTCGCCGTACATCATCGCGTCGCTCGCGCTCGGGGCCGCGTTCCTGGCGCAGTTCGTGGTGTGGGAGCTGCACCGCGCGCCGGAGCCGATGCTGCCGATGCGGCTGTTCCGCTCGCGTGGCTTCAGCGCGACGAACGCCGGCAGCGTGCTGATGTTCTTCGGAATGTTCGGCTCGATCTTCCTGCTCGCGCAGTTCCTCCAGACCGTGCAGCACTACTCGCCACTGTCGGCCGGCCTGCGCACGCTGCCATGGACGGGCATGCCGATCGTCGTCTCCCCGCTCGCCGGCCTGCTCGCCGACCGCATCGGCGGCAAGCCGGTCGTCTTCGTCGGGCTCGTACTGCAGGCGACCGGCCTGGGGTGGCTGGCCGCGGTGTCGTCACCGACGGTCCCGTACTCGCACCTCGTGCCGGCGTTCATCGTCAGCGGCATCGGCATGGCGATGTTCTTCGCGCCGGTCGCGACGATGGTGCTCGGCACCGTCGACCGCACCGAGGAAGGCATCGCGTCCGGCGCGACCAACGCGTTGCGCGAGCTCGGCGGCGTGTTCGGTGTCGCCGTGCTCGCGTCGGTGTTCTCCGCGCAAGGTGGCTACACCAGTGGGCAGGCGTTCGTCGACGGGCTGCGCCCGGCCGTCGCGGTCGGTGCCGGCGGCGTCGCGCTCGCGGCGCTCGCCATCGCGCTCGTCCCGCGCCGGACCCGCCCGACCCCCGTCGAGCCGTACGTCGACGAGCGCGAACTGGTGCAAGTCGCCGCGTAAGGCGCGCCCGCCGGGGCCCGTCCAGGATTGGCGCTTATCGTCAGCGGGGAAGGTGCCGATGCGGATGTCGAAAGCATCCGGTCCGGAGGCGACGATGACCGTACTGCCGCTGTGGCGACGCGGTCGTCGTGATGCCTCCGCGGCGTCGCGGAGCCGCGAGTTGCCGCGCGAAGCGGTCGTCTTCTCCGGCGGCGGCAGCCTCGGCGCCGCCCAGGTCGGCGCGTTGCAGGCCCTGTACGAAGCGGGCATCACGCCGGACGTCGTCGTCGGTTGCTCGGTCGGCGCGCTCAACGCGGCGTACCTCGCGGTCGACCCGACGCCCGAGCGCGTCCGGTCGCTCGAAGAGCTGTGGCGGGGCATGGACCGGACCGACGTGTTCCCGGACGGCCGGTTCACCGTCGCCCGCCGGCTCGCCGGCCGCGACGACCACCTCTACTCCAACCGCGGCCTTCGCGCGGTCATCGCCGACGGCGTCACTGTCGCCGACCTCGCCGAGACGAAGATCCCGTGCCACGTGGTCACGACCGACCTCATCGCCGGCGAGCCGGTGTGGTGGACGACCGGCAAGCCGGAGGACGTACTGCTCGCGAGCGCCTGCCTGCCCGGGCTGTTCGAGCCGGTGCCGCTCGCCGGCAGCCTGCACGTCGACGGCGGCGTCACCTGCCCGGTGCCGGCGCAGCACGCGATCGACCTCGGCGCCGCCCGCGTCTGGGTGCTCGACGTCGCGCGCGAGTTCCACGGCTGGGCCGACGACCGGATGACGGCCATGGACGTACTGCTGGAGAGCTTCGCGATCTCGCGCTCGCACCTCGGCCGCCGCTCCCCGATCGCCGGCCCGCACCAGCAGGTCGTCAATCTCCCGCCGCTGCGCATCGGCCGGCACGACCTGCGCGACTTCAGCAAGACCTCGCGGCTGCTCGCCGCCGGTCGCGAGGCCGGCCGGGCGATGATCGCGGCCGAGCGCTCGCGCACCCTGCCGGCGCCCGCCGCCGCCGCGTCCGCCTCCTGACCCGTCCTGGACGTGGGACGGCCGCCGAGAGACGTGGTCCGTCCCGGGCCGTTCCGGTCGGTATGATTTCCGGGCGTCCGGCTGAAAGTCTTGGGTCTATCTCTGTGAGGTCTTGCGGGTGCGCATACGCGTCCTCCGCGACGTCATTCGCGTCGTCGCGGCATCATGTGCTGCCGGCGCGACCTTCTACCTCGGTTATGCACAGGCCCACCCAAGTGTTGTCGCCGTCACCAAGAAACAGCCACATCCGCACGACTTCCGGACTCTCGCGCTTATCGTGCTCACGGCCGTCGCCGTTGGCGCCGCACTCGAGCGGCCGCTGCGTGAGTTCACTGTTGACCGTTATGAGAGACGTCGAGACAGGATCGCCAGGGCGCTCCGACTTCTAGCTTGGGCGGTCCACGATCTGTCGGAAATTGCCAACCCGGATATGCCGGTGCCGGTCCGTCCGGTCGGTGCGAGCGCGTTCGTGGTCCGGGGCTTCTGGAAGTTCAGCTACCTACGCCGCATCGGCCACGAGCGTGTGAACGACACCCCGACAGAGACACCGATCAAGTGGAGGCGCGGCCTCGGGATCATCGGTGAATGTTGGGAAACCGGCCAGGTTCTGACCGTCGACACGGGCAGCATCGATGCCGAGTACGGGCAATGCACCAAGGAGGAGTGGGAGAAGGCTCCGCCGGAGACACGCCGGGGCCTCTCGTACGAGCAATACGTGAAGGTCCGCGGAAAGTACGGAACAGTCATTGCTGTTGCAATCACCAAGAACCAGAAGGTGGTTGGT
>JAVEEI010000083.1 GCA_030840525.1 Frankiaceae bacterium
CGACGGCAGTCGCGGCGGTCTGTCTGACGTCCGGCCTCGTGCTGCCCGCGGCGAGCGCGGCCACGGCCGACCCGGTCATCGCCGCCGCCGGCGACATCGCCTGCGACCCGGCGAACCCGGCGTACAACGGCGGCACCGGCACCTCGTCGGCGTGCGACCAGCAGGCGACCTCGAACCTGCTCGTCAACCAGGGGTACTCGGCGGTGCTGCCGCTCGGCGACAACCAGTACGACGACGCCACCGCGGCGAAGTACCAGCAGGTCTACGACCCGACCTGGGGCCGGGTGAAGTCGGTCAGCCACCCGGTGCCGGGCAACCACGACTACCTCACCAGCGGCGCGGCTGGTTACTACGGCTACTTCGGCGCCAACGCCGGCACCTCGGGCCAGGGCTACTACAGCTACGACGTCGGCGCCTGGCACCTGATCGCGCTCAACAGCAACTGCACGATCGTCCCCGGTGGCTGCGCCGCCGGGTCGCCGCAGGAGACGTGGCTGCGCCAGGACCTCGCCGCGCACAGCAACACCTGCGTGCTCGCCTACTGGCACCACGCGCTGTTCAGCTCCGGCGAGGACGGCTACAACCCGGTCACGCTGCCGTTCTGGCAGGACCTCTACGCGTACGGCGCGGACGTCGTCCTCGACGGGCACGCGCACGAGTACGAGCGGTTCGCGCCGCAGAACCCGCAGGGCCAGGTCGACACGACCTACGGCGTGACCGAGTTCGTCGACGGCACCGGCGGGGTCGGGTTCGAGCCGGTCGAGCCGCAGGCCGCCAACAGCGTCGTCCTGCGCAACGGCGTGTTCGGCGTGCTCCAGCTCTCGCTGCACGCGACCAGCACCGACTTCAAGTTCGTCGACGCGGCCGGCTCGTCCGGCGACTCGGGCACCGTTAACTGCCACGGCGCCCCGCCGGCCACCGGACCGGCCACCCCGACCGGCGTCGACGGCACCACCGGCAACGGCCAGGTCACCGTGAGCTGGACGCCGGTCTCCGGCCAGGTGTCGTCGTACACCGTCACCGCGAGCCCGGGCGGGGCGACCGTGACGGTGCCCGGCTCGGCGGCGACCGCGGTCGTGCCGGGCCTCGCCAACGGCACCGCCTACACGTTCGTCGTCACCGCGACCAACAGCGCCGGGACGTCGTTGCCGTCGACCGCGTCGCGGCCGATCACGCCGGTCGCGCCGCCGACGGACGGGACCTACCTGAGCCAGGTGCTCCAGGACGCGCCGGCCGGCTTCTGGCGGCTCGACGAGACCTCGACGGCCGCGCCCGCCGCCGACGCGTCCGGCAACGGCCGGACCGGCTCCTACTCCGGCGGCGTGACCCTCGGACAGGCCGGCGCGACCGCCGGCGGGACCGCTGCTGCGTACGACGGCTCGAGCGGTGCTACGACGGTCCCGGACGCGAGCCCGCTGCGGCTCAACGGCGGGTTCACGATCGAGTTCTGGGCCAAGATGACGTCGTTCGTCAACAGCTGGCCCGGCCTGCTGCGCAAGGGCGCCGCGGGCACCGCCGACGGGTACGTCGTCTGGTACACCTCCAACGGCACGTTGCACTTCAAGCGCGGCAACCTCGACGTCGCGACCCCGGCCGGTGCGCTGACGACATCGGGGTACAAGCACTTCGCGCTGGTCGACGACGGCTCCACCGCGACCTGGTACGTCAACGGGGCGGCGGTGAGCAGCGGCCAGCTCGCCGCGTCGCTGTCGGCCGGCACCGACCCGCTCGTCCTCGGCCAAGGCGACCAGGCCGGCAAGCAGGCGCTCGACGACGTCGCGGTCTACAACCGCGCGCTGCCGGCCGCGCGGATCGCCGCGCACGTCAACGCCGCGCCGGTCGTCGCCTCGGCGCCGGCCACGGCTCCGGGCGCGCCGACCTCGGTCTCCGCCACGGCCGGCAACGCCAGTGCCACCGTCAGCTGGGTCGCACCCGCGTCCGACGGCGGCAGCGCGATCACGTCCTACACCGTCCGGTCGAGCGGCGGCCAGGTCGCCACGGTCAACGGCACCACGCTGTCGGCGACGGTCACCGGCCTGACCAACGGCACGCCGTACACGTTCACCGTCACCGCCACCAACAGCGCCGGCACGGGCCCGGCGTCGGCGGCGTCGAACGCCGTCACTCCGGTCGCGGTCCCCGATGCGCCGACCGGCGTCACCGCCACCCGCGGCAACGCGTCGGCGACGGTCAGCTGGACCGCACCGGCGTCCAGCGGCGGCAGCGCCATCACCTCCTACACGGTCCGGTCCAACGCCGGCCAGGTCGCCACCGTCGACGGCTCCACGTTGTCGACGACGGTCACCGGGCTTACCAACGGCACGTCGTACACGTTCACCGTCACCGCCACCAACTCGGCCGGCACCGGCCCCGCCTCGGCGCCGTCGAACGCGGTCACCCCGGCCACCGTCCCCGGCGCCCCGACGTCGGTCTCCGCGACCGCGGCCAACGCCAGCGCCACCGTCAGCTGGGCCGCACCCGCCTCCAACGGCGGCAGCGCGATCACCGGCTACACGGTCACGTCGAGTGCGGGGCAGGTCGCGACCGTCAACGGCACCACGCTGTCGGCGACGGTCACCGGGCTGACCAACGGCACGTCGTACACGTTCACCGTCACCGCGACCAACGCGGTCGGCCCCGGCCCCGCGTCGGCCGCGTCGAACGCGGTCACCCCGGTCGCGGTCCCCGGTGCGCCGACCGGCGTCACCGCCACCCGCGGCAACGCCTCGGCGACGGTCAGCTGGACCGCACCGGCGTCCAGCGGCGGCAGCGCCATCACCTCCTACACGGTCCGGTCCAGCGCCGGCCAGGTCGCCACCGTCGACGGCAACACCCTGTCGGCGACGGTCACCGGGCTTACCAACGGCACGTCGTACACGTTCACCGTCACCGCCACCAACTCGGCCGGCGCCGGCCCGGCGTCGGCACCGTCGAACGCGGTCACCCCGGCCACCGTCCCCGGCGCCCCGACCTCGGTCTCCGCGACGGCCGCCAACGCCAGCGCCAGCGTCAGCTGGGCCGCACCCGCGTCCAACGGCGGCAGCGCGATCACGTCGTACGTCGTCAAGGCCAACGACGGGACGACGGTGACGGTCGGCGGTACGACGCTGTCGACGACACTGACCGGCCTCACCAACGGCATCGCCTACACGTTCACGGTCACCGCCACGAACGCGCTCGGCAGCGGCCCGGCCTCGGCCGCGTCGAACGCGGTCACGCCGCAGGCGACGTCGTACGCGTCGGCCGTGCTCGGCGACCAGCCGATCGCGTACTTCCGCCTCGGCGAGAAGAGCGGCGCCACCACCGCGGCGGACGCCAGCGGCCACACGGCGGGCAGCTACACCGGCGTCACGCTCGGCGTCCCGGGCGCGCTCCCGCACGACTCGGACACCGCCGCGCTGTTCGACGGCGCCACGTCGGCGGTCAGCGTCGCGGACTCGCCGGCCTTGCGGCTCAACGGCTCCTTCACGATCGAGTTCTGGGCCAAACTGAAGACGTTCATGAACACCTACCCGGGCCTCATGATCAAGGGTGCGTCGGCGACCGCCAACGGTTACCTCGTCTGGTACACGTCCGACGGCGCGCTGCACTTCAAGCGCAACAACGTCGACGTCGCGACCCCGGCCGGCGTGTTCAACACCAGCGCGTGGCACGACTACGCGGTCTCGTACGACGGCAGCACCTTGCGGTGGTACGTCGACGGGCAGGCCGTGTCGTCGCGGGCCGTGACGTTCCCGACGAACGCCGGCACCGACCCGTTGAAGCTCGGCCGCGGCGACCGGTTCGGCAACGACTACCTCGACGAGGTCGCGGTCTACGCGAGCGCGCTGACTCCGACGCGGGTCGGCGCACACTTCAGCGCGGCGTAGCGGGCTAGCCTTCGCGGCATGCGTGCCGTCGCGACCCGCAGTCGGGTACGCCGGCTTCTGCTGCTGGCGTTCGTCGTCTTCGCTGTCGTCGTCGTGGCGTGGACGGTCATCGCCGCGCTCAAGGCCGCGTCGGACCTGCGCGCGGTGCGCGCCGACGTCCACCGGCTCACCAGTGGGCCGACACCCGACCGGACGACGCTCGAGCGCGCCCTTGCCCGCGACCTGCGCAAGGCCGAGTCGGCGCGGTCGCTGACCGGCGGCGTCGGCCCCACCGTCTTCGGCTGGGTTCCGATCCTCGGCCGCAACATCACCGCCGAGCGCGCGGTCGCGAACGCGTCGGTGCAGGCGCTGCGCGCCGGGCTCACCCTCAGCCGGGTCACCCGGGGACTGTCGACCGGGCACGGCGGCGTCGACCTCGCCCGGGTCCGGGCGGCCGCCGACGCACTCGACGCGACCGCGGTGTCGCTACGGCCCGCGTTGCGCGAGCTGCGCGAGCAACCGGTCGGCTGGACGCTGCCGCCGGTCGGGACCGGCGTGCGGCAGGCGCGCGACCAGTTGCTCGCGCTCGGCCCGGAGGTCACCCGGGCGGCGACCGGGCTGCGTGCCCTCGTCGGCGTACTCGGCGGTTCCGGCAAGCGCACGGTCACGGTCGTCCTCATGAACAACGCCGAGCTGCGCGGCGCCGGCGGGCTGCCGTCGGCGTACGCGACCGGCTCGATCGACAACGGCGCCTTGTCGCTGACGCCGTTCGAGGACGTCAACACGGTCGCGCAGCCGCCGGCGACCGCGAAGCGGGTGCCCGCACCGGCGCCGTACCACCAGGCGTACGGCGCGTTCCTCGCCGACACCACGTTGTGGAAGAACACGACGATGGCCGCCGACGACCCGCAGACCGCGCAGGTGCTGGCCGCGGTGTCGGCGCTGTCGTTGCACACGCACCCGGACGTCGTCGTGCTCTGCGACGTCCCCGCGGCCGCCGACGTCATCTCCGCGACCGGACCGGTGACGATCAACGGCGAGCCGGTCAGCGGCGACGAGCTCACCCGGCGGCTGCTCGTCGACGCGTACGGCGACGGCAGCCTCTCGCAGGACAAGCAGATCGCCCGGCGCAAGGCGCTCGACTCGGCCGCGACGGAGGCGTTCAAACGCATCAAGCAGGACGCCACCGCGACGCCGGCGTTGCTCAAGGCGCTGGTGCGCGCGGTCGACGGCCGGCACCTCGCGGTCTGGTCGGCGCGAGCGGACGAGGAACGCGGCCTCGTCACGGCCGGCATCGCCGGTACGACGCAGGCCGGCGGCACCGACGTGGCGATGGCGGTCGCGAACAACCTCGGCGACAGCCCCTCGACCGGCAACAAACTGGACTACTACGTGCACCGGTCGATGTCGGTCGACGTACGGCTGCACGCGACCGTCGCCTACGTCACGCAGACGCTGACGCTACGCAACGCCGCCCCGGCCGGGCTCGGCCCGTACGTCGCCGGGGTGAAGCACCCCGGCGACCTGGTGGAGCTGGTGTCGATGCAGGTGGCGTCGTCGGCGACGCTCACGTCGTTCACCCGCGACGGGGTCGACGCGCCGGTCGAGCGAATGCCGGCCGACGGCGCGATGCGGCTGACGACCGAGCTGTCACTCGCCCGCGGCTCCTCGACGACGTACCAGGTGACCTACCACGTGCCGGTGCGGCACGGCCGCTACCGGCTCGCGCTGCTGCCGCAGCCGCTGGCGATGGCAGCGACGTTGCACCTGCGCATCCACGCGGTCGGCGCCGACCTCGGCGTGGTGACCGGCTACGACCAGCCGGTGGACGGCGTCATCGACCACACCGGGCCGTGGGACGCCGCGGCGTACCTCACCGTCCCGGTGCACCCGTACACCGGGCCGAAGTCGTGGTGGCACTCGTTCGCCCGCTTCTGGACGCACAAGGTCTGACGCGTCAGCGGCCTTCGCGGCCGAGGACGACGCCGAACGTCCGCAGCACGATCTTGAGGTCGAGCCACAGCGACCAGTTCTCGATGTAGTAGTTGTCGAACCGGGCGCGGTCGACGAGGGACGTGTCGCCGCGCAGCCCGTGCACCTGCGACCAACCGGTCATGCCGCACGGCACCCGGTGCCGGGCGAGGTAGCGCGGCAACGTGACCGCGAACTGGTCGACGAAGTGCGGCCGTTCCGGCCGCGGCCCGACGAGGCTCATGTCGCCGCGCACGACGTTCCAGAGTTGCGGCAGCTCGTCGAGCGAGGATCGGCGCAGGAACGCGCCGATCGGCCCGATCCGGTCGTCGTCCGCGATGTTCCACCGGGTCGCCGACTCGGTGCTGTCGGCCGGCCGCATCGAGCGGAACTTCAGCAACGTGAACGAGCGGCCGTCGACGCCGACCCGCTCCTGCCGGAAGATGACGCCCGGCCCGCCCTCGCGCCGTACGGCGAACGCGATCGCGAGCAGCAGCGGCGAAGACAGTACGAGGGTCGCCGCGGCAACGACCACGTCGATGACGCGCTTGACCCGCCAGCTCACCCGCCGGAACGGCGCCCGCCGCAGCCGCAGCAGCGGCATGCCCCAGACGACCTCGACGTCGTTGCCGGACCGGTGGTGCAACTCGAACAGCCGCGGCACGATGAACAGCTCGCACTCGAGCCGGTCGCAGGTGCGGACGACGTCGACCATCGCCGAGCTCGGCAGCGCGGCGAACGCGATGACGACATGGCGTGCACCGGTCTCGACGATGACGCGGGCGAGCTCGTCGGTGCGGCCGAGCATCGGCGCCGGGCGCTCCTCGTCCGGCACGAGCGGGTCGGAGTCGACGAAGCCGAGCACCTTCAGCCCGTACTCGGGGTGCTCGACGATCGCGCTCGCGATCTGCCGGCCGACCTGACCGGCGCCGAGGACGAGGGTCGGGTGCTCGACGAGGCGGTGCCGGCGCGCGGAGCGCACCCCGGCGACGACGACCGTGCGCGTCACCATCGTCGTCGCGAGCGCGACGCCGCCGGCGACCGCGAGGGTGAGGTGGCGCCCGCTGGTGACCGCGACGTCGATGAGCGACGCGACCGCGACCGCGGCGAGCGAACGGACACAGAGCTCGGGGACCTGGTCGAGGACCGAGAGGTTCAGCCGAGAGCGGTAGAGGCCGGCCGTCGCGTAGAGCGCCAGGGTGGTCAGCGCGAGGACGAGCAACCGCCCGGTAAGACCGCCTACCGCGGCGATGCCGGTGACCTGCGCGACGACGTCGGCGAGCAGCAGGTACGGCGAGACGCCGAACCGCAGCACCGTGGCGCCCAGCAGGCGGCGCAGGAAGCCGGGCCGGGGCGGGGTCGCGTCGATGGCGAACAACGGAGGCCGGTGACCGCCCTCCGCGTTGACGTGCGCCCCTGTAGCCTCAACCGTCACTTTGTGTGACCAATCCACCGGTATTGCTTACTGTCCGAGCACACAGCGTGGCGGAAAGTTACTTGAGAAGCAAGGACAACGCCCGTGTTCGCCCGGTTTCGTCCGGACTCAGAGTGGCCATACCCGTAACAGTCGGTTGCGCACATCGTGACAGCGTGCAACCATGGAGACGAGAAAGTCGGGGCGCCCACGCTTCGACGAGGATGGCGGGGATGACAGGAATGACCAGTAACAAGGCCCTGGCGACAGTGGTGCTCGCGGCTGCGGCCGTCCTCGCGCCGACGGCTGCCGCGGTCGCGGCTCCTGCTGCCTGTGACGCCTACAGCCACAAGTGCACCAATGTCGAGGGCAAGAAGATCGTGCGGCACCCCGCGGTCGAGGGGACGAGCACGTCGCTGCCCTTCACCGGTGCCGAGGTCGTGGGCATGAGCGTCGTCGGCCTGGGCGCCCTTGGCGCCGGGACCGCGTTCGTGATTGCCGGCCGGCGTCGTCGCGCGGCCGAGCCCGCGTAGCACTCTTTTCCCCTCGGCTGATTTTCCGCCGACTGTAACGTTTTCGGCGTACCCACGCTTTCTTTTCGCGCCCCGCACCGGTCAGTCCGGTGGCGGGGCGCGACGGATCCGGCGGGTTTTGGCCGCCTGCGCGGCCAGCTCGTCGGCCGGCGGGTAGTCGACGTGCACGAGGGTCAGCCCGTGCGGCGGCGCCACCGAGACGGCGCTGTCGCGCTTCCCGGCCCGCAGCACCTCGCCCGGCCACGGGGTCGGCCGGCGGCCCTCGCCAACCGCGAGCAGCGCACCCATCATCGCCCGCACCTGGTTGTGACAGAACGCGTCGGCTTCGACCGTCGCGACGACGACGCCGTCCGGCTCCCGCTCGACCCGCAAACTCCGCAGCGTGCGGACGGTCGTCGCGCCCTCGCGCGGCCGGCAGTACGCGGCGAAGTCGTGCTCGCCGACCAGCCCCGCCGCGGCCTCGTCCATCGCCGGCGCGTCGAGCGGCCGCGGCCAGCCGACCGTGTCGCGGCGCCGCAACGGGTCGGGCGGCAGGTCGGTCACCCGGTAGCGGTAGCGCCGTCCGGACGCACTGAACCGGGCGTCGAAGCCCGGAGCCGCGACCGTCACCCGGCGTACGACGACGTCCGCCGGCAGCAGCCCGGCCAGTTTGCGCGGCAGCCGGTCGAGCTCGGCGACCTCCGGTACGTCGACGTGCGCGACCTGGCCGGTGGCGTGCACGCCCGCGTCGGTCCGGCCGGCGACGGTCAGCTGCGGGACGTCGGGCAGCCGGAGCGCGGTCGCGACGGCGCGGGCGAGCGTCTCCTCGACGGTACGTAGCCCGGGCTGGCGGGCCCAGCCGGAGAACTCGGTGCCGTCGTAGCCGAGGTCTAGCCGGAGACGAACGAGCCCGCCTCCCCCGGAGGGAGCGGCGGGCTCGTCGTTGTCGTCGGCAGCGGTCACTCGGCCGGCTTGTCGCCTTCCGGCGTCTCGTCGGTCTCGGCGGCCGGCGCGGCCTCGTCGACCGGCGCTTCTTCGGCCGGCGCTTCGTCGGCCGCAGCTTCTTCGACCGGCGCTTCTTCGGCCGGCGCTTCTTCGGCCGCAGCTTCTTCGACCGGCGCTTCGGCTGCCGGGGCTTCCGCCGCCTCGGCCGGAGCCTCGGTCTCGGCAGTCTCGGCACTCTCGGCTTCGACCTCGGGCGCCAGCGCCTCGTCCGCTTTGGCAGCCTCGGCGTCGGCGGCGACGGCGGCTGCCGTCTCGCTCTCCCCGGCCAGCTCGGCCGCGGCCTCGGCGACCGCACCGGTCGGCCGGCGGCGGCGGGCGAAGCGGGTGCTGCGGGCCCGGTCGGCCTCCTGCACCGCTTCCTGCGCGACGGTCAGGCCCTCGACCAGCTCGATGACGGCCATCGGGGCGTTGTCGCCCTTGCGCGGGCCGATCTTCGTGATCCGCGTGTAGCCGCCGGCACGTTCGGCATACTGCGGTCCGATCTCGGCGAACAGCGTGTGCACGACGGTCTTGTCGCGGACGACCGTGAGCACCCGGCGGCGCGCGTGGATGTCGCCGCGCTTCGCGAAGGTGATCAGCCGCTCGGCGAGCGGGCGCAGTCGCTTCGCCTTCGCCTCCGTCGTGGTGATCCGGCCGTGCTCGAACAGCGACGTCGCCAGGTTGGCGAGCATCAGCCGCTCGTGGGCCGGGCTACCACCGAGCCGGGGACCCTTAGTCGGCGTAGGCATGTCGTGCTCCTAGTTGAGAACTCAGTACTGCTCTGTCTCGGCGAAACCGGTGTCACCCTCGTCGTAACCCTCGTCGAAGTTGCCGATGACGGTGGACGGGTCGAACCCGGGCGGGCTGTCCTTGAGCTGGAGGCCCATCCCGTGCAGCTTGCCCTTGACCTCGTCGATGGACTTCGCGCCGAAGTTGCGGATGTCCATCAGGTCGGCCTCGCTGCGCGAGA
>JAVEEI010000119.1 GCA_030840525.1 Frankiaceae bacterium
TATCGACGCTCGATATCGCCTCGAACGTCACAGTCGACGAGGGGGGACGTGCCTAGCGGTGTGCGCGGGTGAAGCAGCCGCCGGTCTGGTTGGCCATCCGCAGCCGGTTGACCGTGTTGTCGTCGGCGTACGCGATGTGCGCGCAACCGGTCGTCGGGTCGACCACTTCCTGGATGAAGTCGAGCAGGTGCCGGTTGCTGCCGGCCGAGCCCACGCACGCGATGCCCAGGTTGCAGATGTCGCCGATGTGCATCGGCACGTTGCCGGTCAGGTTGCTCACCGACCACGTCGCCTTGCCCGGCGGCAGCGTCAGGTTGGACGACTGCGCGGCGTACAGCGCCCACTTGCACGGCTTCGGGTACGTCGGGACGTGCGCGTTGCCCGCGCACCCGCCCGGGTCGGCCTTGCCGGTCGGGCCGACCGGCAGGATGGTCGGCGTGCGCAGGTAGGCGACGTCGACGTGGCCCGGGGTGTCCGCGGCGATCGCCGGGAACCAGTGGGTGCCTGTCTCCTGGGTGGAGTTGACCCGGTACGCCGCCGCGGCGCTGCCGGGGACGACACCGCCGCCGCCGTCCCAGGTCGCGCCGGCGTCCTTCGACCAGATCACGTACATGTTGTATTCGCAGGACGGGTCGCTCTGGACGGTCCCGGCGGACGACTCGCCGCCGCAGACCGGGGCCGTGCCGTCGCCGTCGGTCGCGTAGGCGAAGTAGGGGTTGCCGGACGAGTCGAGGGTGAACGCGACGAACGGCGTCGACGTGTCGTGCCCGACGCCCGCGTCGTAGGCGAGCTGCGGGGTCCAGGTGCTGCCGCCGTCGTCGGAGTACGACACCCACATCGTGTGGAACGACTCGTACTGGCTGATGTTGCAGCCGGCCGCGTCCTCGGCCGGGTCGGAGGCGATCCAGCCGACGATGATCCGGCCCGCGTGCGGCTTGCCCGGCGGGACGATGCCGACGCCGGCCGGCACGGTGCTGCAGAACGTGTAGCCCTCGGCCTCGAGCGAGCCGCTGACCGCGCCCGGGCTGACCGCGGGCGTCGCCATCACGTTGTCGATCTTCGAGAAGGTGCGGCCGCCGTCGGTCGAGAGGTTCACCCAGATCGAGGTGGGGCCGTAGAAGTCGTGGTACATCAACGCGACCTCGGCCTTGCTGGTCGGGTCGCCCTTCTTCATCACGGTCGACGCGAGCCAGTCGCGGTCGACGCCGAACGGCGAGCAGCTGGTGCCGCAGGTCTTGGCGTTGAGGCCTGGTGTCGTGTTCTCGCCGCGGACCCACGACTTGCCGCCGTTGGTCGACTTCCAGACGTCGGCCTGCAACGGCGCGTTCTCGGTGCTGCCGGCGAGGTTGCACTCGTAGATCGCGCCGGTCTGGTCGGTGCTGACGCAGTCGTCGCCGCTGCTGCCGTCGGCGACCGCCGTCGGCCGCCACGACTTGCCGTGGTCGGCCGAGCGGTAGCCGACCATGCCGCCGGACGGCGTGACGTCGTACAGCACGCCGTGCGGGTCGGAGGCGAGCGACGGCTCGCCGCCGTACGCGCCGACGTTGGTGAGCGACCATCGCTGGTGGTTGGCGGACGCGGTCGCGCCCGGCGACGCGGTCAGCAGGACTGTGCCGAGCACAGCCAGACCGGACAGCAGCGCGGTGCGAACAGGCACTCGACGTGACATCGGCAGACTCCCGCCTCTTGGCCGAACCGTGACGCCCGGGGGGCGCCGTCGCGGCTGCCTTCGGCGTCGTGGCGCCGATCCCTGTCGGCGCACGACGAGGAAAATGAGCCGGAACCGGACCCGGTACGGCGGGCGTCAGCGCCGTTTACCTCCTGGCTGCCATGCGACAAGGCTGCTTCTCGCCAGCGAGATTCCTTCCGCATCGCCGGTTTCGACATCGATCATCAACGCCGGAAGCGGCATGTCACACAGTCGCACCGTGCACAGGAGACCGCCGGCTTACGCCCCGTCCACACCGGCGATCTGGGTCGTTGCCGGCGCGGACCGTCGATGTGACGGTCATCCGCTGCGCATCGAAGCGCCGCCCTTGGTGAGTGGGAAGCGAGGATCCGGTCGGTGTTCGAGGCGGCGGGCCTGGGCGCCCTCGAGGAGGCGGTCTACGACCTTCTGCTCGACACCCAGGTGCTGTCGCTCGACGAGTTGACCCACGCCCGGCCCGAGCCGTCGGGCGCGCTCACCGAGGCGCTCGAACGGCTCGAGGCGAGCGGTCTCGTCACCCGCAACGCCGGCACCCCGCAGCGGTTCGCGCCGGCGCCGCCGGACCTCGCGATCGAGGCGCTGGTGCTGCGCCGCCACGGCGAGCTCGAGCAGCTGCGCGCGCACGCGGTCGCGCTCGCGCGGCGCTACTGGTCCGCGGCCGACCGCAGCGACGAGAGCTCGGTCGTGCAGGTGGTCCGCGGCGCCGAGGCGGTCCGCCAGCACACGGTCCACATCCAGCGGGCGGCCCGGCGCGAGATCGTCATCGTCGACCGCCCGCCGTACGTCGGCGGCGACCCGCGGTTCAACGACGAGGAGATCGTCGGCCTCGGCCGCGGCGTCGGCTACCGCTGCATCTACGACGCCGCGCTGCTCGCCGACACCGGCAGGATCGCCGACATCTTCCGGTACGTCGAGGCCGGCGAGCTGGCCCGGACCCTCACCGACCCGCCGGTGAAGCTGCTCGTCGCCGACGGCGAGGTCGCCATCCTCCCGCTCGACCTCGGCGAGCCGACATTCCACGACTGCGCGATCATCCGCGGCTCGTCGGTGATCGCCGCCTTGACGACGTGTTTCGAGGCGCTGTGGGCCCGGTCGGTGCCGCTGTCCGGCACGGTCGTCGCTCCCGAGGCCGCCGCGACCCCCGGCGACGTCGCCGCCGAGGACCGGCCGTCGCCGCTCGAACGCCGGATCGTGCGGATGCTCGCGGCCGGGGTGAAAGACGAGGCGATTGCCCGCCAGCTCGAGGTCAGCAGCCGCACCATCAACCGCTACATGGCTCCCTCGTTCGGACGTTACCAACGTCCGAGCGGTGCCGTTCCGTCTGAATGTCGGCGTGGAGTAAGGGGTCTGCCACGCGCGAATGGCGGGTTACCGGGGTGACGTATTGAGCGCATACTGACCTTCGCCACCGGCCGGTGTGAGCATGCCCCCGTGTGCTCCCCGGTCGGTGGTCGCGTCCCAGCGTTCGCGCGGGCCTCGTTATCTAGCCCCGACTCGTGGTGATCGGTTCCTGTCGCGACATTGAGGGGTCGGTCGGCC
>JAVEEI010000133.1 GCA_030840525.1 Frankiaceae bacterium
GGGAGCAGAAGACCGCGAGGCCGAGCGCGACCACGGCGGCGAACCGGCGCGGCTCACCGGCGAGCCGGCGGACGAGGGAGGCGATCACGAGGCAAGCCTGCCGCCGTTTCGCCAGCCGGGAGCGCGCCCACGGTCAGGTTGTGGACGCCGCGCGCACGTGCGAGGCGCTGTGGACACCGCCGCCGCGGCAAGCGCAAGCGCAAGCGCGACGCGGGCGCTACGCGACCTTCGTACCGTCGCCGGACGGCCCAGACGAGGGCGACGAGGGCGGCGAAGAAGGGGTCGGCGCGGGCGACGACCCGCCGGTGCTCGACGCCTCGCCGGAGCCGGACTTCTCGCTCGACGCCGCGGCGGGCTCGGACTTCGCCGGGGCGCTGCCGCTCTTCGCCGTACCGCGGCTGTCGGTCTTGTAGAAGCCCGAGCCTTTGAAGACGACGCCGACGGGCGAGAACAGCTTGCGCAGCCGGCCTTCGCACGCCGGGCAGACGGTCAGCGGGTCGTCGGTGAACTTCTGCACGACTTCCAGGCGCTCGCCGCACTCGGTGCAGGCGTACTGGTATGTCGGCATCGTTCCCCTCCTCGGGCGCTGGCACTCGACGGCCTCGACTGCTAATGATGCCTCATCGGCGCGCCCGGCGCCACACTTCAGCCGTCGAGTCAGCCGTCGAGCTCGAACCAGACCGCCTTGCCGCCCCCTGGCGCGGGACGGAACCCCCAGCGTGACGCGAGCAGCGACACGATCAGCAGCCCACGGCCGCTTTCGATGCTCGGCTGGGGCTCCGGGTCGACCTCGGGCAGGACCGAAGGGCTGTCGTCGGTCACGGCGACACGGAGCACGCGGTCGCTGCCCAGCTCCGCCTCGACCTTGGGGCCGGAGTGGCCGTGGACGATCGCGTTGGTCACCAGCTCGCTGGTCAGCAGCGACGCCGTACGGCGAACCTCGCCGGTGAGCCCGGCCGAGGCGCAGAACTGGGCGATGAAGGCCCGGGACCGGCCGGCGGAGCGGGCGTCGGCGGGCAGCGCCACCGAGGCGACGACACCGAGGCCCGACGGCGCGCCGAGCTGATCACGACGATGCACGTCTGACCTTCCCGGACGTCGCTGCGCCGCTGGTGCCCCAGCACGCGCAAGTTCCCTCTTACCCGTAAGTAAGAACCCCAAACCGGCGCGGTTGACTGTGGGGGATGACGCCCACGATCCGCCCCGCGACCCCGGCCGACGCCGCCGCGATCGCCGCCGTCTACCGCCCGTACGTCACCGACACGGTCATCTCGTTCGAGACGGAGCCGCCGGACGCCGACGAGATCGCCCGGCGGATGGCGGCGCCGCCACTCCTGCCGTGGCTGGTCGCCGAGCGTGCCGGCGCGGTGACCGGGTACGCGTACGCGTCGGCGCACCGGGCGCGGGCGGCGTACCGGTGGAGCGCCGACGTGTCCGTCTACCTCGAGCCGGGCGAGCGAGGGCGGGGCACCGGGCGCGCGCTGTACGCACGGCTGGTCGAGATCCTGCGCGAGCTGGGTTACGTTGGCGCGTACGCGGGGGTCACGCTGCCCAACCCGGCCAGCGTCGGCCTGCACGAGGCGATGGGGTTCCGCCCGGTCGGGGTCTACCGCGGCGTGGGCCACAAGTTCGGCCGCTGGTACGACGTCGGGTGGTGGCAGCTCCCGCTCGCCGACCCGCCGCCGGACGACCCGGCCGAGCCGCGGCCGTGGGCGCCCGGGTGAATGTCGCCGCGCGGGGAAGGGTTCGGACTTTCCGGCCGGGGTAGCGCCCACGGTCGACACCGGATCGTCGTACCAGGAGGTCACCCGCGTGGAGTGGTCGAGCCGAGCTGCCTGCCTGTCCGCCGAGCCCGAGGTGTTCTTCCCCGTGGGTGCCGGCGGCGCTGCGCTCGACGAGGTGAGCGCGGCCAAGCGGATCTGCGCGGTCTGCGCCGTACAGCCCGAGTGCCGCGACTACGCGCTGGCGAGCCGCCAGCCGTTCGGCGTCTGGGGCGGGCTCGACGAAGACGAGCGGCGGCTGCTGCTGCTCGAGCGCGTCTCGTCGTAGCGCCCGCGCTATCTCCGCGCGCCCGGTGAACCGTTCGTGGGCAACCAACGAATGGGGAGAGACGTCTATCAACAACCAGCAACGTGCGAAACGTTGCCGAGACTGCACAATGGCTATAACCCCTAGTGGCAGTACCCCTTGCACCGCACCGCAGCAGAGGTTGTGAACGTATGCGTCTGGCCCGCCCCCTGTCCCGGGGCGTCCTCGTCTCCGGCATCGGCGTGGGGGCGCTGGCGGTAGCCGGCGTCGTCGTGGCCGCGGTCCACTTCGGTGGCACGTCCACGCGCGGCTCGACCCCGACGGCGACCACGGCCAGCCCGCCCGCACCCGCGGTGGTCACGGTCGTCGGCGTCCGCCGCGGCTACGTGCCGTGGAACAAGCCGCTCACCGTCCGGGTCGCCAACGGCGCGCTGCGCAGCGTCGAGGTCGACGCCGGCTCGACACTGATCGACGGCGTGATCGGCGAGCACGGCACGACGTGGCAGTCGCAGACGACGCTGGTTCCGTTGACGAAGTACGTCGCGACGGTGACGTACGCCGACGGCGCGTCGCACGCCCACACGACGACGCTGAGAGTCGTCGCCGCCGACACCGACAGGCACCTGCGCGTGACGCTGTCGCCGGGCGACGGCGAGACCGTCGGGGTCGGCTCGCCGATCATCGCCCGGTTCAGCCGCGCGGTGCCGAAGTCGCAGCGCGCGAACGTGGAGGCGCGGCTCGCCGTCACCACGACGCCGGCCGTCGTCGGCGCGTGGCACTGGATGAGCGACGAGGAAGTGCACTGGCGCCCGCCGACGTACTGGAAGTCGGGCACGAAGGTGCAGGTCTCGGCGACCCTTGACAACTTCTACGTCGGCGCCGGCGTGTGGGGCAACGGCTCGCACACCGCGAAGTTCACCGTCGGCGACTCGCACATCAGCCGGGTCGACGTCGCCCGGCACGAGATGTACGTCTACGACAACGGCAAGCTCATCCGGACGATGCCGATCAGCGCCGGCCGGGACAAGTACCCGACCAAGAACGGCGTGCACATCACGTTCGAGAAGTCTCAGGTCGTGACGATGGACTCGGCGACCGTCGGCATTCCGCGCAACTCGCCGGACGGCTACTACGAGAAGGTCTACTGGGACGTCCGGATCTCCTACGGCGGCGCGTTCGTGCACGCCGCACCGTGGTCGGTCGGGCAGCAGGGCCGGGTCAACGTCTCGCACGGCTGCGTCAACCTGAGTACGTCGAACGCGACGTGGTTCTACTACTTCGCGCTGCGCGGCGACATCGTCGACGTCTACAACTCGGGCGCGTCGCCGGACACCGCGGACCCGGGCATGGCCGACTGGAACATGTCGTGGGCTTCGTGGGTAGCGGGCGACGCCGACCCGTCGCCGGAGGCGCTCGCGCTGCACCCGAAGATGCCGCGCGACAGCGAGCCCTCCGCGCCGTCGTCGTCTTCGTCGTACCAGCCGCCGGCGTCCTCGCCCAAGCCGACGTCGTCGCCGAAGCCGAGCCCGACGCCGACGCACTAACCGCTTTACTAGCCGAGCTTGGCGAGGCCGTCGGGGCTGAGCACCCAGCCGACCGGCTCGTCGTGCGGCTCGTGCGGGACCGCGTCGACGATCTCGTCGGCGTACACGACCGCGACCCGCTTGGCCCGGCCGACGTTCGCGAGCGCGCGGTCGTAGAACCCGCGCCCGCGACCGAGCCGGTGGCCGGCCCGGTCGACGGCGAGCGCCGGTACGACGACGAGGTCGGCAGCGCCGATTGCTTCGGGCCCGCGCGGTGCGGCGGTCGGCTGGAGCAGGCCCCAGCGCGCGGTCGCGAGGTTCGCCCACCCCTCGTACGCCGCCCAGTCGAGGGTGCCGGTGTCGTCGCTGCGCACTACCGGCAGCAGGACGTGCGCACCGGCGGCGACGAGCGCGTCGAGCAGCGGCCGGGTCGGCGGCTCCTCGGCGACGCCCGCGTATGCGGCGACGACCTGCGCGCCCTGTCCGGGGGCGAGGGCGAGCAGGTCGGCCGCGTACGACGCCAGGCGGGCGCCGGCTGCCTCGCGGTCCACAGCGGGACGGTTGGCGCGCGCCGTCCACACACCCGTTCGGAGCACTCGCTTCTCGTCCACCGCATGCGAGCATCGCACCCGACGACCCGTTGTTGGAGGTGGACGTGACGCTGCGGCTGCGGCTCTCGCTCGCGTTCCTTCTTGTCGTCATCGTTCCGCTGACGGTGGCGGCGGTGGTCGTGGGCCGCGGCGTGCCGCACGCGCTCGACTCGGCCGCGCGCAACCGCGTCCTCGCTTCGCGCGCCGGCGCGGGCGCGCTGGTGCAGTCGACCTGCCGGACCGTCAGGCTGGCGGCCGAGGTGCTCGGGCGCGAGGCCGCCGTCGGCAGCAAGGACAAAGCGGCGCGCGACCTGGTCGGCCGCGGCGTCGTGGGTTATGCGGTGGTCACCGGCGCGTCCGGCAAGGTGCTCGCCTCGGCCGGCAGCCTCGGCGGGGTCGGCGGGGTCGGCGCCCCGGTCACCCCCGGCGCGTTGGGCTCCTGCAGTCGCGGGCTGCCGGCGGCGGCCGGCATCCGCGCGATCGCGGACTCGGTCGATCTGCGCTCCGCGGCCGGCGCGAGGCTCGGGACGGCGGCGGTGGCGGTCGCGCTCGACCGCGACTTCGCGACCTCGCTCGCCCGCGCCGCCAACGCCGACGTGACGCTGGTCTCCGGCGGCACCGTCGTGGCGAGCACATTGCCGAGCACCGCCGCGGCTGCGCTGGCGCACGAGGCCGGAGCGTTGGTGGGGGCGGCTGGCGTCAGGACCGTGGGCGACCGTCTGGCGGCGGCGACATCGGCGGGGCCGGGGCAGCCGGTCGTCGTAGTAAGCGTCGCGAAGCCCGGAGTCGGCAGCCTCGAGCTCCTCGTCGTCGCCGTGCTGATCGCGGTGCTGTTGCTCGCCGCGGTCATCGGCTGGGGCCTGGCGCGGGTGACGACGCGGCCGCTGGTCGCGCTGAGCGAAGCGGCCGAGCGCGTCGCGGGCGGCGACCTCGACACCCGGATCCAGGTGACCTCCGACGACGAGGTCGGCCAGCTCGCCACGTCGTTCAACGACATGACCGACCGCCTCCGCGGGTACGTCGGCGCGCTGGAGACCAGCCGCGACGAGCTGCGTCGCAACCTGGCCCGGCTCGGTGACACGTTGTCGAGCACGCACGACCTCGGCCGCATCCTCGGCGTCATTCTCGAGACCGCGGTCGCCGAGACACGGTCGTCGGCGGGCGCGATCTACGTCGTCGCCGACGGCCGCGACGAGCTCGTGCTCCGCTCCGGCCACGGCCTCGACGACGCCCGCGGCGCGCGAGTCGGCGACACGATCGGCGTGGGCGCGGGCGTCACCGGCGCGGTCGCCGCGTCGGGCGAGGCGGTGCGCGGGCACATCGGCGCGCCGGGGCTGGTCGCCGCGCCGAGCGAGCCGCGCGGCGAGGAGCTGATCAGCGTCCCGCTGCGCACGACCGGCGGCGTGCTGGGGGTGCTCAACCTCTACGACCGCGTCGACGGCCGGCCCTACGACGACGGCGACCTCGAGACGATCCGCACGTTCGCCAGCCAAGCCGCGGTCGCGCTCGACAACGTGCTGCTGCACCAGGAGGCCCAACGGCTGTCGGTCACCGACGGGCTGACCGGCCTGCGCAACTACCGCTTCTTCCAGCAGGCGATCGCCCGGGAGGCCGAGCGCGCGGTGCGGTTCGGCCGGTCGCTGGGGCTGCTGATGCTCGACCTCGACCACTTCAAGAACGTCAACGACACCTACGGGCACCAGGTCGGCGATGCCGCGCTCATCGAGATCGCCGACCGGGTCCGCGCCGAAGTGCGCGAGGTCGACCTCGTCGCGCGTTACGGCGGGGAAGAGTTCGTGGTCGTGCTGCCGGAGACCGATCGCGCCGGCGCCGAGCACATCGCGGCGCGCGTCTGCGAGCGGGTGCGCGGCCGGCCGTTGCACGCCGCCGGGGTCGAGGTGGAGCTCACTGTGTCGATCGGGGTCGCGGTGCTCCCCGACGACGGCACGACCCCGTCCGCGCTCGTGCGGGCTGCGGACGAGGCGCTGTATGCCGCGAAGGCGGCTGGCCGCGACCGCTGGGCCTAGGCCGCGGGTGGGCTAGGCCGTCGCTGGCGGCGTTCTCGTCGCCTTGCGGCCCTCAGGCCGCGGCGGCTCCTGCGGCCTTGCCAGCCACGCCCTAGCCCACCCGCGCGCGTCGGGGTCGTCGCCGGGCGGCGTTCTCGGTCGCTTGCGGCCGCGACGCCGGGGCGCTCCCTGCCGCATCGCTAGAACCGCCCCAGCCCACCCGCGGGGGGGGGGGCGGCGCGGCCTGGGCCGCGCCGCCCCCCGTTGAGTGTGACGTTGTTCGTCTTCTCGGCCACCCAGAAGACGAACAACGTCACACTCAACG
>JAVEEI010000152.1 GCA_030840525.1 Frankiaceae bacterium
TCGATCTCGTCGCCGAACATCTCGATCCGGACGGCCAGCTCCTGGTAGACCGGGAAGACCTCGATCGTGTCGCCGCGGACGCGGAACGTGCCGCGGGTGAACGCGAGGTCGTTGCGGGTGTACTGCACGTCGACGAACCGGCGCAGCAGCTTGTCGCGGTCGACCTCCTGGCCCACCTCGAGCCGCACGCAGCGGTCGACGTACTCCTGTGGCGTGCCCAGGCCGTAGATGCACGAGACGGACGCGACGACGATCACGTCGCGGCGGGTCAGCAGCGACATCGTGGCCGAGTGCCGCAGCCGCTCCACCTCGTCGTTGACCGACGAGTCCTTCTCGATGTAAGTGTCGGTCTGCGGAACGTATGCCTCGGGCTGGTAGTAGTCGTAGTAGGAGACGAAGTACTCGACCGCGTTGTCGGGGAACAGCTCGCGGAACTCGTTGGCGAGCTGCGCGGCTAGCGTCTTGTTGGGCGCCATCACCAGCGTCGGGCGCTGCAGCCGCTCGACCAGCCACGCGGTCGTCGCCGACTTGCCGGTGCCGGTCGCGCCGAGCAGCACGGTGTCGCGGTCGCCGCGGGTGACGCGGCGGGCCAGCTCCTCGATCGCGCCGGGCTGGTCGCCGGACGGCTGGAAGTCGGACTCCACCCGGAACGTGCCCGCGCGGGGTCGGATCGTTGTCGTACTCATCTCGCCCTAGAACGTACGCCGACCCTCCGACAATCCCGGGCCGGCGCCGCTACCGGGCGGGGAAGAGGCGCTGCGCCGACCGGAGTGCGCGCCACGTCACCGACGGCGAGCTCTCCCACGACCACAGGCTGACCGCGCGGGCGCCCATCCGGTGCGCGGTCGCGAAGAACGCCGGCACCTGCTTGGCGAGGTTGTTGTGCGGCAGCGACGGTACGTCGAGGCGGCCGTCGTAGCCCTGGCCGACCGGCATCACCGGGCGGTGGTAGCGGCTCAGGAACCGGACCGAGGCGGCGGTCACCGCGGCCGGCGAGTTGTTGTACCAGTAGGCCATCGGCAGCAGCGCGTCGCTGTGCGCCGCGACCACGGGGTACGGGAAGTGCCCGATGCGGGCGGCCGACGGCCACGGCACGGTGGCGAGGATCGCGACGTCGGCGGGGAGCCGCTTGCGCAAGGCGATCAGGTACGCCCGAACCTTGCCCGGCGTACTGCTCGTTCCCTCCGCGGGAGTCTCGATGTCAGGGGCAACTGCGGACACCCGAAGGCCACCGTGAAGCACGAATCTCGCGGCGTGAGCCAGCCGGGCCGCGTCGGCAACCGGGTGGTCGAGCTCGGGGAAGTCCCATGCGATGACCTCCAGGTGCGCCTTGTGCGCGGCCGGCAGCACGGCCCGGAGTACGCCGGCGCCGGTGAACCCGTCGTGGGACGAGCCGGTACGGACGAACAGGTGGGTGAGGCCGACGGTCTTCGCCCGCTTGATCACGGCGTTCGCCTGTCCACCGTTGCTGTGGTCCCACCGGTATATCCACATCCCGGTGCCGGTGGGCAGCGACGTCGCCGGAGTGTTGCGAGCATGAGCCGGTGGATGCGAGGTGGGGTGCTGACGGCGAGCGGGCACCGCGTGGCGGGCCGGCGCGGCGGGTGTCGGCGCGGCGGGTGCCGGCGCGGCGAGGCCGAGGACCCGCTCGGCGACGTCGGCACGCGGGTGGACGCGGGCCGCCGCGGCCGCCGGCGGCGTGGTGAGTCCGACGCTCGTCGTGGCGGCCGACATCCGCTCGCCGGCGGTCGCGGCCGAGAGCCCGATCATGCCGATCGCGCCGACCGCGAGGAACGCGACGGCCTGGTTGAACGCCGGCGGCAGGACCGACCCGGTCAGCGCGCGGCGAGCCAACACACGCCCGGCTAGTGCTCGGGACGCACGGGGTGTGCGCGGCCGCTCGCCGAACGCACCGTCGGCGAAGGCCCGGTCCTTGCTGTTCCCGTCCTTGCGGGCACGGTGGACGGCGGCGAACGTCGTGGCACGCAGTGACGCTAGGTGAGCGCATGTCTGTTTTCTGCCTGTTCCGGACCGAATGACCCGAAGATGCTACGGAGGCATCGTCCGTCCGGCCCTGGCGGCCAGGTCAGCCCAGACTTGCCGGACCTGCGCGTCCAGCTCGGCCAGGTCGCCATCGTTGCGGACGACGTAGTCGGCGACCGCGAGCTTGTCCGCGAGCGGCGCCTGGGCGTCGATCCGCGCCTGCGCGTCCGCCGGTGTCATGCCGCGCTGCTCGACCAGCCGGCGACGCTGGGTCTCCGGCTCGGCCGCGACGACGACGACAGCCGCGTAGGCGCCGCTGGTGGCGAGGCCGGCCTCGACGAGCAGCGGTACGTCGTTGACGACCACGGCATGGGGGTCGGCGGCCGCGGCCTCGGCCACGCGCTGTGCGGTCCGGTCCCGGACAAGCGGGTGCACGATCGCGTTCAGCCGGGCCCGCGCGTCGGGGTCGGCGAAGACCAGCGCCGCCATCCGGTCGCGGTCGAGCCGGCCGTCGGCCGTGAGTACGCCGGCGCCGAACGCCGCGACGACGGCGTCGAGCCCGGGGCTGCCCGGCTCGACGACCTCGCGGGCGATCACGTCCGCGTCGACGACGACCGCGCCGAACGCCGCGAGCCGGCGGGCGACCTCGGACTTGCCGGAGCCGATGCCCCCGGTCAGCCCGACGAGCAGCACCGGCTCACCGTCCGCGGTCCACCGGCGCGATGGCCGGGCGGCCGGCTCTAGGCGTCGGCGTCGCCGTCGGCCGATGCCTCGGCAGTGGGCTCGGCGTCGCCGGTCTCGGCCTCGGCCGCCCCCTCGGCCGCCCCCTCGGCCGCACTGTCGGCGCTGTCGCCGGCCGCGTCGGACCCCGCCGTACCAGCCTCTGCCGTCGCAGCCTCGGCCGCGCCGTCGCCAGCCTCTGCCGTCGCAGCCTCAGCCGCGCCGTCGCCGGCCTCCGCCGCCCCCGACTCCGCCGGAGCAGCTTCGGCCGCGGGCTCGTCCTCGCCGCCGGTCAGCTTGCGCCGCAGCTCGGCCAGGGCCTCGTCGCTCGCCAGCGTGCCGCCCGCCTCGGCGGCGGCGCCGCCCGCGGCCGGCTCGGAAGAGTACGACGTCGCACTCTCGTCCGCCGCGGCGGCGGCCTCGGCGGCCTGCGCCTCGGCGATCTGCTTCTGGTGGGCCTCCCAGCGGGCCTGCGCGGCAGCGTACTGCGCCTCCCACTCGGCCTGCTGCGACTCGAAGCCCGGCTTCCACTCGCCGGTGTCGGCGTCGAAGCCCTCCGGGTAGATGTAGTTGCCGGCGTCGTCGTACTGGGCCGGCATGCCGTACTGCGCCGGGTCGAAGTGGTCCGCGACGGCCTCGCCGATCGTGCCCTCGTTGGCCTGCTTCAGCGACAGCGAGATGCGCCGGCGCTCGAGGTCGATGTCGATGACCTTCACGTAGATCTCGTCGCCGACGTTAACGACCTGCTCGGGGATCTCGACGTGGCGCTCGGCCAGCTCGGAGATGTGCACCAGGCCCTCGATGCCCTCGGCCACCCGGACGAAGGCGCCGAACGGCACCAGCTTGGTGACCCGGCCGGGCACGACCTGGCCGATCGCGTGGGTCCGGGCGAAGGCCTGCCACGGGTCTTCCTGCGTCGCCTTCAGCGACAGCGAGACCCGCTCGCGGTCCATGTCGACGTCGAGCACCTCGACGGTGACCTCCTGGCCGACCTCGACGACCTCGGACGGGTGGTCGATGTGCTTCCAGGACAGCTCGGAGA
>JAVEEI010000161.1 GCA_030840525.1 Frankiaceae bacterium
CCCCCCCCCCGCGGCTCAGGACGTCGTCAGCTGATGGCGCATCCGCCGCTGCCGCCGTTGAGGGAGTTGCTCCACGTCGACTGCACCGCGAACCTGCCGGTGGTCGTGTTGATGTTGGCCATGGCACCGGGGCCCGACGTGATCCAGGCGCACTTGTCGCCGTTTTCCTGGCCACTCGCGTCGGCCCAGCCGGTGCGCGGGCGCATGTCGGTGATGGTCTCCATGAACTCGTGACCCTCGACGATGCTCACGCCGTCGTACATGCCGCGCGAGTCGTTGTTGACGATGTTTTCGCCGCACATGCTGCCGATGACGTTCTCGGTGAGGTACGGCAGGTTGGTGTACGCGACGTCGCCATAGTTCGAGCTGACCGACGAGTGGTACGCGCAGTAGTAGCCCTCACCCGGCGCGATGGCGTGCGGCGGGAGCGCGATGACGTACTGCGTGTTGGTGTTGGAGCCCGCCGCGGTGTTGTGGAAGTGCGCGGCAGCCGCGACCGCCTCGGAGGCCATCGCGTCGGTCGTCGGGAAGTTCAGCACGCCGGAGGTGTACGGGACGGCCGGAAGCGCGTTGTCCCACCACACGCCCTTGACCAGCGAACCGCTCGGCGAGCCGACGTGGGTCGCGCCGGTCGGGCAGCTCGTCGCGCCGGTGCTGACGCCTTCGCAGTACTGGTCCGCGACGGTGGTCCAGTTGTCGCCGGTGGTGTAGAGGCCGGAGAGGAAGTCCTGCAGGTACTTCGCGTAGGGGTCGGCCTGCGACCACTGCGAGCCCCAGAAGACGATGTAGACGGCCGGCTGGGTCGAGACGGTGCCGGTGGAGGCGCCGCCGCCGTAGACCAGGTCGTTGCTGGTGTCGACGGAGGAGGCCGATGCGGTCTTGTTCTGCACCGCGACGTGGTTGCGGGGCCAGAAGTAGTGGATCGGGCCTTGGGTCAGCTTACCCGCGCTGGCGGGGGCCGGCCGGGCAGCCGAGTGGGACTGGGTGGTCGCGCCGGCCAGGCTGGCGGGCACGATGGCGGCCGCTACAGCGCAGGCGAGCACGATCGACCGCGATGCACGCATCGATCGCTCGCTTTCGGGTTGGGAACGGTATCTCTTGTGTTACTGCCGAAAACGGCGATCACTTACGCGGCGGTAGCGATTTTTTTCTCGAGGGGCCGCCAGACACACCCGCGCGCCGCCGTATGAGCCCGGCGGCGCGCGTTCGTGTGTGCGCTACGGCATCAGGTGCCCGGCGGGGCGGGGGCCGCTGAGCCGTACGACATGTTGAAGCCGTCGGTGTCGGAGTCAGGGGCGGACGGCGTCGACACCTGGGCGCGCTTCTGCACCATCGCGCCGGAGTCGGCGGCGGTCAGGCCGGGGTTGCCGCCGTTCGCCGTACCCGGGTCGAACGTGTCCGGGCTGCTGTAGTGCGCGAGGGTCGCGACCCGGCCGCCCACCGTCGGCGCCTCTTCGATCCACTCGACCGAGGTGCCGGCGCCGGTGTAGTTCTGCTGCGTCGTGAACGACTGGTTGTTGGTCTTGTCGGTGATCGTGATCGACCAGGTGCTGCCGCTGACCTTGCTGATCGAGGCGGTCATGACGTCGCCGGGGTGCACGCTGATCGAGCTGATCGGCGTCTCGGCGGCGGGCAGGATCTCCCACCACGCGTTGTAGTGCGCGGCGCCGCTGTAGTAGTCCGACTCGGTGCCGGTCTGGATGAGGCTCGAGTTGTTGAAGCCGTCGATGCCGACCCACGCCGAGGAGTACGACGCGCCGCTGGTCGCGCCGACACTGGGTACGACCCACTGCGCGGTGGCCGACGTGTAGGTGCCGGTCTTCGCGTAGCCGGACCAGTTGCTCGACGACCAGCCGGCCGAGGTGGGCGTCCTGTCGTGGATGGCGGGGCGGTGGAAGACGGCGGGCGCCGCGGTGTTTGCAGCGGCGTTTGCCGCGGCCGTTGCCGCTGGACCCGCGGCGAACAACGCACTCGACGATGCTGCGACCAGCAGAAGAACTCGCTTCACTGAGGCCTCCGACGGGAAAGGTTCGTGCCGATTGAGTGGGCACTCTGGCGTAACGGGCAGTCGACGTCCATCACCCAAACGCGGCGAATTCGTCACCAAAATCGGACATTCTTTGCCGTCACCGGGGGTTGCGGTGGGGTCGTCGCGCTCTGCCCCGCCGGCGGCGCTCGGAGCGCGTGACATATAGTGGGTTCACCGACGCGGGGTGGAGCAGCTCGGTAGCTCGCTGGGCTCATAACCCAGAGGTCGCAGGTTCAAATCCTGCCCCCGCTACTACAAGATTCCCTGTAATCGCAGGGACTCCTCATGCTCAGCTACGGCTGGCTTCCGGCTCGCCCCTGCTGGCCCGCTATTTCGGCCCTGGCTTTCGGGGCTCGCTGGGGCGGACGAGCCGAAGGGGAATCGAGCGGCGAAGATCGACAGTCCGTCGTCCGTGTGCTGGGTTCTGGACCTAGAGATCGCAAACCCGAACAGGCTTGTAAGTGCGCAGGTCAGACGCGCGCTCACCTCCGCACCGCCGATCAGTCGGCGACGCCTACCCGCGCCGATGCTCTGCCGGTCACATTTCTGGCCGTAGCCAGACAGACACCCGGCTTGGCTCGATGGCACGTTGGACGACGTCGACGAGCTCTCGCTCGATCCGGTTGAGGTCGATCGCGTCGCGAAGGCTGGCACTGAACGCAGCGACGGTGACCTCGGCGTCGTAGCGGTTGCGGTTGAACCGTCGGTCGACCCTGCGCTGCACCCGTCGCCGCAGCGGGGAGAACACGGCCGCGGCCGCGAGGGTCGAGGCCGCAACGCCGACCCCAGACGACAGGGGCAGCGCTCGGGTGGCGAGGGTGATCATGCCGACGTACAGCGCTGCCAACAAGCCGGTGACGATCGCGTAGGACACCGACCGGCTGATGAGTCGATCGATGTCATACAGGCGATACCTGAGCATCGCGACGCCCATGAAGATCGGCAGCGCCACCAGCCCGGCGGTGCCGAGGGCCGAGAAGATGCGTCCCCACGTCGACGAGGCGGACGAGAAGCCGATGCTGAGCCCGCCGCCGATGACGGTGAGGGACGCGCCACTGATGAGCCACTTCAGTTGCTGCCGGCGCACTCCGGTCGAGCGTCGGTAGCGACCGATCTGGGCCGGCAACCAGACGAGCCAGCTCAGCCCGAGCAGCGTGAAGAAGACAATTTGAGTGACGCCCCACCAGACGACGATGCCGGTCTGCTTGTCCAGTTGCACGAGGTCGCCGGTGGACTCCACGCGCACCGTGTTGGTGAGCACCGCACCCACCGCGACGGCCATAGCCCCGGCCCACCACAGGCCCCCGACCGCGAGCACTCCCCTGAAAGCCCACCGCAACCGAGACGGCAGCCGGCCGTCAGGGAAGAGCCAGACCCCGAGTCCCATGAGCACGATGGCCGGAGCCCAGCCGGGTTGCAGCACCAGCGCCACCGGACCGAGGGGCAGGTGGCCGTGGTGGACGCGGTAATCGAGGAAGGCATAGAGGCCGGCGGCGCCGCTGAGGACGAAGAAACCGGAGACGCCGAGCAACGTCCAACCGATCGGGTTGTCCGGCTGGCGCCGCGCAACGACGACACCGACAGCGCCGAAGGAAATCAGGATGGGAAAAGAGCCGACGTTGGTGGTGAACTTGTTGGCGACCAGGGCGAGCGCGATCGCGGCGACCGCGAGGACACCGATGACGATACCGATCACGCTGGCGGTCCTCGGCGTTGCGAGCCGCCGAACCGCGGAATGGCTCTGGGTCCCGGTCGCAGGCAACACAGTCACACCTCTGGCCTAAGCCAGATGGACACGTGACTCGGCTCGATCGCGCGTTGTACGACGCCGACAAGCTCCCGCTCGATCCGGTTGAGGTCGATCGCGTCGCGAAGACTTGCACTGAACGTAGCGACGGTGATCTCCGCGTCGTAACGCGTCCGGTTGAAGCGTCGGTCGACAGTGCGTTGCACTCGACGCCGTAGCGGTGTGAACAGTGCGACCGCAGCAAGTGTCGACGCCGCGACACCGATCGGGGACGACAACGGCAATGCCCGCGTACTGAAAGTGACCAGACCGACATACATGCCGATGAGCAAGCCGGTGACGATCGCGTAGGAGAGGGTCCGGCTGATCACCCGGTCGATCTCGTAGAGCCGATACTTGAGTATGCCGACGCCGATGCTCACCGGCAGCGCGGTGACGCCGATGAAGCCGATGGAGAGCAGCCGCAAGAACTCGTTGTGAGACGCGCCGAACAGCAGCGCCAGGGAGAAGCCGACGATCGCGATGGCGCCCCCGCACATGAGCCATTTGAGTTGTTGCCGGCGCTCGCCGACCGCACGGCGATAGCTGACGACCGCGCGGATCACCCATGAAAAACCGATGACGAGGAACAAGACGAACAGCACGGCTGCGATCCACGCAGCGGAGTCATGCGATGACCCGCTCAAGGACACGAGCTCCCCCGAGCTGTCGACGTGCACCACCCGGTCGGTGAAGGCGGCGACGTCCTTCGACGCGGTGCCGAAGACGAATCCGACGCAGAGGACGACGTAGACCCACAGCGTCGCGCGCCAGAACCGCGACGGGACCCGGCCGTCCGGGAAGAGCAGCATAGGCAACGGCAGCGCCAGCGGAAGCGCGATCCAGCACTGCGTCAAGGCGGTGGCCAGCCGGGCCAACGGCAGGTCCGGGTGACCCAGTCGAAATGCGACGACGGAGTAGCTGCCGGCATCCGCACTCAGCGAGTAGGTCGCCGCGCTGGCAAGCATGATCCAGCCGATCGGGTTGGCTGGCTGCCGGCGCGCGACGATGAAACCGACCACGGCGAATGGCGCCATCAGCGGGAACAGGCCAAGGCCACCGACGAACTGGTGCGCGGCGACCGACAACGGCACGCCGGCGAGCAGCAAGACCACTGTCACGATGCCGAGGGCGGCGGCCGTCGCGGGCGTCGCCCAGCGGTGACGCCGGGCCGGCGCTGGCTCCATCGACACCCCCTCAGCTGGCTGGCCGCTCTCAGAGTGCCGCAGAAGCGTTCGGAAAGCGTTACGGTTCGCGAAACCTCACCACTGCACCAACTTCCAGATCTCCGGCCGTCGATCGAGAGCGTCATCGAGGTCGGCGAACAACGCGGCCGACTCCTTCAGCGACGCCAGGGCCTCGGCGGTGCGGCCGTCGGCGTGGAGCAGGTCGGCGATGTTGGCGTGCAAGGCGGCCACCCGGTGCCGGTCGCCATATGTCGCACCGAGCGACAGCGCTTCGCGCGCCACCTCGAGCGCCCGTGCGGTCTCGCGTTGCCGGCCGAAAACAAGGGCCAGGTTGTTCAACGCCGCGATCGTGCAGCCGAGGTCCGCACCCTCGCGGGCGCGTTCCAGGCTGGTCGTGAGCAGCCGCTCGGCGTCGACCAGATCGTCGCGCCGCATCGCCAGCATGCCGAGCACATCGAGCGCTTGCGCGGTAGCCGTCGCATCGGTCGTGCTCTCGGCTTCGCGCATCGCCTCCTTCGCCAGCATGCCGGCGCGGGCTTCGTCGCCTTGGCGGTAGGCCAGGACAGCCTGGTCGGCGATCACCCGCGCCACGAGTGCTCGGTCACCCCCCGGTTGCGCTCGCAGCAGCTCCAGTGCCGCCTGTGCGTGTCCCTCGGCCACCGCGAAGTTGCCGAGCCGATGGTGGACGTCGGCCAGCCGATGCTCGACGGTCGCGAGACCGGCGTCTGCGGAGCGACCAGCGTCACCGGATTCGAGGTCAGCGGCCGCTGCTTCATAAGAGGCGAGCGCTTCGCGGTAGCGGCCCAGCGTGGTCAACAGCTCGCCGGCCACGATGTGCGTCTCGGCTGCGGGGTGGCCGAAGGCCCGAGCCTGAAGCGTGTGGTGCAGCGCTTCCGTGTGCGCGAACAACGACCGAGCCTCCAGGGCTGCGCGCCAATGCCACTCGGCTGCCTCGGCATCGCGCCCCGCTGCGTGCAGATGGTGGGCCAAGAGCGCGGCCGCCGGTCGCGACTGCCGGGCCATCGCGTCCGCCGCGCGGCCGTGCAACAGCCGACGTCGGGCGGCGCTGATGCGCTCGCCCGCGAGGTGCGCCATCGCTGCATAGGTGAAGTCGTACGACGGGGCGCTCGCAGGACTAGGGGTCTCCACGATCAGCCCAGCTCGCAGAGCTTCGTCCACGGCGTCGACGGTTTCGATATCACTGCGCCCGCTCGTGGCGCGCAGCAGGTCGAGGTCGGCCGGACCGTCCAGCACGGCTGCCGCGGTCAGGATCTGCTGGGTGGTCTCGCTGACACTCGCGAGCCGAGCGAGCACAGCCGTGTGCACGTTGGCGGCAGCGCCGTCACCCGCGCTTCTGTCGTCCGCGGACGCCCGGAGGGCATCGACGTACGCCATCAGGAGAAACGGCAAGCCGCCCGTCTCGCGGTGCAGCTCCTCGACCCGGCCGGAATCGGCGGCGACGTTGACGGTCGACAGCACCTCGGCCACGCCGGCCCGATCGAGTGGCTCGAGGACGACGACATCGCCCTCTCCGTCAGCCTCCGCAGATGCGATCGCCGAGGGCAGCGGAGAGTCGTCGACGAACTGATCCGCAAAGGCCATCGCGAGTACGACGGGCAGGTCGCGAACGCGGCGGATGAGAAAGGCGATCAGGTCGGCGGATGCGGCATCCGCCCAGTGCACGTCGTCGATGACGACGACCCCCGGCCGCTGATCTTTCGACGACTTGCGACAAGCCGCGACCAGCGCGTCACCGACTGCGGCGTACAACCGGGCGACGGCTCCGGGCCCGTCCAGTGGGCCGATCGGGACCGGATCTGCGCCTGCCAGCTCGGCGACTCGCAGCAAGTCGACGACCACGCCGTAGGCCAGGCCCTGTTCACGTTGGTGGCAGCGGACGTTGAAGATCCGGCCGCCGTACTCGGTCACGTCACGGGCGAGCTCAGAGAGCAGCCGCGTCTTCCCTACGCCGACCGGTCCGGCGACGGCAAGGACGCGGCCGTGCTCGGCGGCGGCATCGATGCACGCCCGGATCCGCTGAAGCGCACCGTCACGTCCGACCAAAGGCATCGCGGGCGCCGGCGATGTCGCTGGTCGGCGGGCGGGCCGTGCCGAGACGCCACTCTTGCGACTGTGTGGCTCGAGCCGGTCGGCCCGGACGGCTTCGGCCAGCTGCACGGTTTCCGGTAACGGTGCGACGCCGAGCTCGTCATCGAGGACGCGCACGCAGGCGCGGTATTGCTGCAGCGCGGCTGATCGCTGTCCTGTCCATGCATACAACCGAATCAACTCTTGATGCGCCGGCTCGTGCAGCCCATCCAGCGACAACCACCGTCGCGCGTGCCCGATGGCCGCATCGAGGTCGCCGGCATCGATGCGATGCGCGACCAGCCGGCCGAGAGCGTTGGCTAGCTGGTGGCGCAGGCCCTCGGCCGACGCGGCGAGCCAGTCTTCGAAGTCCGGCGCATCCTTCAGCGTGAACCCGGCGAGGAAGTCGTCGCGATAGAGCGTCACGGCACGTTCGAGACTCTCGGCGTCGGTCGCGCGAGCCAGCGCGGCGAACTCCACGGCGTCGCAGGTCCACGCCTCCGGCTTGAGCCGCACCGCGTTGCGGTCGACGTCGAGGGCGTCACCGACGGCGGCCGCGGTCACGGACAGCGTCCTGCGTAGGGTCGACCGGGCCCGGGTCTCGTCCGACTCGGGCCAAAACAGTGAGGCCAGCCGGGCGCGACTGTGCGGGTGGTCCTCAAGAGCCAGCAGGGCGAGCAGCGCCACCGCTTTTCGCGTGTCGAACGTGACCGGAACGCCGTCGCGGAGGACGACCGGCGATCCGAGCATCGACAGGCGCAGCACCAGCACACCGTAACGACCCGGGCCTGCCCAGGTGATCTCGTAACGCTGTCGGAACGGTGCCTACGCATGCTCAGGCGAGAGACCAGCCAGAGGAGCAACGGTGCGAAACGACGGTGCGGCGGGCGGCGCGGCCCTAGTGTCAGGCACACGCCCGCCGCCGACCACCACGTCGCCGTCGGTCCCGGGACGTGCGGGAGGGACGATGCGGAACACCCGCCGAGGCCTGCTGCGGCGCCGCCGCCCCGAGCTCGACGCGGCGACGGTCGCATCCGCGCCGGTGCCGCTGGTGGTGCCGGACCTGGACATCGCCCCGAACGATCCGCTGCTACCGGTCTTCCAGGAGGCCTCGGGCCCGGTCGACATCAGCGCACTCGACCTCGACTCACCCGCGCTCGAGCAGATGCGCGAAGCCGGCGTCATGCTCGTCGTGCCGCTGGTTGCCTCCGGCGAGCTGATCGGGCTGCTCAATCTGGGCCCGCGACTGTCCGAGCGCGGCTACTCCAGCGACGACCGCCAGCTTCTTGGCCGGCTCGCCGGCTATGCCGCACCGGCGATGCGGGTCGGGCAGCTGGTGCGCGAGCAACAGTCGCAAGCCCGGACCCGCGAGCGCATCGACCAAGAGCTCAAAGTCGCGCAGCTGATCCAGCAGCAGTTCCTGCCCAAAGCCGTGCCCGACCTGCCGAGCTGGCATGTCGCGGCGTTCTACCGGCCGGCGCGGACGATCGGCGGCGACTTCTACGACTTCATCACCCTCCCGGACGGACGGGTGATGATCGTGGTCGGCGACGTGACGGACAAAGGTGTCCCGGCCGCGTTGGTGATGGCGAGCACCCACGCGCTGTTGCGCTCCAACGCCGTCCGTCTGCTCGCACCCGGCCAGCTGCTGGCGACGGTCAACGACCTGCTCTGCGACGACATCCCGGCGCACATGTTCGTGACCTGTCTCGTTCTTGTTCTCGATCCGGCGACAGGCAACGTCGTCTTCGCGAATGCCGGGCACAACCTGCCCTACCTTCGGACTTCCGACGGCGTGATCGAGCTGCGTGCCACCGGGATGCCACTCGGGCTGATGCCGGGAATGAAGTACGACGAGAACACGGCGGTTCTGCAGCCGGGCGAATGCCTGCTGCTGCACAGCGACGGACTGGCCGAAGCGCACAACTCAGATCGCGAGATGTTCGGCTTCCCCAGGCTGGCCGACATCGTGTCGCAGCCGCGATCGGGTGAGCAGCTCATCGACGCGTGCATGGCCGAGCTTGCCGACTTCACCGCGGCCGACGCCGAGCAAGAGGACGACATCACGCTCGTCACGCTCGAACGGTTGGCCAGCGCCGTCTACGCGGACGCCGTGCCATCGGACGCCGGGCCAGCGGGCTCCGATCTCCCGACCGCATCGGTGACATCAGCATCGGCTGACGAATGCCTGCTCGGGCAGTTCGCCGTCGCGAGCGTCGCCGGCAACGAGCGCGTCGCGCTCGAGCAGGTCGCGGACGCGGTGCGCGACCAGGGCCTGAGCCACGATCAGCTGGAGCGGCTCAAGACTGCTGTGGCCGAGGCGACGATGAACGCCATCGAACACGGCAACGCCAACCGCGCTGAGCTCGACGTAGACATCAAGGTCTTCAGACTCGCCGACGCAGTGGCGGTCACCATCACGGACGATGGGGGCGCCCCCTCGGTGGATCCGCCGATGGCCGATCCCGACCTGGACAAGAAGCTCGCCGGCGAGCAGACGCCGCGCGGTTGGGGACTGTTCCTGATCAAACACATGGTCGACGCGATGGACGTGTCGACGGACGGCGCAAAGCACACCGTCCGGCTCACGATCCACGTCGAGTCAACGCCGATCCCGCTGGGGAAGGAGGCGGGCGATGACGAGCAAGTGTGAAGCCACCGTTCGCACGGTCGGAAATCTCTCCGTCGTCAGTTTGTCGGGCGAAGTCGACGGTTCCGCGGCGCACGTGCTGTCAGCGGCGTACGAGCAGGCAGCTGCGGACGGACCGCCGGCAGTCCTGCTCGACTTCGCCGCCGTCGACTACATCAACTCAACCGGCATCGCGCTCATCGTGAGCGTGCTCGCCAAGGCGCGATCCGAAGGGAGGCGCGTCGTCGCGAGCGGTTTGTCGGACCACTACCGGCTCATCTTCGACATCACGCGTCTCTCCGACTTCATCCAGCTCTACGCCGACGTCGACAGCGCGGCGAGTGGCATCAACGAGGGGGCCCCGGCATGAACACTCCTGTTGTCTCGATGGACGTCCGGCACGTGGGCGGCGGCGTGGCCGTCGTCGACATCACGGGCGACGTGACCGCAACCTGTGAGCAGCCGCTGATGGCGGCCTACGAAGAGGCGAGCACCGGTGGCACCAACCGGCTGGTGCTCAACTTCACCGGCCTCGAATACATGAACAGCACCGGCATCGGCATGCTCGTGACCTTGCTCGTCCGCGCCAACCGGCAGAAACAACAGCTTTCCGCCTACGGCCTGACCGAGCACTATCGACAGATCTTCGAGCTGACCCGTCTCGACGAAGCCATCAGCATCTTCGACGACGAGAGCTCTGCGCTCGGTCACGCAGGCGCGTCATGACCATCGACCCGGAGCAGGCCATCCCGCTCGAGCAGATCGAGCTCTCGGTGCACGAGGCAGCGTCGCCGGCCGAACCCGGCAAAGCGCGAGACGCCGCCTTCTGGGCGCCGAACGTCACGCGGCTGACCGTTGACGCCGACCGCGCCGCAGCGGGCTTCAACGTCGCCGGCAAGCGCGTGACCGGTCCGCAGCAGGGCTTCGGCCGGCTGTGGCAGCGCACCTACACCGTCAAGCTTGGCTCGTCGGTGTCTCCGCAACAGCTCATCACCGAGTGGAAGGACCACTTCGGCGACTTCTGGCCGAAGGGCAACCGGTTCCATGGCTTGTTGATCACCCCGGGCGAAGTCGCGCCGATCGCTGTCAACACCGGCGCCGGCATGAAGCTCTCGACCGGAGTCCTGGTGCTCTACGCCGACGACGAGTCCTTCACCTTCATGACACCGCAGGGCCACATGTTCGCCGGCTGGATCACCTTCTCCGGCTTCGCGGACGGTGCGGGCACGACGGCGCAGATCCAGGTGCTGATCCGCCCGAACGACCCGATCTACGAGCTCGGCTGGTTTGTCATGCGACGGATGGAAGACCGGTTCTGGAAGGCGACGATGGTCAACGTCGCCGCCCATGTCGGTGTGCCCAACGCCGTGGTCGAGGAGCATACGAACCTCGTCGACAAACACCGGATCTGGCGCAACGCAGGCAACGTCTGGCACAACGCAGCCATCCGCTCGGTGCTCCACCTGCTCAGCGCGCCCATCCGGCGGATCCGCCGCGGGCGCGCACACTGAGTCGGTGACCGAGCTCGACGCCGTCGTCGTCGGAGCAGGGCCCAACGGACTTGCGGCCGCCGTCACTCTGGCGGCGGCCGGGCTGGCGGTGCACGTCGTCGAAGGGGCGTCGACCGCCGGAGGTGGCTGCCGCACGGAGCAGTTGACGCTGCCGGGCTTCAGTCACGACGTGTGCTCGACGATCCATCCGCTCGCTGTCGCGTCGCCGTTCTTCCAGCAGTTCGACCTGTCGGTGCACGGCCTGAAGCTGCACTACCCGGAGATCGCCTACTCGCAGCCGTTCGACGACGGCACGGCGGCGGCGGCGTACAAGTCCCTGACGCGAACCGCCGACGAGCTCGGCCCGGGAGGTGCCTCGTGGCGACGGTTCATGCAGCCGCTCGTCGAGCACGCCGACGCCATCGTGCCGGCGGCGCTGGCCCCACTGCGCAGCGTGCCCGCCCATCCGTTTCAGGCCGCACGACTCCTGCCGCATGCCTTGCGCTCGGCGGCCGGCGTTGCGGGCCGGCTCGAGGGTGCACGAGCACGTGCGCTGTTTTCCGGTGTTGCCGCGCACGCGATGCTGCCGCTCAACCGTTCACCCACGGGCGGCTTCGGCACGATGCTCGCGTTGCTCGCCCATGCTGTCGGCTGGCCGGCGGTGGAAGGTGGCAGCCAACGCATCACGGACGCGTTGGTGGCGCACCTGCAAGCGCTGGGCGGCACCATCGAGACGGGCAGGTGGGTCACCTCGCTGTCCGAGTTGCCGGCGTCGCGCGTCGTACTGCTCGACGTCGCGCCGCAGCAGCTGCTCGACCTGGCGTGCGGATCGATGCCGGCGGCGTTTGCGCGACAGCTGCGCGGCTATCGCTATGGGCCTGGGGTCTGCAAACTCGACTGGGCACTGTCCGGCCCGGTGCCCTGGACGGCCGAAGCCTGCCGGCGCTCTGGCACCGTGCACCTCGGCGGGACGTTCGAAGAGGTGGCCCGGTCCGAAGCCGAAGTGGCCGCCGGGCATCACCCCGAGGCGCCCTACACGTTGGTCGTGCAAGCCGGAGTGGTCGACCCGACGCGCGCCCCGGCGGGCCAGCAGGCGCTCTGGGCCTATTGCCACGTGCCGGCCGGCTCGACCGTCGACATGACCGAGCGCATCGAGCGACAGATCGAGCGCTTCGCGCCCGGGTTCCGCGATCTGATCCTCGCCCGATCGGTGCTGACTGCGGCCGACGAGCAAGTCGAGCATCCGAACTACATCGGCGGCGACATCAACGTCGGTGCGGCCACGGTGCGCCAGACCGTGTTCCGTCCGACCGTACGCTGGAACAACTACCGCACGCCGATGAAGGGCGTCTACCTCTGCTCGTCGGCCACCCCTCCCGGTGGCGGTGTGCACGGCATGTGCGGCTACCACGCCGCGCGCTCTGCCCTGCGCCGCGAGTTCGGAATCCGGGCGCGGTGACGGCAATGCCGGGGCAGTTGCGATGGCGGACGAAGGTCCTGGCCGGGCTGACGCTGCTGCTCGTTGTCCTCGATGTCGTCCTGGGTCGGCTGGCTCACGGTGGTGGCGGCGCCATCGCTGTCATCGCTCTTGCCGTTCCGGCTCTCGGGCTCGTGATCCTCCGGCGACAGCCGGCCAACTCGATCGGATTGCTGCTCCTGGGGTTCGGCACCGGGCTCAGCTTCTACGCCGCCGCCGGGACTTACGCGGTCTTGGACTACCACGTGCACCGCGGTCGGCTGCCGCTTGGTCTGCCGGCGGTGCTCATCGAGTCAGAGCTTTGGATCGGGATCTTCCTCACGCTGCCGGTCGTCATCCTGCTGTTCCCGGACGGCCAGCTGTCGCGGGTATGGCGGCTGGTGTTGCGGGCTTACGTCGCCGCTGCGGTGTTGATCGTCGCCGTACTCATCGGGTCCACGGCCTCCCGTGTGGCCGGCACCCGGATCGTGATCAACGGCAAGGGACAGCTCGTCGACAACCCGTTCCCGTCCGGTGCGCTCGCGATCCCGTTCCTCGTTCTGTTGGGCACCGTGCCGGTGTTCTGGGCGCTGTTCGTGGCTCGCCAAGCCACGAGCTGGCGGCAGGCGACCAACGAGCGCAGAGAGCAGCTCAAGTGGCTGATGGCCGGTGGCGTGCTCACCGTCTGCGGCTTCGGCTCCACGTTTGCCTTTGCCCAGTTCTCCGGGACCGCCGTGACGGTAGGGGTCGCCGTCTCATTGGCCCTCGGCCTGTTCAGCCTGCCCGTCGGCATCAGCGTCGGGATCCTGAAGTTCCGGCTCTATGACATCGACCGG
>JAVEEI010000176.1 GCA_030840525.1 Frankiaceae bacterium
GAGGTCGGCCTGCCGGAGCAGGTCGATCGTGTGTTGTTCGGCGCTCGTCACCGGCCCCCCGTCGTACACGGCGATGCCGCCGCTCGCCCGCACGCTCACCGTGCGGCCGCGCAACGTGAACGGTGCCTTGAGCTGGCCGAGGAAGCGTTCCGCGACGCGGCCGGCGTCCTTGCCGGTGACGTCGGCGAGCAGGATCGCGAACTCGTCGCCGCCGAAGCGCGCGACGACGTCGTCGGAGCGGCTGCCGGTGGTGAGCCGCGCGGCGACCGCGACGATGAGCTCGTCGCCGACCGCGTGCCCGAGGGTGTCGTTGACGGTCTTGAAGTCGTCGAGGTCGATGAACAGCACCGCGAGGCAGCGCTGCGCGGCGACCATCTCCTGGAGCTTCGTCGTAAAGGTCAACCGGTTGGCGAGGCCGGTCAGGTCGTCTTCGGACACGCGCCGCTCGAGCTCGCGGGTCAGCTCGCCGTGTACCTCGGCGACCTCTGACGCGTGCCGCTGCTGGTTGGAGATCAGCGCGACGACGCTAGCGTCGGCGGCCTTCGCGTAGCGGACGAGTACGGCGACGACCGCGCTCACCGACCCGAAGAACATCAGCTCGGCGAGCCAGTTGGCCCGGGACGCGTCGGTCTGGCCGGGCAGGATCGTGGTCAGCGGGCCGGCCGCGAGGGTCGAGAGGACCGAGGTGACGACGGCGCCGCGCAAGCCGAAGCGAGCCGCCGCGATCAGCGTCGGGATCAGCAGCCAGTAGTGCAGGTGCCCGGCATTGCCGGAGTGCACGTACGCCGGCAGCAGCCAGCCGAGGGCGAGGCCGGCGACGACGAGCACCAACATCAGCTCGGTGCTCGGCCGGCTCGCCCAGGTGAGCACGCGCGGCGCGGCCGGTACTTCGTGATCCTCTGCCTGCATGCTCACCTCCAACGACGGTTACGGCCTCTGTGTCCTCGGCGGTCGGGCTCCGTTGCTGTTGCGGCGATCGGATGCCAGTGCGTAGTCACATCTGGCCAGATCGCGATGGCCCGTCGCGGTCAGCGCATCCGGAACGGCCTCGGCGGCGGCGCCAGGTCGGCACGCGGGCAGGACGCGAGGGTGAGCCCGCCGAGGCTGAGTGCTTCGTCGCACAGCGCCTCGACCGTCCAGCCGGCCGCGGCGCCCTCGCGCGTGATCGTGGCCCGGAACAGCGTGATCTCGTAGCGCGTCGGTACGCCGTACGCGATCTGGATGGTGCCCATGAGCTCGGAGCCGCCGTGGTCGTCGGCCTCGGTGTCCCACGGCTGGTCGAACCGGCGCCACACGTTCGGCTCGACGTCCCAGACGCCGCCGATGCGGACGTCGCGGAGCGCGAGCTGCATGAGCACCGAGCGGGCGGCCTCTTCTGGGATGACAGCGGCCGGGCGGATCACTTGCGTGATGACGCCTTCGTCCTGCGCCTCGGCGACGAGCTGGTCGAGCAGATCCATGGCAGGCCTTTCGTGTCGTCCGTTGTGATCGGCAGCACGGAAGGCCCGGCACATAGTCCTTTCCGGCGACTTCTGTGGGTCGATGCCCGGCTCGTGCCGTGCGGGGCGCCAACGCGCACGCTCGCCGCGGTCTAGACCGTCGCCACGTTCTGCCGGAGGGTGGCCAACTGCTGGGCGTTCAGCCGGGCGGCGCTCAGCCGACGTTGCAGTCGCGGGAACTGGCCGCCCTGCCAGTTGTCCTGCTGCGTCTGGAGGTCAGGATTTACGGAGTTCGGGTTGGGATCCCTCGATGCGCCGAAGTTCTTGACGAGATGTTCTTTGCCACGCTCTCGCTCTTCGAGCATCTCCTGCGCCTTCGCCGCGTCGATCGGGCTTTGCGGGTTCATGTTCGCCGCGGTCGGCGGCGCGTACATCTCGTTGAACGTGTAAGTTCCGGCGGCGCGGCCGGCCGGTCGCAGGATGCTCCGGGGTGATGCTTTGGGCTTCGACGTCTCGGCTTGCGCCGCCTGGAGTGCTGCTTCGCTGCGCGCCCGGTCGTGAAGATTGTGCAGACCCTGGCGGGTCTGCCACATGGGGTTCGCACCGGTCGGGTGCTGCATCCCGTTGACCGCGTCCCGGCGATAGCCGGTGTGGCTCGTCTGGGACCGGAGGCTCGACATGGCGTGGTACTCGACGTTGAGCTCGTCAGTTTGCGGGGCCGGTAGCGACGAACCTGGCGCGACCTGCAGGGCTTTCCGCACGCCCAAGGTGAGCGAGACGACCGCCGACGTGGGTAGGTGCTCGTCCTTGCCGGGATCGATCCCCCGCCAGGTGTCGCCGAGTTGCTTCTCACCCTTGCCCGAGGTCACCAGCTTCTGTACGTACTTGTGAGGTTGCGGCGACTTAGGCGGGTCGAGCCCAACCGTCTGGCCGACTTTCTCGCCGACGTCGAACCAGCCCTTCTTGAGCTCTTTGTACGCCTTGACGGAAGGCAGCGACTGGCTCTGCTTGGCGGTGAGTTTGATCAACGTGGGCTGCGTGCCGCCCCAAGCCTTGCCCTTCATCCCAGCGTGCGTATGCTGCTTCGCCTTCGGAGGATTGTTGTGCTTACCCACCCGGCACCGCCGCGAGTGGGCGCATCCGGTCGGTCGCAAGGTCGCGGACTCCTTCGCGGAGGCAGTTCGAGCACCGTCCCGAGGCTTCCGGCGACGTGTCCGCAGCGTGCCAGTTCGCGGACCGTCGTGTCTCGCGTTCGCGCGACATTCCTGACGAGAGTTTTCCGCGCGACTGGCCGTGCGCCGGCTGTCGTCTGCTCCGACACCGTGCGCAAACAGCGGCGGTTCCGGCCCGGGAAGTCGGGCATTCGCGCACGGTGTCGTGATGCACGAACCCGAGGCAACCTTTCGCCGAGCCGCCCTACTGGCCGGCTAGCTCCTCGCCGACTGCGATGAACGCCTCATGCAGGGCGTCGCGCCAGTGCGCCATCTCCGGCAGCCCGGCCGCGCGCCACCGCCGGTCGGACAGCACGCTGTAGGCCGGCCGCGGCGCCGGCCGCGGGAACGCCGCCGTCGTCGTCGGCTCGACCCGCGCGGGGTCCAGCCCGAGCTCGGCGAACACCGCGCGGGCAAACACGAACCACGACGCCTCGCCGGCGCTGGTGCAGTGGTAGATCCCCGGCGGCGCGTTCGAGGCACCGAGCGCGACGAGACCGCGGGCGAGATGAAGCGACCACGTCGGCGCGCCGACCTGGTCGTCGACGACGCTCACCGTCTCGCGCTCGGTGGCCAGCTTCGCCATCGTCTTCACGAAGTTGCCGCCGACGCCGCCGTAGATCCATGCGGTTCGTACGACGAAGGCGTCGGCGCCGCTCGACAGCACTGCGCGCTCGCCCGCCGCCTTCGACCGGCCGTACGCCGACCGCGGCGCGACCGGTGTGTCTTCGTCGTACGGCGTCGACGCGCGGCCGGCGAAGACGTAGTCGGTCGACACGTGCACGATGCGTGCGCCGCGGTCGACGCACCAGCGGGCCAGCAGGTCGGGACCGTCCGCGTTGACGAGGAACGCCGTCTCCTCGTCGTCCTCGGCCGCGTCGACAGCGGTGTACGCCGCGCAGTTGACGACGATGTCCGGCTCTTCCCGGTCGAGGACCTCTTGCACGCTCTCCGCCGACGTGACGTCGAGCGCCTTGCGGTCGCACGCCACCACGTCTTCGCCGTACATCGACAGCACGGCAACGACGTCGGTGCCCACGGCACCGGCCGCCCCCGTGACCAGCCAGCGCGTCACCGGGACTTCAATGGCCGCCACCACGACTCGTGGTCGCGGTACCACTGCACCGTCTCCGCGAGCCCCGCGGTGAACTCGACCCCCGGCTGGTAGCCCAGCTCCTCGCGGATCTTCTCGTCCGACAGCGAGTAGCGCCGGTCGTGCCCCTTGCGGTCCTCGACGTACGTGACGAACGTGTCCCAGTCGCGGCCGGTCGCGCCGAGCAGCCGCTCGGTGAGCTCGCGGTTGGTCAGCTCGACGCCGCCGCCGATGTTGTAGACCTCGCCGGCGCGACCGCCCTCGACGACGAGCTGGATGCCGCGGCAGTGGTCGTCGACGTGCAGCCAGTCGCGGATGTTGAGCCCGTCGCCGTACAGGGGCACCGTCTGCCCGTCGAGCAGGTTGGTGACGAACAGCGGGATGACCTTCTCCGGGTACTGGTACGGCCCGTAGTTGTTGGTGCACCGCGTGATCGAGACGTTCATCTTGTGCGTCACGAAGTAGCTGCGCGCGATGAGGTCGCCGCCCGCCTTCGCCGCGGAGTACGGCGAGTTGGGCTCGAGCGGGTCGGTCTCGCGGAAGCTGCCCTCGGCGATCGAGCCGTAGACCTCGTCGGTGCTCACCTGCACGACTCGCGGTATCCCCGCCCGCAGCGCAGCGTCGAGCAACGTCTGCACGCCGACGACGTTGGTCGTGACGAAGTCGGCGGCGCCGTGGATCGAGCGGTCGACGTGCGACTCGGCGGCGAAGTTCACGACGACGTCGTGACCGGGCAGCACGTCGTCGAGCAGCGAGCCGTCGAGGATGTCGCCCTGCACGAACCGGTAGCGCGGCGACCCGGCCACCGCCTCGAGGTTCGCGAGGTTCCCGGCGTACGTGAGCTTGTCGAAGACGGTGACCGTCGCGTCGTCGTAGCCCGGGTAGCCGCCGGTCAGCATGGTCCGCACATAGTGCGAGCCGATGAAGCCGGCCCCGCCGGTCACGAAGACGCGCATGGGGGACAGCCTAGGAGCACCGGCAACGGCTAGCGTTCTCGCCGTGAGAGGGATCATCCTCGCCGGCGGGACCGGCAGCCGGCTCTGGCCGATCACCGTCGCGGTGAGCAAGCAGCTCATGCCGGTCTACGACAAGCCGATGATCTACTACCCGCTGTCGACGCTGATGCTCGCCGGCATCCGCGACGTCCTCGTCATCACCACTCCCGACGACGGGCCGGCATTCGCCCGGCTGCTCGGCGACGGCAGCCAGTGGGGCCTGTCGATCACGTACGCCGCCCAGCCGCGGCCGGAGGGCCTGGCGCAGGCGTTCACGATCGGCGCCGACTTCATCGGCCACGACCCGGTTTCGCTGATCCTCGGCGACAACATCTTCTACGGCAGCGGCCTCGGCATGCAGTTGCAGGAGTGCACCGAGCCGACCGGCGGCCACATCTTCGGCTACCACGTCGCCGACCCGACGTCGTACGGCGTCGTCGAGTTCGACGAGAGCGGGCGCGCGGTCTCGGTCGAGGAGAAGCCGGCCGCGCCGCGCAGCAACTACGCCGTGCCCGGCCTCTACTTCTACGCCAACGACGTGGTCGCGATCGCCCGCGATCTGAAGCCGAGCGCGCGCGGCGAGCTCGAGATCACCGCGGTCAACGACGTGTACCTGCAACAAGGCCGGTTGCACGTGAGTGTGCTGCCGCGCGGCACCGCGTGGCTCGACACCGGCACGTTCGCGACGCTGATCCAGGCGGCCGAGTTCGTCCGCGTCGTCGAGGAGCGGCAGGGCCTGAAGATCTCGTGCCCCGAGGAGATCGCGTGGCGCAACGGCTGGATCGACGACGACGCTCTCGCCGGGCATGCCGACGCGCTGACGAAGAGCGGGTACGGCGGCTACCTGCGTGCGCTCTTGGCCAGCGATAGCTAACCGTTCCTGCCGGGCAAGGTCGTTCGCGGGCATCCCTTCGGCAACTACGTGCCCTTCCGGAGGTGCCCATGTCCGTCGTCCTCTACGTGATCCTCGCGGTCGTCGTCGTCCTGCTCGTGGTCGCGATCGTGGCCGCCGTGGGCATGCGCCGCCGGCGCAACCTGCGCAACCAGTTCGGCGGCGAGTACGACCGCGCGGTCGAGACGGCGGGTAGCCGCCGGGCGGCGGAGCGCGAGCTGCGCGAGCGCAACGAGCGCCGCAACGAGCTCGACATCAAGCCGCTCGACCCCGCGGCCGCGGCGAAGTACCGCGCCCAGTGGACCGACGTGCAGGCTCGGTTCGTCGACGCGCCGGCCGAGTCGGTGTCGCAGGCGCACTCGCTGCTGACGATGGTGATGGCCGAGCGCGGATACCCGGTCAACGACCAGGACGAGCGCGCGTCGATGCTGTCGGTCGACCACGCCGACGTGATGGACCACTACCGGGCCGGCATGGACGTCGAGAGCCGCTGGCGGCGCGAGGGCTCGGCCGACACCGAGGCGCTGCGCCAGGCCATGCAGCACTACCGCGAGGTCTTCAACCGCGTGGTCGGCGAGACCGACGGGGCCACGGCGTACCCGGCGGAGACCACGACGACCGGCACGGACGAGCGGTCGCAGAGCGCGCTACGTCGCGGTCGCTGACGGCGACGGCGACGGCGTCGGCAGCACCGACGTCGGCACCGGCGTCGGGGTGGCTGGAGCTGAGCGCGTCTTCGTCGGCCGCGGCGTCGGTGACGGGGTCCGCGACCTGACCGGTGGCGGCGTCGCGGTCGGCGCCGGGGTCGGCGTCGCGCGCGCCGTAGCCGGAGCCGGTGACCGTGCTGGAGCCGGTGCCGGTACGGCACCCGTCGGCGCCGGCCGCACCAGCAGGTAGAGCACGAGCACGGCCGCGAACACCGCGGCCAGCACGACGGTCGACGTCCGCAGCCGGCGCAGCGGCCCGCCGAACGGCAGGTGCCGCGCCGTCACTGCGCACCCGCGTCGGTCTCGGCCGGCTCCGCGACCGTGAGGCTCGGGCCGACGGTCAGGCCGTTGGCGCGGAACGCCATGACGATGCGCGCCCGCAGCGCGCGGCCGACCTCGAACTGGCGGCCCGGCAGTGTCCGCGCGACGACCCGCACCTGGAGCTCGTCGACGGTCAGGCTCTCGACGCCCATCACCGTCGGCGGGTCGAGCAGCAGCGGCTTCAAGTCTGCGTCCGCGTACGCCGCGACGCCGACGTCGTGCAGTACGTCGTTGACCCGAGAGATGTCGGCGGTGCTCGGCACGGGGACGTCGACGACCGCGCGGGCCCAGTCGCGGGACAGGTTGGTCACGTGCACGACCTGGCCGTTCGGCACGATGACGACCTCGCCGTTGGCCGACCGCAGCCGGGTGACCCGCAGCGTGACCTCCTCGACCGTTCCGATCACCGTCCCGCTCGCACCGAGCGGTGCGATCCGTACGACGTCACCGAAGCCGTACTGCCGTTCGGCGATGAGGAAGAAGCCGGCGAGGATGTCCTGCACGATCCGCTGCGCGCCGAAGCCGAGCGCGACGCCGGCGACGGTCGCGGGCGCGACGAGACCGGCGAGCGGGACGCCGAAGCGTTGCACGACCAGGACGGTCGCGACGCAGTAGATCAGCACGATGGTCACCCACGTGACGACCTGTGCGACGGCGTGCCGGTGCTTCTCCGCCTCGGACCGCACGAGCGCGTCGCCACCCGCGGCCTCCGCGTCGATGCGGCGGATCACCTTCGCGCTGGCCCAGCCGACGAACCGCGCGAGCAGGACCGCGCCGACGACGTACAGCACGATCAGCAGCAGGTCGGACCGGAGCCAGCGGTCGACGTCCGAGAGCGGCGCGACGGCCAGCACGACCGGCGTCTGTGTCATCGGGGCGGGGGTCATCGGGCCCCAGTGTCCCAACCGGGTCAGTGCAGGCGGAACCAGACCTGCTTGCCGCGGTCGGTCAGCCGCACGCCCCAGTCGGTCGCGAGCCGCTGGAGCAGGACGAGACCGCGGCCGCTGTGCCGGCGGTGGTCGGTGCGCCGGGCGCGGGGCAGCGCCGGGTTGCCGTCCTCGACGGCGACGACGATCCCGGACGGGCCGCAGTCGATGCAGAGCCGCACCGGGGCCTTGCCGTACTTCACCGCGTTCGTGACCACTTCCGAGACGAGCAGGACCGCGTCGTCGACGAGGTCCGGGTGGTACGACGCGCACGCCGCGCGCACGGTCGCGCGCGCCGTCGACGGGGCGCGCTGATCCGCTGTCAGCGTCTTCTCGGCATGACTGATGCGATCCACCTCGACGTTGGGCTACCCGCCCGGGCCGCGCTGTCGCCTCCGCGACCGCTAGATCCCGCTAGCGCCGAGGCCAGCCCCGTCGCGGTCAGGCGGGGTAGAGGACGAGCAGCGCCATGTCGTCGCGGCGGGCGCCGCCGGCAAAGCTCAGAACGGCCTCGAGAAGCTCGTCGGCGAGCGTCTCGGCGTCGGTCGCGGCGCTCGCGGCGAGGACGTCGGCGAGCAGGTCGCCGGCCAGCTCCCCGGTCTCGGGGTGGCGTACGTCGGTGAGCCCGTCGGTGTAGAGCACCATCACGTTGCCGGCGGCGAGCGAGAGGTGGTCTTCGTGCCACTGGCCGCGCTCGAGCAGCCCGACGGCGCTGCCGGGACGGCCGACCGGTCGCACCGCACGGTCCGCCGTACGTAGCAGCGGCAGCGGGTGGCCGCCGAGCGAGAGCGTCACGTGGGTGACGAGCTGCTCCGGGCGCAGCACGAGATGCGCGACGGTCATGTAGCGGTCCTGGCGGTCGTCGGCGAGCACCGCGTCGTTGAGCTCGGCGAGCACGGCCGCGGGCGAGCCGGACCGGCGCGACGCCGCGCGGATCGTGTGCCGGGCGAGCGCGGTCAGCGACGCGGCCTCGACTCCCTTGCCGGAGACGTCGCCGATCGACAGGCCGTAGGTGCTCTGGTCGCCGCGGCGGAACACGTCGTAGAAGTCGCCGCCGACGACCGCGCCGTCGTCGAGCGGCTGGTAGCGGGCCGCGATCTGCAGTCCGGGCACGGCCGGGAGCTGGGCCGGTAGCAGCGTCCGCTGCAAGGTCTGCGCGGTGTCGATCGACGCGTCGTACAGGCGGGCCCGATCAAGCGTCGAGCCGACCTGCTGGGCGACGGTCTCGAGGAACGACAGGTCGTCGAGCGCCGCGGCGTGGCTGCGGGCCCAGCTGAACCCGAGCGCGCCGACGGTCCGGCCGTGCCCGAACAGCGGCAGCGCGACGTGCACCCGGTCTTCGACCGGCGGGGGGAGGTCCGGGTAGCGGTCGAGCCGGTCCTGCTCGTCGGTGATGACCACCGGCTCGCCGGTGCGGGCGGCCTGGGCGATGGGCAGCGGGTCGTCGAGCCCGAACGACGCGTAGTGCGCGACGGCCGCCTCGGCGTAGCCGACGGCGTCCTGCACGTGCATGACCCGGCGGTCCGGCGTCAGCGAGGCGATGACCGCGGCGTCGGCGCCGACCGCGTTGGCGCCGGTCGTGACCGCGACCCGCGCGACCTCGGCGACCGTCTGTGCTCGGGCGAGGCGCGCCGTGACGGCCTGGAGCCGGGCCAGCCGGTCGGCGGCGCCCGCGGGACTGGCTGCCGCGCCGGCAGTGGGATACGCCGGCGTCGGCACCGGCTGGGTCGGCAGGCCGCTCACAGCTCTGATTTCACCATCGGTCGGGCATTCCTCGCTAGACCGCCAGGTAGCTGACAAATTGGTGACTGTCTCCTTACCGCAGATGCAGACGACCCCCGGGCGCTCCCGCGGCGCCGGGTTTCCGGCGGTCGCGGGGCCAGCTGGACGAGGCTGGCACCCGGGGGCCTGGTGTCTGTCTGGTATTCGCCTGACGCCGTCTTCTCCTTGCGGAGTGGCGGCGGCGTGGGGCTCACACCGAGTCCGGAGACGGCGACTAGCGGACAGTCACCTCACGAGTCCTATGGCTATACAAAACCGGACCACCTCCCTTCCCGTGTGCAACCACGATACGACGCGAACGCCAGGACCGGCGGCACATTTTGCTGCCGCTACGGTGACCGGATGGACATCGCGCCGCTGCCGATCGCGGGCGCGTGGTCGCTCACGCCGAAGCAGTACGCCGACGACCGCGGCACGTTCCTCGAGTGGTTCCGCGCGGACCACCTGGAGGCCGCGACCGGCCGGCCGTTCTCCATCCGCCAGGCCAACCACAGCGTCTCGGCCCGCGGGGTCGTCCGCGGCGTGCACTTCGCCGACGTACCGCCGGGCCAGGCCAAGCTGGTCTACTGCCCGCGCGGCGCCGTCCTCGACGTCGTCGTTGACGTACGCGCCGGTTCCCCGACGTACGGCGAGCACGCCGTGATCCGGCTCGACGACATGGACCGGCGCGGCGTCTTCATCGCCGAAGGCCTCGGGCACGCCTTCGTCTCGCTCGCCGACGACACGTCGGTGACGTACCTGACGTCGTCGACGTACGACCCGGCGGTCGAGCGCGGCGTCTCGCCGGTGGACCCGGCGCTCGCGCTGCCGTGGCCGTTCGGCGCCGGCGAGCTGATCCTCTCGCCGAAGGACCGCGACGCGCCGACCCTCGCCGAAGCGCTCGCGTCGGGGCTGCTCCCGGCGTACGACGCGTGCCCGCACTGACTAGCAGGATGGAAGCAGACGGGCCTGGTCACGCTGCGTAAGCGGGTTCGCGATATGCGCATATCTGCCGCTTCGACCGTCCGGCGGGGCACCGATCGGCAGGGCGACTAGTCCAAAGGGGCTACCGAAGACAGTCACGACTCGTCATGACTGCATGTGTCTAGTCAGACGACCCTCAGTAGTGAGTCGCATACGGAGGGTTCACCGATGGCTCTGACACTCACCCGGCGCCGGTCCGCCAGCGCGGTGGTCGCGCTGGCGGCGGTGTTCAGCTGGCTGATCGCGGCGCCGTCCGCGCAGGGCACGGCGGGAAGCACCGGCGGCTTCGCCGCCGTCGTCGACCCGGCGCTCCGCGCGGTGCACGGCACGGTCGGCGTCATCGTCACCGGGACCCGCTCGGTCGAGTCCTCCGTAGTCCGCTCCGGCGGCTCGATCACCCACGACCTGCCGATCATCAACGGCTTCTCGGCCCGGGTGCCGGCGAGCGACGTCACGCTGATCAGCCGGCTGCCGGGCGTGACCGCGGTGACGCTGGACCGTACGACGCACGTGCAGAGCACGCCGGGGTCGACCAACAACATCCCGAGCGTCTACAAGAGCGTCGTCCGCGGCGACAAGCTGGCGAAGGCCGGCGGCAACGGCAACGGCGTCACGGTCGCGCTGATCGACACCGGCGTCACCTCGCTGCCGGACATCGCGGGCTCGCTGGTGACCGTCGCGACCGACCCGCTCGGCCAGGTCACGGCGCCGTGCATGAACATGAGCGGCGAGCCGACCTGCGACGACAGCTACGGGCACGGCACGTTCATGGCCGGCATCATCGCCGGCAGCGGCGCGGCCTCGGGCGGCAAGTACGTCGGCATGGCGCCGGGGGCGCGCATCCTGTCGGTCAAGATCGCCGGCGCGACCGGCGCGTCCGACGTCAGCACGATCATCGCGGCGATCCAGTGGGTCGTGTCGTTCAAGACGCAGTACAACGTCGGCGTCCTCAACCTCTCGCTCGGCACCGACTCGACGCAGAGCTACTCGGTCGACCCGCTCGACTACGCGGTCGAGCGCGCGTGGCAGAGCGGCATCGTCGTGAACGTCGCGGCGTCCAACCGCGGCCCGTCGTCCGGCACGATCTCCGACCCGGCGAACGACCCGTTCGTGCTGACCGTCGGTGCCATCGACGACAAGGGCACCAGCGGCCTGCGCGACGACATCCTGCCGAACTTCACCGGCCGCGGCCCGACGAGCGACGGCATGGCGAAGCCCGACGTCGTCGCGCCGGGTGCGCACATCGTGTCGCTCGCCGCACCGGGTGCGGCCATCACGACGCAGTTCCCGTCGACCATGGCGGCGCCGTACCGTCGCGGTTCGGGTACGTCGATGGCGACGGCCGTCGTGAGCGGCCTGGTCGCGCAGATGCTGTCGCTGCAGCCGACGCTGACGCCGGACCGGGTGAAGTACGAGCTCATGTCGACCGCGCACCCGGACGCGTCGACCGACGTGATGGCGGTCGGTACCGGTGTCGTCGACGGGCAGGCGGCGCTCGGCGCCGGCCCTGGCCTCGCCAACGTCGGCGTCCCGCCGTCCACCGGAACCGGTTCGATCGCGGCCAGCCGTGGCACGGTCGGCGTACAGCTCGCCGACTCGGCCGGCACCGTGCTCGACGGTACGACGAACCTGACGTCACAGCTCACGACGTGGGACCCGACCACCCTGCAGGGACCGTGGACCGGGGGGTCCTGGTTCGGCGGCTCGTGGTTCGGCGGCTCGTGGTTCGGCGGTAGCTGGTTCGGCGGTTCGTGGTTCGGTGGCAGCTGGTTTGGGGGAAGCTGGTTCGGCCAGCCCGACGCATCGGCCGACTACGGCGGCAGCTGGTTCGGCGGCTCCTGGTACGGAGCCTGGGACCAGTAGCCGACCGATCACCGAAGCACCACAGCACACAGCCCGGGGGAGAGCGTCAGTGAGGTTGAAGGCGTACGTCGCCGCGGTCGCGATACTCGCGGCCGCGGTGGCCGCTGTCGCTGCCGTCGTCGTGCCGACCCATGCGGGTGCGCCGGTGTACGCGCTCGTCCTGATGGCCGGGCTGATCGCGACGACCGAGGCGGTGCAGGTCCGCTTCTACCACCGCGACGAAGTCGACGCGATCAACGTCATGGAGGGCGTGCTCCTCCCGCTGGTCGCGGTGACCAGCGGCTGGCCGCTCGTCGTGACCGGAGCGGCCGCGGTGCTGGCCGGCGACATGGTGCGCCGCAACCCGACGCTCAAGTCGGTCTTCAACGTCGCACAGTGGACGCTCGCCGCCTCGCTCGCCAGCCTCGCGCTGCACGGCCTGCATGCCGGTACGACGCCGTCGCCGGCCGGGCTCGGCGCACTCGTGCTGACCCTGCTCGTGATGAGCGCGGTGAACATCGTCGCGATGAGCGGCGTGCTCGCCATCGCCGGCGGCAAGGGCAACTCGAAGAAGGGCCTCGCGTTCACCGGCCACCTGGTCGGGATCGCGGCGAGCCTGCTCATCGGCGTGTGCCTCACCGCGGCGTACCGGTGGACGCCTTGGACGCTCGGCATCGGCTTCGTGCTCATCGTCGGGATGCACCTGACCGGCCGGTCGTACGCCGCCGTACGGGCCGACCGGGTGCGGCTCGAAGGGCTGCAGCGCGCGACGCACTCGCTGGCCGCGTCGCTGGAGCTCGCCGACGCGATCCCGGTGTTCCTCGCCGAGGCGCGGGTCGGCTTCGAGGTGCGGTCGGTGCAGCTCGTCCTCTTCGGCGACGGCGGCGCGACGGTGCACACGTGCAGCGCGCCCGGCGACGGCACCGAAGTGGCGACGTACTCCGTCGAAGTTCGAGCGCACCTGCTCGCGGACGTACTCGCGGACTCGCTCGGCGAGCCGGCGCACCTGAGTGCCGGCGGCGACACCGCCCCGGCGCGGGCGCTGGCGGCGATCGGGCACCAGCGGGCGCTGGCCGCGCCGTTGCGGTCGGGTGGCAACACGATCGGCATGCTGCTGTTGCTCGACCGGATCGGGATGGAGGGCTTCGAGGTCGGCGAGCTGTCGATCGCCGCGGCGCTGACCCGCGAGCTGGTCGGGTTCTTCCAGCGGGTCGAGCTGATGGCGGCGGTCGAGGGCGAGCGGCGCAAGCTCGCCGACATCCTCGAGAGCACGAGCGACGGCATCCTGTCGATCGCGGCCGACGGCACGATCACGTCGTGGAACGCCGGTCTCGCCGCGTCGGTCGGGCATGCCGCCGACGAGATGGTCGGCACCCGGCACTTCGGCCTGCTCCGCCCGCGCGACGCCGCGGGTCGCGACGTACTGATCGAGCGGTGGGTGGAGCAGATCGACTCCGCGTCCGGTCTGCCGCAGGAGCTGCAGGTCGTGTCGTCGTCCGGGCAGACGGTGTGGCTGTCGTGCTCGTACAGCCGGATCCCGGCCGGCGAGGACCGCGGCGACGTACTCGTCGTCGTCGCGCGCAACATCACCCAGGCGCGCGAGCTGGAGAAGCTGAAGGACGACTTCGTCGCGGTGGTGTCGCACGAGCTGCGCACGCCGCTCGTCCCGATCAAGGGGTGGGCCCAGACGTTGCTCAACCGCGGCGACCGGCTGACGGACGACCAGCGGCGTACGGCGGTGCAGTCGATCCTCGCGCAGGCCCAGAAGCTCGAGTCGTTGGTGCTGAACATCCTGGAGGCGTCGCGGATCGAAGCCGGGCGCGCCGACGGTGACGGCGTCGCGGACGTCGGGTCGGTCGTCGTACGGATCGTCGAGGACTCGCTGTCGTCGCGGCCCGACCGGGTGGTGCGGATGCGGCCGGCGACGGTGCCGTGCAGCGTGCGCGGGTCGGCCGTGTGGGTGGAGCGCGCGGTGTCCAACCTGCTGGCGAACGCGATCAAGTACTCGCCGGACGACGAGCCGGTCGACGTCGTGGTGTCGGTGGACGGCGACGCGGTGCTCGTGTCGGTGACCGACCGCGGGCCGGGCATCGCCGAGGACGCGCAGGAGCGGATCTTCGAGCGGTTCGAGCGGCTGGAGGAGACGCGCAAGCAGACGGGTACCGGCCTAGGGCTGTACATCACCCGGCGGTTGGCGCGGGCGATGGGCGGCGACGTGTCGGTGTCGTCGGTACCGGGCGCGGGGTCGACGTTCGTGTTGCGGCTGCCGATGGCGCCGGTCGGCTCGGCGCCGACGGCTTCGGTGGCGGAGCCTGGGCCTGTGTCTGGGTCGGGCTCCGCGGGCGCTGCGGGCTCGGGCGGCTCGTCGCTGCCGGAGCAGCGGTCGATGCTGCGCTCGGCGAACGTGGTGAACCTGCGGTAGCTATCACGCAGCCGAACGCGCGCGCAAGGGTCTTGTAACTGCCGCGCGGTATGGGCATCGTCTCCCGAGACATTCCTCGGGAGGGAACCCAGTGAAGAAGCTCCTCGCTACCTTCGCGCTGCTTGTTCCGATGGCAGCGCCGCTCGGAGGCACCACTGCGGCGTACGCCGATTTCTCAACCACTTACAACGTGCCAGGGACGTACTCGTACGTTGTGCCGCTCTCCGCTGTGGGCTTTTCGTTCGTTGTGTCCGGCGGGGTAGGCGGCGACGCCGATGGCACGACCACCGCTCTTCACGGCGGGGCGGGTGGGGTGGTCAGCGGAGAAATACTGGCGGCCCCTGGGACAGCCTTCACGGTTGACGTCGGAGGACAGCAGGCGGAGAGCGGCTACATATGGGGTGGCGCTCAGGGTGGGAATGCCGACTGCCCGTATTTCTGCGCCGGTTCGGGTGGCGGTGCAAGCGATATTCGTGGCGTTGTGATCGCCGGCGGAGGTGGCGGCGCGGGCAGCCTTTGGACTAACGGTGTGCCGACGCTCCTGCCTGGAGGGGCGGGCGGCTACCCCGTTGGACTCGCCGGTGCCGGCACCGGCGCGGGCGCCGGGGCTACTACCAGCGGCCCAGGCAGCGGGGGCGCGGCGAGCGGCGGCGGGACGGCAGGTGCGTCAGGGTCCGGAACGACCGGCGGTGCTGGCGGTGTCAAGGGCACCCGCGCCACGAGCGCCTACTTCGGAGGCGGCGGTGGCGGCGGCCTGTACGGCGGCGGCGGGGCCAGTGCGGGTGGCGGCGGCGGCGGCCTGTCGTGGGCATCGAGTGCGGTGTCGGACGCGCGCTACTGCACGGGTTGCAATACCGGCTTCGCAGGCTCGGTCCAGATCACTCCTATCGGCGCGTCCGGGCTGGCGGGCATCGGGTCGTCAACGGGCTTGGCTTCGTCAACTTGTGCGGCACGGGGCGGGACGGTTCTCACTGACACCACGAACGAGGGCGTCCGGACGTTCGTCTATGCCTATGAGTCGGCATCTGAAGTCGACGTGTGTTTCCGCGCCGAGCAGACTCCGTCTGGGCCGGGAGTCGGGGGCATGGTCGCGATCACTCCGACCGTTCCGCAAGCCGCCGTGAACGGTGTTCAACCGCCGTCAGTAGAACCACCGCCTATCGGAGTCCCGACGATTGGTACGCCGACGGTCGGCACTCCCACTCTCGACGCCAATGGCTCGTATTGCACGACGCCGCCGTCCGGTTCGCCGGCGAACGCACTGCCTGGAGCGCATCCCGTCTCGGCCGGCACGCTGCCGGGCGGCACGACCTGGGCCTTTGACGCCTACAGCGACGCGGCCTCGACGGCCTGGGTGTGCGTGCGCGTCGGAACGCTTGTCAACGAACGGGTGGTGGTGCCCATCGCGCCTCCAACCGCGGTCCTGCCGACGCTTCCGCTCCCGGCAGTCACCTTGCCGACGGTGACCAACCCGTCAGTTGACATCACGCCCGGCTACGACGTGACCGTCGTCCCCGACGCCGACACGCCGTAGGCGGGTGCTCTCCTGACTGGGGTTCGCCACGACGGTCGATGCCGGCGCGCCGTCGTACTGGCCGGCACCAGCCGAGGCAACCCCAGTGGACGAGTTAGATGCGTACACTCGCTACGTGGCCGAGCAGGTCCGGCCCGCGTGGCATGAGCACCTCCGCGCCAAGGGCTACCGCCTAACACCGCAGCGCCAGCTCGTCCTCGAGGCCGTCACGTCGCTCGGGCACGCGACGCCGGACGAGATCGCGGAGCGGGTCCGCGCGACCGCGAGCGGGGTCAACATCTCGACCGTCTACCGAACCCTCGAGCTCCTCGAGGAGCTCGGTCTCGTCACGCACGCCCACCTCGGCCACGGGGCGCCCACGTACCACGCCGCAGACGACAACGACCATTTACATCTCGTGTGTCGGGAATGCGGCGGAATAGCCGAAGTGTCCCCGATTGTTCTCGAATCGGCGGTCGGATCGATCGCCGAGCAGCACGGTTTTACTGTCGACGTCGGTCACTTCGCTATCTTCGGGGTGTGCGCTGACTGCGACGGAACGAATGCCTGACCTCGCGCCACGAATGTCCGACTTCGCCTGCGGCGTCACTAATCGCGTCGTACGTTCGTTGACTGATCGCACCACCGAACCGGTCGACCGGCGCAACACCGGTCGAAACCGGGCAGCAGGTCCCGCGCCTGGCGCGGCGAAGTAATCCACAGGCCCCGGGGGACGAGTGCCGAACCATCCGATCGGAGATCGTTTCATGCAGCACGCGCTACGCCGCACCGCAGTGATCATCGCGAGCAGCGCGGTCGTCCTTTCCGGGGCACCGCTCCTCGGCACCGCTCTCGCGGCGTCGACCCTGACGCAGTCGTCCGTCACTCCCGCGAGCTCTCCAGCGGTACAGAACAGCCATCCCACCATCAGCGCGACCTACACCGATGGCGGCACGGCGGCGAACCTCGACCCTGCCTCGACCATCACGGTGACCAAGGGCGCGAGCGACATCGGCTGCACGGGGGTCGTGAGCACCAACACGATCACCTGCAACTACTCGGGCGTGCTCCGCGCGGGCCAATACACGATCACGATTCACGCGATTGAAGCGTCGAACCCCGCGAACACCGCCGACAACACGTCGAACTTCACCGTCGACGCTCCGGTCATCCAGACGGCATCGCCCGCCGCGAACGAGCGGAAGGCGACCCTCCCGAACGGCGTCGTTGCGGTCACGTACAACGAGAAGATCGACGACAAGCACTCCACGATCAGCGTCAAGCAGATCAGCGACCTCAACGGGAACCCCGCGGGCGGCACACCCCTCACCGGCACCACCGGGACTAATAGCACTGGCGCGATCAACCCGCCGGTCAACAACAGCGACGCAAACAACGCCACGCAGATCACCTTCACGCCGGACTCGCAGCCGACCGCGTCGGGCACCTACGAGGTCGACCTCGACGTGTTCGGCGTCACCGGCTCGGCCGCGCCGTTCGTGTACAACCCGAACGCCGAGACGAAGGACACCTACACCTTCGTTATCGACACCACGAAGCCCGCAGCGCCGACGAACCTCTCCGCTCCGACGATCACGTCGAGCAACCAGAGCGCAGTTCCATTCAGCGGCAAGGGCCGTCCGGGCGACAAGATCGTCGTCGCGGTCACGGATGGCGTGCACAGCGCCGTGAGCAACTCCGCGACCCCGCTGACGATCCCGACCTGTGCCAGCACGACGAGCTGCCCGTGGACCGTGAATCTTGCGATCACGAACGCGGCGATGAACGACACGACGACCGGCAGCTGGACCGCGACCGAGACGAACGACGCCGGATCTACCGCGTCAGACCCGGTCGCGATCATCAAGGACACGACTGCGCCGGCGAACCCGACGATCGACCCGCCGTCGCTGCCGGCCGGTAGCGCGACCCTGCACATCTCGGGTACCGACAACGACGCCCAGCTGGACCACTACAACGTCACGATCACCGACGCGCACGGTCACACCATCGGCGCGAGCCCCAATCCCATCACCCTGACTCGCGGTGCTGGCGACGTCACTGGCAACGGCGCGTTTGCCAAGGACATCGATGTGTCCGGACTCGACGACGGGGCCCTGTCCATCACGGTGAAGCCGGTGGACCAGTATGGCAACGTCGGCACCGGGACCGGCGCCAGCGCGACCAAGAACGCCGCGATGCAGCTGGTGTTCGGCTCCAGTGCTTTCAAGCTCGCGAACAGCGATGTCCTGTCGTTCCCCACGGTTCTTGCTCGGCCCGGGCACGCCATTCAGCAGCCTTCGCAGATCGTGATCGTGTTCAACAACACCATCACGACGACGCGATCGGACAACGGGACGCTGTCGCCGAAGGCGGACGTCCACGCGCCGGCTCCGTACTTCACCGACAACAACGGCAATGGCAACAAGCTGAACGGCACGTACACGGAGGATGCGTCCGACCCCTCGCATCGCACTCTTCTCGTGACGCCGCCGGCCGGCTTGAGCGACGGCGGCTACACACTTCACGTGGACGTGTTCGAGGGCAACGGCCTCTGCGACATCAACTCCGACCCCAAGGGCCAGCCGTTCAACGGTAACGGCGACACCGGGTACGGAGCTTGCCCGTCGTACAGCGGTTACGTGAACGTGCCCGGTACGCAGACGCCATTCGTCTTCACTGTCGACACGCATGGTCCGGCCGCTCCGGGCATCACGACCGTCCCCTCCGGCACCATCGACGGGTCGAACGTCGGTGACGTTTTCATCACGGTGAGCGGCGAGCCGGGCTCCACCGTCACGCTCTCGGCGAAGTCCAGCGGTGGCGGTGCGTTGCTCGCTCTGAACCAGGGCCAGCCGCTCACGATCGGCAACGACGGGAAGGTCCAGGACGAGGAGTCCGGGTCTGCTCTCGCCTTGCTGCCCGACGGCACGCTCACGATCAGCGCGATTCCGACGGACGTCGCCGGCAACGTCGGGACGACCGGCACCGGCCTCGTGTCGCTCGCGGCGCGGCCGAGCATTCCGCGGTCGCTGTCCGTCTCGCAGTCCGACAGCAGCTTCACGCTGCACTGGGTCGCCCCGTCGTACGACGGGTTCGCCCCGATGCCCAACGGTGACGCGACCAGCCACCTGACCGGCTACCGCTACACCTACCAGGACACGGCGCCGAACGCCGTCGACACCGACGTGCACTCGGTCACCGTGAGCACGCCGACGGCCACCTCGGCGACGCAGGCCGGGTTGCTCGTGGGTCACACCTACGCGATCACCCTCTGCGCGCTCAACGGCATCGACGGCCCGTGCAACACCATCAGCACGAGCGCAACGCCGGCGTACTTCACCGCCCTCACGGCAGGCGTCAGCAAGGCGCTCGTCGCGTACGGCAACACGATCACCCTGTCCGGTCGCCTGACCCGCACCGACATCGGCGCGGGCATCGCGAACGAGCCGATCAAGGTGACGCCGAACTACGACAACGGCACGACCGGCGCGGTCATCTCCCTCACCACCAACTCGCTCGGCAACTGGTCGGTCCAGCTCAAGCCGGCGAAGAACGCGCTGTACGTCGTCACGTTCAACGCCACCCACGCCGACGCCAACTACCAGCCGTCGAACTCGTCGGTCCGGTCGCTCGTCGCGGTGGCGCTGCGCATCGACAAGGTGACGGCGCGCTCGACGTCGCACGCCTACCCGGTGACGGTCACCGGCCACATCACCCCGAACCAGAGTGGCCGCGTCGTCAACATCTACGCCAAGGCGTCCGGCTCGACCCGCTACCAGCGGATCGGTACGGCGAAGATCACCTCGGCGTCGACCTGGACGTTCACCAAGCTGTTCGGCAAGGGCACGTTCAACCTCTACGCGAACTTCCCGAGCCAGAACGGCAACGTCGGCGCCAACAGCCAGACGGTGACCTTCACCCGCAGCTAGCAGTAGGTACGGCCGAAGGCCCCGGCGCGGACAGCCGCCCGGGGCCTTCGTCGTCGCCGGAGTGGGCCCGCTTTGCGGCGGAGTATCCAAAATGTGACGGACACGAACCGGCCTAGCGAGCAGGTGCAAGATATGTCATTCTCGAACTACACCCCAATATCGCCTGGGCGCTAGGCCCCGTGCGCTCTTCGTCAGGGAGAATTCTCGATGGCCGACACCGCGCCCGCTGATTTGGCGGACAAGGACAGCAAGGAAGCGGAGGGCCGTACGCCGGCCCAGCGACTCGCCAGCGTCAAGGTTGCGACGATCGCATGGTTCCGCGACCGCAAGCGCCGTAACGCCGCCAAGGGCCGCAAGCGGGGCTTCAACCGCGCCCTGGTCGCGCTCCTGGCCATCCTGCTCGCGCTGTTCTTCTGGCTGCTGCACATCATCTTCAACGCCGACGCGCCCGGCTCCAAGGTCGGCATCGACCTGCTCGCGCAGTACGCCAGCGCGCACCAGGTGCAGCAGGCCACGTTCCTCGACCAGGACGACCGCATCGTCGGCAAGATCATCAACTCCGACGGCACCAGCTCGACCAACTTCTACACCGACTACTCGGGTAACTCGGGCATCGAGGCGACGCTGATCAAGCAGCTCGTCGACAACGGCGCCCAGGTCTCGATCGACAAGCAGACCGGCAAGGAGACGGAGCGGCTCATCGCGACGTTCCTCGTGCCGCTCATGATCCTCGCGACCGTCTTCGCCCTGCTGCTCGCGCCGGGTGGGCGCAGCGGCGGCGGCATCGGTGACGTCACCGACTTCAGCCAGATGAAGAAGGGCCGGGTCGGCAAGAAGGTCTCCAAGGTCACCTTCGAAGACGCCGGTGGTGTCGACGAGGCGATCACCGAGCTCCGCGAGGTCGTCGACTACCTGAAGGACCCGTCGAAGTACGAGGCGCTCGGCGCCGCGCCGCCCAAGGGCCTGCTGCTGTTCGGCCCTCCCGGGTGTGGCAAGACGCTGCTCGCGAAGGCCGTCGCCGGTGAGGCCGAGGTTCCGTTCTTCTCCGTCGCCGGTGCCGAGTTCGTCGAGGCGCTGGTCGGCGTCGGTGCCGCCCGTGTCCGTGACCTGTTCGCCCGCGTCCGCGCGGCCGCCCCGGCCATCGTCTTCATCGACGAGCTCGACGCCGCTGGCCGCAAGCGTGGCGGCGGCGGCTCGTCCGGCGGCTCGGACGAGCGCGAGCAGACCCTCAACCAGCTCCTCGTCGAGATGGACGGCTTCGACGTCTCCCGCGGCATCGTCGTGATGGGTGCGACCAACCGCCCCGACATCCTCGACCCGGCGCTTCGCCGCCCGGGCCGGTTCGACCGGCACATCACCATCGAGCGTCCGGACGCCGAAGGCCGCGAGCGCATCCTGCGGATCCACAGCCGCAACAAGCCGTTCGCTCCCTCCGTCGACTGGAAGGACGTCGCCGAGCGCACCCCCGGCTTCACCGGTGCCGACCTCGCCAACGTCGCCAACGAGGCCGCGCTGCTCACCATCCGTGAGCTGCGCAGCGAGATCAGCTCGACCGACATCGAAGAGGCGATCCGTCGCGTCCTCGAGGGCCCGAAGCGTCGCGGTCACCTGATGAGCGA
>JAVEEI010000187.1 GCA_030840525.1 Frankiaceae bacterium
GACGACGGTGACGCCGCCGGCGGGTGCGAGTGACGTCAGCCGGATGACGGCAGTGAGCTGCCGCTTGTCGGTGGCGATGTCGGCCGACCGCAGGTCGTAGTCGCCGTTGTCGACACCCGGCCCAGAACCGATGACGTCGCCGGCCGGGTCGGTCACGAGGTCGCACGCCGGGCGCGGCGCGCTCGCGTGCGCCAGCGGCGCTCCCAGTACCCCGACGACCACAAGACCAGCCAGGCCAGCCCGCAATGCACGCATGTCCGCTCCTCGAGACGCTCCGACATCACCGAGTACGCGGTTGCGCGGTCGGCGTCACAGTCGGGTAGAAGGGTGGGCATGACACTGATGTCGCCGACCGACTCGCTGTTCCTGCTCGGCGAGTCGCGCGAGCAGCCGATGCACGTCGGCGGGCTCCAGGTTTTCGAGCTGCCCGACGGCGCCGACGCGTCGATGCTGCGGTCGGCGTACGAGCGGATGCTGGCCGAGACTGACGTTGCGCCGCTGTTCGCCCGCCGCGCGTACCGCTCGCTCGGGACGCTCGGCCAGTGGGCCTGGGCGCACGACCGCGACGTCGACCTCGAGCACCACCTGCGCCACTCCGCGCTGCCCCAGCCCGGCCGGGTCCGTGAGCTGCTCGCGCTGGTGTCGCGGCTGCACTCGACGCTGCTCGACCGGCACCGGCCGCTATGGGAGCTGCACCTGATCGAGGGCCTCGCGGGCAACCGGTTCGCCGTCTACAGCAAGCTGCACCACTCGGTGATGGACGGCGTCTCCGGGATGCGGCTGCTGCAGAACAGCCTGTCGACCGACCCGGACGAGACCGAGGTGCCGGCGTTCTGGACCCAGCGGCCGCGCCGGAGCGGGCCGCGACCCGAGCGCCGCAACCCGTTGCTGTCGATGCCGAAGACCGTCCTCGAAGCGTTCGCCGACATGGCCAAGCTCACGCCGCGCATGCTCACGATCGCCGAGCAGGCGCTGCGGTCGCAGGCGGCGACGCTGCCGGGCGAGGCGCCGCGGAGCATGCTCAACGTCGCGATCACCGGCTCCCGCCGGTACGCCGCGCAGTCGTACTCGCTGGAGCGCATGCGGCTAGTCGCGAAGGGCGCCGGCGTCACGGTCAACGACGTGCTGCTCGCGATGTCCGCGGGCGCGCTGCGCACGTACCTGCTGGAGCACGACGCGCTCCCCGACGCGCCGCTGGTCGCGATGACACCGGTGTCGCTGCGAGGCCGCGACGACGAGCAGGCGTCGGGTAACGCGGTCGGCGCGATCCTCGCCAGCCTCGCGACAGACGAGGCGGACCCCGAACGGCGGCTCGTGGCGATCGCCGAGTCGACCCGGCGCGCGAAGGCGACGTTGGAGGGGCTCAACCAGTTGCAGGTCACCGCGCTGTCCGCCGGCGTCATGCTGCCGATGGCGGTCAACAGCCTCGCCGGGCTCTACCGCTGGGGCACGCTGCCGTTCAACGTCGTCATCTCGAACGTGCCCGGGCCGCGCGAGTCCCTTTATTTGCAAGGCGCGCGGCTGTCCGGCCTCTACCCGCTGTCGATCCCCACCAACGGCCAGGCGATGAACATCACCGCGACGAGCTACGGCGGCGAGATGGGCATCGGCCTGACCGCGTGCCGCCGCAGCGTGCCGCACGTGCAGCGCATGCTCTCCGGGCTCGACACTTCACTCGACGAGCTGGTGGAGGTCGTCGCCTGATCCCGCCGGAACGGAGGCGAGCGTGCAGCCACTGGTGGTGACGCGCAACGTCGTCGTACCGCCGAACGAGCTCCAGTGGCGGTTCTCGCGGGCGAGCGGGCCGGGCGGCCAAGGGGTCAATACGACGGACAGCCGGGTGGAGCTGAGCCTCGACGTCGCCAACTCGACGGCGTTCTCGCCGTACCTCCGAGAACGGGCGGTGCAGCGCCTCGGCAACCGGCTCACCGACGGCGTACTCACGGTCACGGCGAGCGAGCACCGGTCGCAGCTTCGCAACCGGCAGGCCGCGCTCGCCCGGCTCGCCGACACGCTGCGCGAAGCGGTCGCGCCGCCGGCCGCACCGCGCCGCCCGACCAGGCCGACGAGGGCCGCGAAGGAGCGCCGGCTGGCCGCGAAGCGCCGCCGCGGCGAGATCAAACGCGGCCGCGGCGCCACCGAGGATTAGCCTCGCCCGCCGCGAGGAATGCCTGATATGTCCGTTATCGGCTCGTACGGACGCTCGCCAAGCCAGGAGGACACGTCATGGTGCCACGCCGCCGCCGGCTCGTCGCCGTGCTCGCCGCCGCCAGTGCGGCCGGAGGGCTCGCCGCCCTGTCCCCGTTGGCGACCGGGGTCGCCAACGCCGCGACCTTCGGCGCGCCGGTCGTCGTCAGCGGCGACAACGCGAGCGAGCCCGGCATCGACGTCGCGCCCGACGGGACGCTGTACGTCAACGCTCCGGTCGGCCTGCTCTCGACCATCCCCGGCTCGCCGTCGGACGTGTTCCGCAGCGACGACGGCGGTACGACGTGGACGAAGCTGCCGGCCAGCCTCAAGGCCAACCTGCCCGGCAGCGGCGACTCCGATATCGCGGTCGCGGCCGACGGGACGCTGTCCGAGACCGACCTTTGGCTCGGCAGCAGCACGGTCGCGACGAGCGCCGACAAGGGCCAGACCTGGCTGGCGAACCCGGTCCAGGGCGTGTTGGGCCAGGACCGGCAGTGGGTCACCGCGACGAGCGGCGGCCGGGTCTACCACGTCGTCCACCAGATCCCGACCGGGCTGTGGGTCTCCCGATCGGTCGACTCCGGGCTGACCTACCCGCAGCACAACCTCGCCGCGAGCGTGCTCGACCAGACCGGCTGCGTCTGCCCGCCCGGCAACATGGTCAGCGAGGACGGCGGCCTGACCGGTGACAAGGTCGGCGGCGTGTACGCGACGAGCGACGGCGGAGTCGGCTTCTACCGCTCGGTGAACGGCGGGCTGACCTTCACCAACACCCGGCCGGCGCCGGCGTCGTCGGCCACGACCGACACCGCGTTCCCGAGCGTCGCCGACGGCGGCAACGGCAAGCTGGCCGTCGTCTGGCAGGCCGACGCGGGCAACAGTTCGACGGTGTGGCTCAACACCAGCAACGACTTCGGCGCCACCTGGGGCACGCCGCGCCAGATCGTGACCGGCGGCACCAGCCTCTACCCGTGGGTCGCCTACCAGGGCAGCAAGATCGCGGTGTCGCTCTACCACACCAGCGCGAGCGGGACGCCGGACACGGTCGGGTCGAGCGCGCAGTGGTTCGAGAGCTACACGGAGTCGCTCGACGGCGGCGCGACGTTCAGCGCCCTGCAGACCGTCGACCCCACCGCCGTGAAAACGGGCCCGGTCTGCACCGGCGGCATCAACTGCAACTCCAACCGCGAGCTCGGCGACTTCCAGCAGGTCGCGATCGACGGCGGCGGTCACGCCGTGATGTCGTACTGCCGCTCGATCGACAACGCGAGCAACACCGAGATCCGCTTCGTCAAGGAGGCGTGACCGGCGCCGACTTCTCGTCCTCGACCGGAGGCGGGTCGAACGACTTCGGCACCTTGCGGATGTGTCTCGTCATCGAGCGGAACAGCAGCACCGAAACGACGACGAGCGCGAGGATGACGAGGAAGCCGATCACGGGCGCACCCCGTTTCCCAGCACCACGTCACGGACGCCCGCGAACAGGTCGTCCTCCGGCGTCGGCGCCTCGAACTCGCACCGCGCGAGCTGGTAGTCCTCGGTCGGCCACGCCTTCGCCTGCAGCTCGGTCGGGCAGGCGAACCAGAACGACGTCGGGTCGACCTGTGTCTCGTGCGCGATGAGCACCTGGTCGCGGATGTCGAAGTAGTCGCCGCACGGCACCCGCGTGGTGATCCGGGCCCAGTGGTCGTCGCTCTCCTCCCACTTCTCCAGCCGCTCGCTGTACGGCGACTCGAGGCCCGCCTCGACCATGACGTCGTGCAGCGCCTGGAAGCGCCGCTTGTGAAAAGTCATGTGGTAGTAGAGCTTCAGCGGCTGCCACGGCTCGCCGGTGCCGGGGTAGCGGGACGGGTCGCCGGCGGCGTCGTACGCCTCCATCGAGATCTTGTGGCACATGATGTGGTCGGGGTGCGGGTAGCCGCCGTTCTCGTCGTACGTCGTCATCACGTGCGGGCGGAACGTGCGGACGATACGCACGAGCGGCTCGGCAGCGAGCTCCAGCGGTTCGAGGGCGAAGCAGCCTTCCGGCAGCGGTGGCAACGGGTCGCCCTCGGGCAGGCCGGAGTCGACGAAGCCGAGCCACGCATGGTGCGCGCCGAGGATCTGGATCGCGCGCTCCATCTCGTGGTGCCGGACACCGGCGAGGTTCGCG
>JAVEEI010000200.1 GCA_030840525.1 Frankiaceae bacterium
GTGTTCGCCCGTAAGGCCGTGCACTGCGCGGTGCTGCTGGCCGCGGTGATGCTGTCCCTGGCCGTCCTGTACGCGCTGGCCGGGGCGCCGTTCCTGGCGTTCGTCCAGGTGATCGTCTACACCGGCGCCGTCCTGATGCTGTTCCTCTTCGTGCTCATGATCGTCGGTGTGACTTCCGCCGACTCGGTGGTGGAGACGATCAAGGGCCAGCGGCTGGCCGCGGGGCTCGGCGGGATCGGCCTGCTGGTGCTGCTGTCCCTGATCGTGGGCAAGGCGGTGATCGGGCCGGCGGCAAAGTCCAGCGCCAGCCTGGGTGCCGGCAACGTCGGCGGCCTGGCCACCCTGATCTTCACCAAGTACGTCTTCCCGTTCGAGGTCACCAGCGCCCTGCTGATCACCGCTGCGCTGGGCGCGATGGTGCTGGCGCACCGCGAGCGCATCGTGCCGCGGCTGTCCCAGCGTGAGCGGAGCAAGCAGCGCTTCGCGAGCGGTCGGCCCTCGCCGCTGCCCGGCCCGGGCGTGTTCGCCCGGCACGACTCCATCGAGACGCCTGCCCTGCTGCCCGATGGCTCGGTGGCGCCCGAGTCGGTCTCGCACGTCATCACCGAGGCCGGGGGCGACGGCGGCCTCTCCCTCGCGAGATCCGTCCCGACGGTGCCGGCCTCCGGGTCGTCCCACGAGGAGCAGTCGTGACCCCCGAGAACTACCTCGCGCTGTCGGCGATCCTGTTCACGATCGGTGCCGTCGGGGTGCTCGTACGGCGCAACGCGATCGTCATGTTCATGTCGGTCGAGCTGATGCTCAACGCCGTCAACCTGACCCTGGTGACCTTCTCCCGCATCAACGGCGGGCTGGACGGCCAGGTCATCGCGTTCTTCGTCATGGTCGTCGCCGCCGCTGAGGTGGTCATCGGGCTCGCGATCATCATGTCCATCTTCCGCTCCCGCCGCTCGACCTCGGTCGACGACGCCAACCTGCTGAAGTACTGAGGGCCATGTCGATGCAGTCGATTGTCGGCCAAGTGCCGGGGTTCGTCGGCGCCACGGGAGCGTTCGACCTGACGTTCCTGCTCGTGCTGATCCCCGCGGTCAGCGCCGCGGTGCTGCTGCTCGGCGGTCGCCGTACCAATGCGTGGGGGCACCTGCTCGGCTGCGCCGCGCCGATCGCGTCGTTCGCCATCGGGCTGGTGCTGTTCTTCGGCCTGCTCGGCAAGAACACCAACGATCGCCAGGTCGACCAGCACCTGTTCTCCTGGGTGCCGGCCGGCTCGTTCCACGTCAGCGTCAGCGTGCTGATCGACCCGCTGTCGGCCGTCTTCGTCCTGCTCATCACCGGCGTCGGGTCGCTGATCCATATCTACTCGGTCGGCTACATGGCGCACGACCCCGACCGGCGGCGGTTCTTCGGCGAGCTCAACCTGTTCGTCGCCGCGATGCTGCTGCTCGTCCTCGCCGACAACTTCCTGCTGCTGTACGTCGGCTGGGAAGGCGTCGGTCTCGCGTCGTACCTGCTCATCGGGTTCTGGTCCTACAAGCCGACCGCCGCGGTCGCGGCGAAGAAGGCGTTCCTGGTCAACCGGGTCGGCGACCTCGGCCTGTCGCTCGCGATCATGCTGATGTTCACGACGTTCGGCTCGGTGTCGTTCCGCGACGTGTTCGATACCGCGTCGAGCGCACATCGCGGCACGGTGACCGCGATCGGACTGCTGCTGCTGCTCGGCGCCTGCGGCAAGAGCGCGCAGTTCCCGCTGCAGTCGTGGTTGCTCGACGCGATGGAAGGCCCGACCCCGGTCTCCGCGCTGATCCACGCCGCGACGATGGTGACCGCCGGCGTCTACCTCATCGCCCGCTCGCACCCGATCTACGACGTCTCCAACGACGCGCGGGTGCTGGTCGAGATCGTCGGTGCGGTGACGCTCGTGATGGGCGCGATCATCGGCTGTGCGTACGACGACATCAAGAAGGTGCTGGCCGCGTCGACGATGAGCCAGATCGGCTACATGATGCTCGCGGTGGGCCTCGGCCCCGGCGCGTATGCGATCGGCATCCTGCACCTGCTCACGCACGGCTTCTTCAAGGCCAACATGTTCCTCGGCGCCGGCTCGGTGATGCACGGCATGAACGACGAGGTGAACATGCGCCGGTACGGCGGGTTGCGAAAAGTCATGCCGGTGACGTTCTGGACGTTCGCGGCCGGCTACCTCGCGATCATCGGTTTCCCGTTGACGTCAGGCTTCTTCTCCAAGGACAAGATCATCGAAGCGGCGCTCGACAAGGGCGGGCCGGAGGGCTGGGTGCTCGGGCTGCTTGCGCTCGCCGGCGCCGGCCTGACCGCGTTCTACATGTCGCGGCTCATGATCATGACGTTCTTCGGCAACCGCCGCTGGGCGAAGGACGTGCACCCGCACGAGTCGCCGTCGGTCATGACCAGCCCCATGGTCGTGCTCGCGGTCGGGTCCCTGGTCGCCGGTGGCCTGCTGGTGCTCGGCGGGTCGTTGCAGCACTTCCTCACGCCGTCCGTCGGTGGCAGCGTCGAGGTGGGCGTGCACACGATCGCGCCCGGAGTGCTGACCGCGCTGACGCTGGTGGTCATCGCCGGCGGCGTCGCGGCGGCGTGGTGGCTGGTCGCGCGCAAGCCGGTCCCGGTCGAGCAGCCGCTCAACGTCACGCCGGTCACGTGGGCCGCGCGCCGGTCCCTGTACGGCGACGCGCTGAACGAGAGCGTGTTCATGCGCCCCGGCGCCTACCTCACCCGCGCCCTGGTCTTCTTCGACGGCCGAGGTGTCGACGGTGCGGTCAACGGCTTCGCCGCGATGGTCGGCGGGACGTCCGCGCGGGCCCGGCGGTCGCAGACCGGCTTCGCCCGGTCGTACGCCTTGTCGATGCTCGCCGGCGCGACGGTCGTCATGGCCGCGCTGATGATCGCGCGGGTCGGGTGAGTGGGATGGACGTGACGTCGAGCAGCAACTTCCCGTGGGTGACGGTCCTCGCCCTGCTGCCGTTGATCGGCACGCTCGGCATCATGCTGACGCCGCGCGAGTCGCACGACACGGTCAAGCGGGTCGCGCTCGGCACGTCGCTGGTGACGCTCGCCGGCACGGTCGCGATGTGCCTCGAGTACAAGACCAACGGCGCGCGGTTCCAGTTCGTGCAGAGCTACGACTGGATCAAGGCGTTCGGCGTGCACTACGCGGTCGGTGTCGACGGCATCGCGCTCGTGCTGATCCTGATGACTGCCGTGCTGACGCCGGTCATCATCCTCGCGTCGTGGCACGAAGCCGAGGATGGCAAGCGCGGCGTGCGCACGTTCTTCGCGCTGCTGCTCGCGACCGAGGCGATCATCCTCGGCGTGTTCGGCTCGCTCGACGTGTTCCTGTTCTACGTCTTGTTCGAGGCGATGCTGATCCCGATCTACTTCCTGATCGGCTCGTACGGCGGCCCGCGGCGCTCGTACGCCGCGGTGAAGTTCCTTCTCTACTCGCTCGCGGGCGGCCTGCTGATGCTGGTCGCGGTGATCGCGCTGTTCGTGGTGTCGGCGCACCGGCTCAAGCACGGCACGTTCGACTACCGCGCGCTGCTCGCCGGCGACCTGCACATCGGGCACGGCGAGCAGGTCGCGCTGTTCCTCGGCTTCTTCATCGCGTTCGCCATCAAGGCTCCGCTGTGGCCGTTCCACACGTGGCTGCCGGACGCGGCCGCCGAGGCGCCTACCGGCGTCGCGGTGATGCTCGTCGGCGTGCTCGACAAGGTCGGCACGTTCGGGTTCCTGCGCTTCTGCATCCCGCTGTTCCCGTGGGCCGCGCGCGAGCTCGCGCCGTACATCCTCGGACTCTGCGTGACCGGCATCCTGTACGGCGCGCTGCTCGCGATCGGGCAGCGCGACATGAAGCGGCTGGTCGCCTACTCGTCGGTGTCGCACTTCGGTTTCATCGCGCTCGGCATCTTCGCGTTCACGACACAGGGCGGCTCCGGCGCGACGCTGTACATGGTCAACCACGCGTTCTCGACCGGCGCGCTGTTCCTGGTCGTCGGGTTCCTCGCCAGCCGCCGCGGCTCGCGGATGATCGACGACTTCGGCGGCGCGGCGAAGGTCGCGCCGTGGCTCGGTGCCGCGGTGCTCGTCGCCGGGCTGTCCGCGCTGTCGCTGCCGGGGCTGTCGACGTTCGTCAGCGAGTTCCTGGTGCTGGTGGGCACGTTCACCGTGCACCGCTGGTTCGCCGTCGTCGCGATCTTCGGCATCGTCCTCGCCGCGGTCTACGTGCTCTGGATGGTGCAGCGCACGATCCACGGCCCGGTGCGCGAGGGCATCGAGACCTTCCGCGACCTCGGCAGCCGCGAGGCGTGGGTGATCGCGCCGGTGCTCGCCGTCATCGTCGTACTCGGCATCTACCCGAAGCCGTTGCTCGACGCGATAAACCCGGCCGTGAAGCACACGTTCTCGACCGTGCGGCCGCACGACCCGGCACCGTCGGTGCCCGTGACGCTGGGAGGCCCCCGGTGAGCCCGCTCGCCGCCGCCGAGTTCACCGCGCCGTCGATCGACTACGCCGCGCTCTCGCCGATCCTGATCGTCTCCATCGCGGCCGTCGTCGGCGTGCTCGTCGACGCGTTCGCACCGCGGATGCTCCGCTGGCCGATCCAGGTCGGCGTCACTCTGCTCGGCCTGGTCGGGTCGTTCGTCGCGGTCTGCGTCGTCGCGCATACGCATGTCGTGACCGCCGGTGGCGCGCTGGTCGTCGACGGCCCGGCGCTGTTCATCCAGGCGACGATCGCGTTGGTTTCGGTGGCGAGCGTGCTGCTCATCGCCGACCGATCGCCCGAGGTGGGCGGCGGCGCCTTCGTCGCGCAGGCTTCCGCCGTACCCGGGTCGTCGGACGAGCGGGCCGCAGCCGGCTTCGGCCGGGCGCAGACCGAGATCTTCCCGCTGCTGCTGTTTGCCGTCGCGGGCATGTACCTGTTCCCCGCGGCCAACGACCTGCTGATGTTGTTCGTCGCGCTCGAGGTCATGTCGCTGCCGCTCTACCTGCTCTGCGGGCTGGCCCGGCGCCGACGGCTGCTCTCGCAAGAGGCGGCGGTCAAGTACTTCCTGCTCGGCGCCTTCTCGTCGGCGTTCTTCCTCTACGGGCTCGCGCTGCTCTACGGGTACGCCGGCAGCGTCTCGCTCGGCGCGATCCACGACGCGGCCGCGTCGGGCCAGCACGGCGACACGTTGCTCGTGCTCGGCCTCGGCCTGCTCGGCGTCGGGCTGCTGTTCAAGATCGGCGCGGCGCCGTTCCACTCGTGGATCCCCGACGTCTACCAAGGCGCGCCGACGCCGGTCACGGCGTTCATGGCCGCGGCGACGAAGGTGGCCGCGTTCGGCGCGCTGCTGCGGGTTTTCTACGTCGCGTTCGGCGGGCTCGGCTGGGACTGGCGGCCGGTCGCGTGGGGCGTCGCGATCCTGACGATGCTGGTCGGCTCGGTGTTCGCGGTGACGCAGACCGACGTGAAGCGGATGCTCGCGTACTCCTCGGTCGCGCACGCCGGCTTCATTCTCGTCGGCGTGATCGCGCTCAACCGCTCCGGGCTGTCCGGCTCGCTGTTCTACCTGCTCACGTACGGCCTGACGACGGTGGGCGCGTTCGGCATCCTTACGCTGGTGCGCGACCCGGACGGCGAGGCGACGCACCTGTCCCGCTGGGCCGGGCTGGGCCGCCGGTCGCCGCTGCTCGGCGGTATCTTCGCGTTCTTCCTGCTCGCGCTCGCCGGCATCCCGCTGACGTCCGGCTTCATGGGCAAGTTCGCGGTGTTCTCCGCCGCGGTCTCGGGCGGCGCGACGCCGACGGCGAGGCGACGCACCTGTCCCAGTGGCGGGGGCTCGGCCGACGGTCGCCGGCGATGGCTGCTGCGTTCACCCTGTTCCTGCTCGGCCTGGCCGGCATCCCGCTGACCTCCGGCTTCATGGGCAAGTACGCGGTGTTCCTCGCCGCCATCGACGGTGGCGCGACGCCGGTGGTCATCGTCGGTCTCGTCGCCTCGGCCGTGGCAGCGTTCTTCTACGTACGCGTCATCGTGCTCATGTACTGGCAGGACCCGGCGCCGGACGGCCCG
>JAVEEI010000024.1 GCA_030840525.1 Frankiaceae bacterium
CGGCACCGACAGCGGTATCGCCAACGCGATGCTGTCGATGATGCCCGACCCGACCCGCACCGACGAGCACGCCAACGTCACGTACAACCCGGCGTACTGGGAGTCGGCCAAGATCATCAGCACCAGCCCGCAGAAGGTCGAGTACAAGCTCAACAAGAAGGCCAAGTGGTCCAACGGCCGCGCGATGGACGTCTCCGACTACATCGCGCAGTGGAAGGCCCTGAACGGCACCAACACCAAGTTCGCCGCGGCCAGCACGACCGGCTACGAGCAGGTGTCGGACGTCTCGCAGGGCACCGACCCGTACGACGTCATCGTCACGTTCAAGACGCCGTTCGCCGAGTGGCCGGTGCTGTTCAACCCGCTGTACCCGAAGGAAGTCAACGCCGACCCGAAGACCTTCTCGGCGATGTACAACAACGCCATCCCGATCACCGGCGGCCCGTTCAAGTTCGGCTCGTTCGACAAGTCGGCGCAGACGCTGACCGTCGTCCGTGACCCCAACTGGTGGGGCGACAAGCCGAAGCTCGACAGCATCGTGTTCAAGACGCTCGAGGGCACGGCCGCGGACCAGGCGTTCGCCAACGGCGAGATCGACTACGACTACTTCATCGCGAACGTCGCGTCGGAGTACGACCTGGCGAAGAGCAGCAAGACCGGTCACGTGACCGTCGCCGGTGGCCCCAACCAGCGCCACTTCACGTTCCACAACGGCGGCATCACCGCCGACCTGCAGGTCCGGCTCGCGATCGCTTACGGCACCAACCGGGTCGCGTTCGCCAAGTCCGACCTCAACGGTCTGCCGATCAAGAACTTCGCGACCCTGGACAACCACATCTTCGTCCCGGGCCAGGTCGGCTACCAGAACAACTCCGGCCAGGTCGGCACGTACGACCCGGCGAAGGCGGGCACGACGCTCGACGCCGACGGCTGGAAGATGGGCAGCAACGGCTACCGCACGAAGAACGGCAAGGAGCTGGACGTCCGCTTCACCATCCCGTCCGGCACCGCGTCGTCGGCCAACGAGGCCAAGCTGTTCCAGCCGATGATGAAGGCGATCGGCGTGAAGCTCGTCATCACTACCGTCCCGTCGAACGACTTCTTCACCAAGTACGTCATCCCCGGCAACGTCGACATCACCCCGTTCACCAGGAACGGTACGCCGTTCCCGGGCTCGGGTGCGAAGGGCATCTACGTCGACCCGAAGAACGGTGGCGGCGAGAACTACACGGGCATGGACGACCCGGTCATCGACCAGGACTTCAAGGACGCGCTCTCGTCGCTCGACCTGAACGTCTACCGGCAGAAGCTCAACGATGCCGACACGCACGTCTGGAACGAGGTGCACTCGCTGATGCTGTTCCAGCGTCTCGACATGGACGGCGTCAACAACAAGGTCGCGAACCTCGGCTCGTTCGGGTTCTCGACGATCGACTACACGAAGATCGGTTTCCTCAAGTAGTCGCGCACCAGCAAACCGTTCGCGGGCCCGGTCGGATCACTCCGGCCGGGCTCGCGGCTTTGTAGCCTGGTCCCGATGAGAGGGACGCCGGTACTCGACCTGGCCGCGCGCGCCGCGGCCTGGGACCGGCTCGACGGCGGCGCGGTCGACGTACTCGTCGTCGGTGCCGGCGTCACCGGCGCGGGAGTCGCGCTCGACGCGGTCACCCGCGGGCTGTCGACCGCGGTCGTCGACGGCCGCGACATCGCCAGCGGCACGTCGTCGCGGAGCAGCAAGCTGTTCCACGGCGGGCTGCGCTACCTCGAGCAGTTCGACGTACAGCTCGTCCGCGAGGCGCTGCGCGAGCGCGACCTGATGGTCACCCGGCTCGCCCCGCACCTCGTCCGCCCGGTCTCGTTCCTCTACCCGTTGCAGCACTACGGCTGGGAGCGCCTGTACGTCGGCGCCGGGCTCGCGCTCTACGACCTGCTCGGCGGGTCGCGCGCGCTGCCGCGGCACCGGCACCTGTCACGCACCCGGGCCCGCGCGCTCGCGCCCGCGCTCAAACGGTCCGCTCTCGTCGGCGGCATCCGCTACTACGACGCGCAGACCGACGACGCGCGGCACACGCTGACCCTCGCCCGCACCGCCGCGGCGTACGGCGCCGTCGTCCGCACCTCGACCGAGGTCGTCGGCTTCCTCCGCGAGGGCGGCCGCGTCGTCGGCGCCGAGCTGCGCGACACCGAGACCGGCGCGCAGGCGACCGTGCGCACCGGCGTCGTCGTCAACGCGACCGGGGTCTGGACCGACGACGTGCAACGGCTCGCCGACTCGCGCGGCGAGTTCAAGGTGCGCGCGTCGAAAGGCATCCACCTCGTCGTGCCTCGGGACCGCATCTCGTCCGAGACCGGGCTCATCCTGCGCACCGAGAAGTCGGTGCTGTTCGTCATCCCGTGGGCCGACCACTGGATCGTCGGCACCACCGACGACGACTGGCACTACGGCAAGGCGCACCCGGCGGCGAGCAGCGTCGACATCGACTACGTGCTCGACCACGTCAACGCCGTGCTGTCCGTGCCGCTCACCCGCGCCGACATCTCCGGCGTGTACGCCGGGCTGCGCCCGCTGCTGTCCGGCGAGCACGAGGAGACGTCGCAGCTCTCCCGCGAGCACGCGATCAGCCGGTCGCCGCGCGGCATGGTCTCAGTGGCCGGCGGCAAGTACACGACATACCGGGTGATGGCCCGCGACGCGGTCGACGCGGCGATCGCCGAGCTCGGCCGGCCGGCCCCGCCGTGTGTCACCGACGAGATCCCCCTGCTCGGCGCCGACGGCTACCACGCGCTCGCCAACCAGGTGCAGACCCTCGCCGACGACCTGTCGCTGCCGGGTTGGCGGATCGAGCACCTGCTCGGCCGCTACGGCGCGCTGGTCTTCGAGGTGCTCCGGCCGGCCGCCGACGACCCGAGCCTGCTCGACCCCGTCCCCGGCGCGGGCGAGTACCTGATGGCCGAGATCCGTTACGCCGCAAGCCACGAGGGCGCGCTGCACCTCGACGACGTCCTCACCCGGCGGACCCGCATCTCGATCGGTACGCCGCACCGCGGGCTGGAGTCGATGAAGCCGGTCGCCGCGCTGCTCGCCGACGTACTCGGCTGGGACGACGAGCAGACGATGCGCGAGATCACGGCGTACGACGCCCGGGTCGCGGCCGAGCGGGCGTCGCAGGAGGCGACCGACGACGAGAATGCCGACGCGCGCCGGCTGGTCGCGCCGGACACCCGCCAGACCGTCGTCCCGTCCCGCAACCGCCCCCGCCCATGATCATCGCCGCCACCGCGACATAGATGTCGCGCTGGCGGCACTACTTGTGGCGGCGACCCAATGCCCACCGAGCGCCCTTGTACATCGCATAGCCCACGCCCGTAGATGCCGCAGCTCCGACGGTGAGAAAGGCCACCGACATGGCAGGGCGCGCACCACTCACGGCACCGCGCGCCGGCACCGCCGCCCGCTCGCGCAGCGACCCGCCCCGGGCGCGGGCCAGCAGGTCGTCGAGCAACCCCGGCGGCGGCTCCGGCCGGGAGGTGCGCATCGTCGCGAGCGCGGCGTCGACCTGCCCCTGCCGGGCCAGCTCCGCGGCGCAGTCGGCGCAGCGCTTGACGTGCGCGCGCACCACCCGTGCGCCCCAGCCGGACAGCTCGCCGCTGACGAGGAACGGCAGCTGCGCGCGGGTCTCGCGGCAGAACCGCGGTTCCTCACTCATGCTCCGGTCCCTCCCGCGTGCGCGGACGCACCCGTCACCATCGCCCGCAACCTCGCGTGCGCCCGGTGCAGCCGCACCTTGACCACAGTCTCCGTGACGCCGAGCAGCTCCGCGACCTCGCGGGTCGACAACCCTTCGAGATCCCGCAGTACGACGACGGCGCGCGCGTCTTCCGGCAACGCGGCGAGCGCCGCCTCGGACCGCGCGAGCAGGTCCGCGGTCTCCGCCAGCTCCGACGGCGAGCTGCCGGTCGACGTGAGCTCGGTCTCGTCGCCGGGGAGCGCGAACGGCGTACTGCTCGCGGCCATGCCGGTCGCGCGGGCGCGCGAGCGTCGCCGTAACGCGGTGAGGCAGACGTTGACGGTCACCCGGTGCAGCCAGGTGCCGAACGCGGAGTCGCCGCGGAAGCCGAGGACCGACCGCATCACCCGCACGAACACCTCCTGCGTCGCGTCGGCGGCCTCGTCCGGGTCGGCCAGCATCCGGCGGCACAGTGCGTACACGTCGGCGTAGGTCGCCCGGATCAACGCGTCCAGCGCCCCGGCCTCGCCGCGTTGGCAGGCCTTGACGAGCGCCGGGTCGACGTCCATCCGGGTGGTTCGACCTCCCTGCCGAAAAATAGTTACGACGGGTGTGTAACCAAGGGTCGTACGCGCGGTCGAACTGTGGTGAGCGGCGCGCCGTGCGCCGCAGAGGAGGCAACAAAATGTACGCGTTCGTCGTGTTCGTGGGCCTGGCGCTCGCGCTCGCCGTCACCTGGGAGGTGCTGGACGAGATCCTTCCCGTCAAGGCTCCGAAGGCCCTGACGACCACGGCGACCGTCGCCGTGGCCATCCTCGCCTCGTGGGCGCTCGACTACTCGGTCTTCCGCGCGTTCGGCCAGCACCTGCGCGCCGAGTGGATGAACCCGGTTGCGACGGGCGTCGTGCTCGTCGGTGCCGGTGAGTTCCTTCGCGCGCTGGCCGGCAGTCTCGGCGTCTCGATCTCGATCGGCAACCGGGACAAGACCCGCACCGCATAACGACTCTCGACCGCTACTGCCCACCGCCGGTACCCGCCGTCGGTGGGCAGTGGCACGTCCTGAGGCTTCTTCTGGGGCAAATCGTCATGTCCGAGTCGTGCGGCGCGGTTTGTGTTACCCCGAGATCACACGCAGTTCTCGGGAAGGGACATCGCTATGAACGCACGTGCCCGCCGGCTCGCCCCGTTCGCCGGCTATCTCATGGTCGCTCTCGTCTTCGCGGCCATCGCCACGGCGTCGAACACCCCCGACGCGAAGGCCAGCGGCGCCAAGGTCATCGCGTACTACCAGCACCACCGGACGAACGTCCACGTGCAGGACTTCCTGCTCGCCTACGCGGCGCTCGCGGCGGTCGTCTACTTCAGCGCCGTCGCCACCTTCCTGCGCTCCCGGGGCTCGCAGATCCTCGCCACGACGATGGTCGGGGGCGGCGTCCTGCTGGCCGGCGGTCTCTGCGTCGGCGCCGGCTTGAACGAGGCGCTCACGGACCAGCCGAGCCGGATGAGCACCGCGACCGCTCAGGCGCTGAACCTGCTCAGCAACGACCTGTTCGGCGTGATGCTGTTCGGTGGCCTCGCGCTCGCCACGACGAGCGCCGGTGTCGCGATGCTGCGGACCAAGGCGCTCCCGACGGCGCTCGGCGTCATCACGACGATCGTCGGCGTCGCGGCCGGGACCGGCATCCTGTCCTGGTTCGCGTTCATGGCGAGCGGCCTGCTGGCGCTGGTCGTCGCGCCGTACGTCTACTCGCGGTCCGGCCAGCCGGGCGCGATCACGCTGCCGGACGCGAACGTGCAGATCCCGGAGCAGCCCAAGGCCCGCACCGAGGCCAAGCCGAAGGCGAAGGCGACGTCCGGCTGAGCGACCGGCTGAACGCACCGACGGGGGCCCCGCGACCGAGCAGGATTCGGTAGCGGGGCCGTCGAAGGAAGTGCCGAACCCCCCCGAAATCTGGGCCCACCGGCCCGGGAGGAGACGGCACCCGTGCGCATGTTCGGCGGCACCACCCTGAGGCTCTCCCTCGTCGCGGCACTGTTGACCGGCGTCGGCATCACGGCCGCCAGCGTCGCCGCGACAACCGCGCCGTTCGTCGCGGCCGGCAGCGCGCGCCAGGTCTACGCGACCGGCGTCCCGGCCAGCGCCGCCGTCACCCTGCTCGACAGCACCGGTGCCACCGTCGCGACCCAGACCTCCGACGCGCAGGGCGGCGTAGTGTTCCGCAACGTCACCCCGGGCGACGGCTACACGGTCAAGCTCCCGGACGGCACGACCTCGGCGCCGCTCACCGTGCACACCGAGGACCCGACGCCCTGGGACCCCAGCGTCTACAACCAGACGATCCCGGACCACGGCTACGGCTACCTCACGACGCGCGACGGCACCAAGCTCGCGTACGACGTGCACCCGCCGACGGCCCCGCCGGTCGCGGTCCAGGGCCACAACATCCCCGACAACAACATCCCGGCCGGCCCCGACTACGCCGAGCCGTACCCGACCCTGATCGAGTACTCCGGCTACGCCTACGCCGACCCCGCCGGCCCGACGAGTGGCATCGCGGCCATCGCCAACGCGATGGGCTTCGCCGTCGTCGACATCCAGATGCGCGGCACCGGCTGCTCCGGCGGCGCGTTCGACTTCTTCGAGCCGCTGCAGAGCCTCGAGGGCTACGACATCGTCGAGACCATCGCGCACCAGTCGTGGGTGCGCGGCGGCAAGGTCGGCATGATGGGCATCTCGTACGGCGGCATCAGCCAGCTCTTCACCGCCGCGACCCGCCCGCCGCACCTCGCGGCCATCGCGCCGCTGTCGGTCATCGACGCGACCGCGACCACGCTCTACCCAGGCGGCGTGCTCAACACCGGGTTCGCCGTCGCGTGGGCGAAGGAGCGGCAGGACCAGGCCCAGCCGGCCGGCCCGAACGCCGGGCAGCCGTACGCGTGGAAGCAGATCCAGAGCGGCGACCAGGTGTGCGCCGACAACCAGGTGCTGCACGGCGAGGCCGCCGACCTGATGCAGAAGATCCGCGACAACTCGCACTACGTCGCGAACGTCGCCGACCCGCTCGACCCGGTCACGTTCGTCAACAAGATCAACGTGCCGGTCTTCATGGCCTGCCAGTTCGAGGACGAGCAGACCGGCGGCCACTGCCCGACGCTCGCCGCGCACATGACCGGTACGACGAAGAAATGGTTCACCTTCACCAACGGCCCGCACATCGACTCGCTCGACCCGGCGACCTACAACCGCTGGTACGACTTCATGATGATCTACGTCGCCAACCAGGCGCCGGCGGTCAACTCCGCGGTGATCCAGGCGAGCGCGCCGGTCGTCTACAACGCGGCCCTCGGAACGCCGCAGAACGACCTGATCACGCTGCCGCCGGACCCGATCCAGCTCCAGCCGACGGTCGCGATGGCGCAGGCGGCGTTCGAGGCGCTGCCCGAGGTCCGGGTGCTGTTCGACAACGGCGCCGGCAAGAAGCCGACCGGTGACTTCACCGCCGGCGACCCGTACCCGCAGTTCGAGAAGTCGTTCGCGTCGTGGCCGGTCCCCGGTACGACGGCGCAGAGCTTCTACCTCGGCAACGGCGGCATCCTCGCCGAGAAGGCGACCGGGAAGGGCGTCGACCTGTTCACCGCCGACGCCGCCGCGCTGCCGAAGACCGACTACGGCAGCAACACCGGCACCGGCGGTCTGTGGGGCAACGCGTCGCAGTGGGACTGGCAGTGGAAGCAGAACCCGGCCGGCACCGCGGTGTCGTACCTCTCGCCGCCGCTGAAGTCCGACACGGCCGTGGTCGGCGCGGGCGCGGTCTACCTGTGGGTGCGCTCGTCGACGCCGGACGTCGACCTGCAGGCCACGGTCAGCGAGGTCACGCCCGACGGGCACGAGACGTTCGTCCAGAACGGCTACCAGCGGGCGAGCGAGCGCAAGCTCTCGTACGACACCAACAACGTCATGCACACGCCGAGCACGCTGCTCGAGCCGGTGCCGACGATGCTCGCGGCGGACGCGGCGCCGATGCCGGCGACCTCGTTCGTGCCGGTGGCGATCCCGCTGTACTACGAGGGCCACGTCTACCGCGCCGGCACGCGGATCCGCGTGACGATCGCGGCGCCGAACGGTGCGCAGCCGGTGTGGTCGTTCGACAACACCGAGCCGGCGGGTACGACGTCGAACGTGGCGATCGCGTTCTCGAAGCAGATGCCGTCGCGGCTGGTGCTGCCGGTCATCGCCGGCGTCGACGCGGCCGGCACGCCGCAGCCCGCCTGCCCGAGCCTCCGCAACGAGCCCTGCCGAACCTACGTCCCCGTCACCAACGCAACCACCCGGCACGAGGCGTAGCCAACTACCCCGTTGAGTGTGACGTTGTTCGTCTTCTCAGCACCTCAAAAGACGAACAACGTCGCACTCAACCGTCGGGGGTGTGGGCTGACTTCGTCAGGCGCTCCCGGGACAGCTCGATCTCGGCTTCGGCTTCGGCGCGGCCGCACCAGTGGGCGCCCTCGACGCTCTTGCCGGGCTCGAGGTCCTTGTAGACCTCGAAGAAGTGCTGGATCTCGAGCCGGTCGAACTCCGGCATGTGGTGGATGTCGCGTAGGTGCTCCTGCCGCGGGTCGTTGGCCGGCACGCACAGGACCTTGTCGTCACCACCCGCCTCGTCCTGCATCCGGAACATGCCGATCGCGCGGCAGCGGATGAGGCAACCCGGGAACGTCGGCTCGGACAGCAGCACCAGCGCGTCGAGCGGGTCGCCGTCGGCACCGAGTGTGTCCTCGACGAAGCCGTAGTCGGCGGGGTACTGGGTCGCGGTGAACAGCGTGCGGTCGAGCCGGATCCGCCCGCTGGTGTGGTCCATCTCGTACTTGTTGCGCTGCCCTTTGGGTATCTCGATCGTTACGTCGAACTCCACGCCGTTAGTGTCCCGTACGGTGAGCAGCCGCTGGCGATGGGTAGCCGTCGCGGTCGTCCTGGTGCTGGCCGTTGCCGGCGGGACGGCGTACGTCGTCACCCGGCCGGCGGCGGCGCCGCACCGCACCGCCACCGTCCCGGCGCCGTACGTCCGCCCGGGCGTGCTGACCCCGATCGCCGCGACCGATGCCGGCAGCGCGACGGCCGCCGGTGTCGCCGCCGCGCTGGCCCGGGCGGGTGCGGACCCGGCGTTCGGGGGGTCGCTGACCGGGATGGTCGCCGACGCCGGCAGCGGCGGCGTGCTGCTCGACCGAGACGCCGGTACGCCGATGGCGCCGGCCTCGACCCTGAAGCTGCTGACCGCGGCGGTCGCGTTGACGACGCTGGGCCCGACCGCGACGTTGCGGACCGAGGTGCTGCGGGACGGCTCGACGCTCTACCTGCGCGGCGGCGGCGACGTGACCCTCACCGGCCGGCCGGTCGCGGCGACGGCGTACCCGCGGCCGGCGTCGATCGCGGCGCTCGCGGCGGCTACGGCGAAAGCCCCGGCGGCCGCGGGCGCGACGACGCTGTGCGCGGACGTGTCGGCGTGGACGGGCCCGCTGTCGGCGCCGGGCTGGACACCGGGATACGTCACCGGCGGCGACGTCGAGACACCGACGGCGCTGGAGCTCGACGAGGGCCTGGTCTCGCCGAAGAGCCACGCGCGCGCGGCGCACCCGGCCCGGACTGCGCTCGCCGCGTTCGCCGCGGCACTCAAGGCCGCGGGGCTGCGGGTCCAGCGGGCCGGCTGCGTCGCCGCGGCGCCGCCGACCGCGACCGTCGTCGCCACCGTGCAGTCGCCGCCCGTCGGCGCGCTGGTCGCGCGGATGCTGACCGTCAGCGACAACGACCTGGCCGAGGCGCTCGGCCGCGCCGTCGCGACCGCCGCCGGCCGCCCGGGCAGCTTCGCCGGCGAGGCGGCCGCGCTCACCGCCGGCCTCGACCGGCTCGGCATCGCGACCGACGGCCTGCGGCTGGTCGACGCGAGCGGGCTGTCCCGGCTCGACCGGGTCAGCGCGGCCACGCTGGTCGCCACGTTGCGGGCGGCCGTCCGCGATCCCGCGCTGCGCGGGCTGCTCGACGGCGTTCCGATCGCCGCGGCGACCGGGACGCTGGCAAAGCGCTACCGGTCGGCGAAGAGCCGGGCGGGGGCGGGCGTCGTACGGGCGAAAACGGGAACGCTCGCCGGAGTGAACAGTCTGGCCGGAACGGTCGTCGACGCCGACGGTCAGCTGCTCGTGTTCGCGTTTCTCACCGACCGCGCGGTCGCGCCCGGCCGGACCGAGGCCGCGCTCGACCGGCTCGCGGCGACCCTCGCCGGCTGCGGCTGTCATTAGCGTGGCAGGCGTGCAGCTCGTCGACTGGTCGGTAGCGACCGCCACCGCGACCCGGCTGGTCCCGCCCGGGCCGCGGCTCGACCTCGCCGCCGCCGTCGCCACCGTCGAGGACCTGCGCCGGCTGGCGGTCGAGGCCGACGGGCACGTCGCGTCGTACACCGGGCTGCCCGCGGCCGGCGCGGCCGAGCCGGTGACCGTGGTCGACCGGCCGGGGTGGATCCGCTCCAACGTCGCCGGTTTCGCCGACCTGGTCGACCCGTTGCTCGACAAGGTGCTGGCCGGCCGGGCCCGCTCGCTCGGCCCGGTCATGACCGCCGTCGGGTCGCGCGCGACCGGTGCCGAAGTCGGCGTCCTGCTGGCGTACATGGCGACCCGGGTGCTCGGGCAGTTCGAGCTGTTCGGGCCGGCGGAAGGCGGCCGGCTGACGCTGGTCGCGCCCAACATCGTCGTCGCCGAGCAGGCGCTGGAGGTCGACCCGCGCGACTTCCGGCTGTGGGTGTGCCTGCACGAGGTGACCCACCGGACGCAGTTCGCCGCCGCGCCGTGGCTGCACGGGCACGTGCGCAGCCTGCTCGCCGACTACCTGAGCGCCGGCGACCTCGACCCGGCCGCGGCGCTGTCGCGGCTGCGCGGCGCGCTGCGCGGGCTGGTCGACACGGCTCGCGGGCGGGCCGAGATGTCGGTGCTCGAGCTGGTGCAGACCCCGGCACAGCGCGAGGTACTCGACCGGATCACCGGGCTGATGAGCCTGCTCGAAGGCCACGCCGACGTCGTCATGGACGGCGTCGGGCCGCTCGTCGTGCCGTCGGTGGCGCGGATCCGCGAGCGGTTCGAGGCCCGCCGCGGCTCCGGCGGGCCGATCGACCGCGCGGTCCGGCGGCTGCTCGGCCTCGACCTGAAGATGCGCCAGTACGCCGAGGGCGCGGCGTTCGTCCGCGCCGCGGTGGCCGAGCTGGGGATGGACGGCTTCAACGTCGTCTGGACGTCGCCGGACCTGCTGCCGACCGGCCAGGAGATCCGCAACCCGCAGGCCTGGCTGACCCGCATCGCCGCCCCCGCTGCGTGATCATGGCGTTCGCCGCAGATTTCGGCGTGATCATGGCGTTCGCAGCCGGCAAACGCCATGATCACGAACTGTGAGGCACGACCCGGCGGTCGCGGCGACCCGCGCGGCCGTGCGCTCGTCGCTGCGCGACTTCGCCTCCGGGTCGCTCGTGCTCGCCGCGGTCAGCGGCGGCGCTGACTCGCTCGCGCTCGCGGCGGCGCTGGCCCATGAAGCGCCTCGCCATGGCCTCGACGCCGGCGCGGTCACCGTCGACCACGGACTGCAAGCCGGCTCGGCCGACCGCGCGCAGGCCGTCGTCGCCACCTGCACAAGCCTGGGTCTCGACCCCGTTAGGTCCGAAACGGTCGCCGTACGCGGTCCCGGCGGCCCGGAGGCCGCGGCCCGCACTGCCCGCTATGCCGCGCTGGAAACGGCCGCCGCCGACACCGGCGCCGCCGCCGTCCTCCTCGGCCACACCCTCGACGACCAGGCCGAGACGGTGCTGCTCCGGCTGGCTCGCGGCTCCGGAGCGCGCAGCCTCGCCGGCATGCCGGCGCGCAATGGCACCTTCCGCCGGCCGTTCCTACAGGTACGCCGGGAGCAGACCGCCGCGGCCTGTGCGGCGCTCGGCCTGACCCCGTGGGCCGACCCGCACAACACCGACCCGGCGTACGCCCGCAGCCGGGTCCGCGGGGACGCGCTGCCCGCGCTCGAACGCACGCTCGGCCCCGGCATCGCCGCGGCGCTGGCCCGCACCGCCGGCCTGCTCCGTGACGACGCGGACGCCCTCGACGACGCCGCGGCCAAGACGCTTGCCGACGTGACGACCACCGACGGCGGCCTCGACGTCGCCGGCCTGGCCGCGCTGGCCCCCGCCGTACGGACCCGGGTGCTGCGCGCCGCCGCGGTCGCCGCCGGGTCGCCGCCGGGCAGCCTCGGCGCGGTGCACGTCGCCGCGCTCGACGCGCTGGTCACCGGTTGGCACGGGCAGGGCCCGACTAGCCTGCCTGGGGGGTTGGTCGGCGAGCGCCGGTATGGCAGGCTCACGTTCCGATGACCTCGCCGCTGCTGCCGATGGACACCACCGCGGAGCAACCGCACGACCTCCACCCGGACATCGAGGGCGTGCTCGTCTCCGAGGGGCAGATCGCCGACAAGATCGCCGAGCTGGCCAAACAGATCGAGACCGACTACGCCGGGCGCGAGGTGCTGCTCGTCGGTGTGCTCAAGGGCGCCGTCATGGTGATGGCCGACCTCGCCCGCGCGCTCACCCTGCCGGTGTCGATGGAGTTCATGGCGGTCTCGTCGTACGGGTCGTCGACGTCGTCGAGCGGGGTCGTCCGCATCCTCAAGGACCTCGACCGCGACATCGCCGGGCGCGACGTGCTCGTCGTCGAAGACATCATCGACTCGGGCCTCACGCTGTCGTGGCTGCTGCGCAACCTGCGCTCCCGGCAGCCCAACTCGATCGAGGTCGTGGCGCTGCTGCGCAAGCCCGAGGCGGCCCAGGTGCAGGTGCCGGTCAAGTACATGGGATTCGACATCCCGAGCGTGTTCGTCGTGGGCTACGGGCTCGACTACGGCGAGCGCTACCGCGAGTTGCCGTACGTCGGCACGCTGCGCCCCGAGGTCTACGCCTACTAGCCCCCGTACGGAGGCAAAGCGGGCACGGCGGGCGCGGCGTACGATCAAGGGGACGATTGTCCCCGCGAGCAGGAGGGACGGGCCCCGCTGCGGCCCGCATCCATGAACCTTCGACGAACCTTTCGAGGCCCCATCACCTGGCTGGTCGTGGCCGTGGTGCTCGTGCTTGCGCTGCTCACCTTCACGACGGGGAGCGGCGGCTACAAGAGCGTCTCGCTGTCGACGATCGAGAGCGCCATCTCCAACGGCCAGGTCGCGACCGCCACGCTGAAGGACAAGGAGCAAGAGGTCGACGTCACCCTCAAGAAGGGTGAGCGCATCGCCAACCAGGGCGACAACACGAAGTTCGCGTCGAGCTACACCGTGCAGTACGACCTCGTGCTGATGAAGGAGCTCAAGGACGCGGGCGTCGCGAGCCGCAAGGTCAACGTCTCGCACTCCAACCCGTTCCTGTCGCTGCTCATCAACTTCCTGCCGATCGTGTTCATTTTCCTGATCATGATCTTCTTCCTGAACCAGATGCAGGGCGGCGGCGGCCGGGTCATGCAGTTCGGCAAGGCGAAGGCGAAGCTGGTCAGCAAGGACACTCCGAAGACGACGTTCGCCGACGTCGCCGGTGCGGACGAGGCGATCGAGGAGCTCCAGGAGATCAAGGAGTTCCTGGAGAACCCGGCCAAGTTCCAGGCGATCGGCGCGAAGATCCCGAAGGGCGTGCTGCTCTACGGCCCGCCCGGCACCGGCAAGACGCTGCTCGCCCGCGCGGTCGCCGGCGAGGCGGGCGTGCCGTTCTACTCGATCTCCGGCTCCGATTTCGTCGAGATGTTCGTCGGTGTCGGTGCGTCCCGGGTGCGCGACCTGTTCGAGCAGGCGAAGGCCAACGCGCCCGCGATCATCTTCGTCGACGAGATCGACGCCGTCGGCCGGCACCGCGGTGCGGGTCTCGGCGGTGGGCACGACGAGCGCGAGCAGACCCTCAACCAGATGCTGGTCGAGATGGACGGCTTCGACGTCAAGGGCG
>JAVEEI010000035.1 GCA_030840525.1 Frankiaceae bacterium
CGGTCAGCGCGCCGAGACGGACCTCTCCGCCGCTGCGCCGAGCGGTCGAGAGCACGACGACTCGGCCCGCAGACTTGCCGCCCGGGAGCAGCAGGATGTCGCCGGGCTTCACTCGCTCGAGAGCCTCCATGACCTGAGACCGAACAGACGCGGGCGCGGGTGCCGCGTCCTCGACGTCGCGAAGGAGGCGGCGGTATTCGGACACGTCGCCGCGGTCACACGTCGACTCTCGACGGGCGGCATCCATCATCTGTTGGCTGCGCTCGAGCTGTGCTTCGAGACGGACGACGTCGCGGTCGGCGCCGTATTGGGCGAAGGAGAGGTTGAGGAGGTGGTGGGCGACGTCGGGTGTGTACCGCCGGACCAGGTTGGCGGCCATGTTGTACGTGGGTCGGAACGACGACCGCAGGGCATAGGTCCGCTTCGACGCCAAGGAGGCGACCTGGTCGAAGGGGACGTAGGGCGACCAGAGCGCGATGGCGTAGCCGATCTCGTCGATGCCGCGGCGCCCCGCCCGCCCGGTGATCTGGGTGTACTCCCCCGGCGTCAGGAACTCGTGGCGCTCCCCCGTGAACTTCGAGAGCTTCTCGACGACGACGCTGCGGGCCGGCATGTTGATGCCGAGGGCGAGCGTCTCGGTCGCGAACACGACCTTCACGAGGCCTTGCGCGAACAGCGTCTCGACAATCTCCTTGAACACCGGCAGCATCCCGGCGTGGTGCGCGGCGACACCGCGTTCGAGACCGTCGAGGAACTCGCCGTAACCGAGCACGCGCAGGTCGTCGTCGGGGATCTCGGCGGTGCGTTCGGCGGCAACGCGGCGGACGACGTCGCGCTCGGCCGGCTCGGTCAGCCGCAGTCCACGCCGCAGGCACTGCAACACCGCGGCGTCGCACCCCGCGCGGCTGAAGATGAACACGATGACCGGCAGCAGCCCGGCGCGGTCGAGCGTCTCGACGACCTCGGGCCGGCTGGGTACGTCGATCCGGCTGCGCGGACGGCGGCCACCTCGCTGCGGCCGCCGGTCGTCGTACACCCGGTTGAACCGCGCCTCGTCGGAGGCGAGCCGCAGCAGCTCGCCGTTGACGTCCTGCTGGTCGTCGTCGACGAACAGGTCGTAGAGGCGGCGCCCGACGAGCACCGACTGCCACAGCGGCACCGGCCGGTGCTCCTCGACGATGACCGTCGTGTCGCCGCGCACGGTCTGCAGCCAGTCGCCGAACTCCTCGGCATTGCTCACCGTCGCCGACAGCGAGACGAGCGTCACGGTGTCGGGCAGGTGCAGGATGACCTCTTCCCACACCGCACCGCGGAACCGGTCGGCGAGGTAGTGCACCTCGTCCATCACGACGTACGCGAGGCCGCGCAGTGCGGGCGAGCCGGCGTACAGCATGTTGCGCAGTACCTCGGTCGTCATGACGACGACGGCCGCGTCGCCGTTGACCGCGTTGTCGCCGGTCAGCAGCCCGACGTTGTCGGCGCCGTGCCGCGCGACGAGGTCGCCGTACTTCTGGTTGGACAGCGCCTTGATCGGCGTGGTGTAGAAGCACTTCGCGCCGGACCGCAGCGCGAGGTGGACGGCGAACTCGCCGACGACGGTCTTGCCCGCTCCGGTCGGCGCGGCGACGAGGACGCCGTGGCCGTCTTCGAGTGCTTCGCAGGCCGCGAGCTGGAACGGGTCGAGGCTGAACTCGAACTGGGTCGCGAACTCGGCCAGCGCGCGGTGCCCGGCCCGCCGGCGCGAAGCGGCGTACCGCTGCGCGGGGCTGGCCATGACCCCAGGCTAGGCGAGAACCGTCACCGCGCCCGGGACGGTCTCGCAGGTGATCGGCAGGTCGGCGAGGTACTCGCCGTCGGCGTACGCCGTGACGCCCGGCGAGGACAGCGACACGACCTTCGCCCGGCGGATGGTGACCGCGGGGTGGCTGACGTGCGTTCCCTTGAAAACCTTGGGAAACGTCTTGAGGAACTCCGGCTTGCTGACCGGCCCGAGCACCTGTACGTCGACCAGGCCGTCGTCGACCTCCGCGTCGGGGGTGACCTTCATGCCGGCGCCGTACGACTTGGCGTTGCCGACCGCGACGAGCATCGCCTCGGTCTCCCAGCGCTCGCCGTCGAGCTCGAGCACGAATGGCAGCGGCCTGAAGACGCGCAGCTCGGCGACGATCGCGAGGTTGTAACGCATCCGGCCGCGCGGCCACGACATGCGGTTGGCGCGGTCGTTCACCCGCGAGTCGAACCCGGCGCCGAGCACGCAGCCGAACCACTTGTCGCCGACCCGTACGGCGTCCATCGGCCGGCCGCCGCTCGCGAGCTGTTGCACCAGCACGTCGGCCGCGGCGACGGGATCCTTGCTCGGCAGCCCGAGGGTGTTGGCGAGGTCGTTGCCGGTGCCGGCCGGGATGATGCCGAGCGGCGTGTCGGTGCCGGCGACGACGTTGAGCGCGAGGTGCACCATGCCGTCGCCGCCCAGCGCCACGACCGCGTCGACCCCGTCGCTCATCGCCTGCCGGGCGAGAGCTTGCGCGTCCTTCGCGTCGGTGCCGACGAGGATCGCGACGTTGCTGCCGGCCGCGCGCAGCCGCTCGGTCACGGCGCCGACGACCTTCGCCGCGCGGCCCTTGCCCGCGGTCGGGTTGACCAGCAAGGCGAGGTTGGTCATGGGGCCACCGGTTCGTCGTCCAAGGGGTCGAGTGGCGAAAGCTCGTCGTCGTCGAGGTGCGCGTACGGCGACGTGTCGCCGCGGCGCGCGGCCCGCCGGTCGTGCACGAACGCGAAGCCTACGGCGAGCCCGTACAGCCCGCACATCGGCAGCGCCAGCGCGAGCATCGTGAACGGGTCCTGGCTCGGCGTCGCGACGGCGGCGAACACGAAGATGCCGAACACGATCAGCCGGGACGAGCGGCGCAGCCGCGGGTACGTGAGCACACCGGCGACGTTGAGCATCACGATCAGCAGCGGGAACTCGAACGACACCGCGAACACCAGCACGATCGCGACGACGTACGAGAGGTAGCTGTCGAACGTCAGCAGCGACGTGATGCCGCCCGTCGCGAAGCCGAGCAGAAAGCGCAGGCCGGTCTGCAGGGTGAAGTACGCGATGGTCGCGCCGGTCGCGAACAGCGCGAGCGACGTACCGACGAACGTGACGGCGTACCGGCGCTCGTGCGCATGCAGGCCGGGCGTGACGAACCGCCAGAGCTGCCACAGCCAGACCGGCGACGACACGATGAGGCCGGCGTACAGCGACAGCTTCAGCGTCACGGTGAACGCGTCGAGGACGCCGGTCACGACCAGCGTGCAGTGGGTCCGGTCGAAGCGGTACGACGCGGGCAGGTGGCAGTACGGGTGGGTGAGCAGCCGGAGCAGCCAGTGGTGGAACGCGAACGCGACGCCGGTGCCGGCGACGACCGCGAGCGCGGAGATGACGAGGCGGCGGCGGAGCTCGGTGAGGTGCTCGGCCAGCGTCATCCGGACGTCGTCGGGATGGCTTCGGCTCCGGAGCCGCGCTCCGCCCGCGGCAGTCACGGTCGCTCAGTCGGTCAGCGCGCGTCCGTCGGGTCGCCGGCGGCCGTCGGCGCGGCGGTGCTTGTCTCGGTGGTGTCGGGTGCCGGCGTGACCGGCGGCGGGGCGACCGGGGGCGGGGCGACCGGCGGCAGGGCGGCCGGCGGCGCCGCGGGGGCGTCGGTGGCGTCGTCGTCGTGCAGCCCTTTGACCTCGGTCTTGAGGATGCGCATCGACCGGCCGAGAGCGCGCGCGGCATCCGGCAGCCGCTTCGCCCCGAACAGCAGCACGAAGACGAGCACGATGATCAGCCAGTGCCACGGCGACAGCTCACCCATGCCGTCGAGTCTAGGCGCAGGGTTCCGCCGTACCGGCGGGTTGAGGCCCGTCAAGATCATCGCGAGCTGAACCAGTCATTTCCGGCCCGAGAGGCTGGTTGAGCTCGCGATGATCTTGGCTAGCGGGGCGGGGCGGCGCGCTGGAGCTCGTCGCTGACCGCGGCCAGCTTCGCCGAGGCCGCGGAGACCTCGCGGCCGAGCTGGCGTACCTGCCGCCACAGCCGGACGGTGAGCGCGGCGAGGGTGCCGAGCCCGACCACCCCGAGCCCGACGAACAGCAGCACCCAGAACAGCACGGCGCCAGCCTACGAGCCGGCGAACCCGCGCGCCGACCCGAGAGTTGAGTCGGCCCCCGCCGGAATGCCGACGAGGGCCGAGGTCTGCGAGGCGAAGCGCGCTAGCGGTGCGCCGGGGCGGTCGCGCGGGCGGCGAGCATGTCGTCGCGGCCGAGCTGGAGAACGAAGTCGAGCAGGTCGTCGTAGGAGAGGGTGGGGCCGGCCTTGGGCTCGAGCGCCTCGGCGGGCACCTCCCAGACCTGGGCCTTCACGCCGCCGGACATCAGCAGCGACACGATGTGGTCGTCGGCCGGCTTGCGTACCTCGTCCTGGCACCCGGGGCACGCGAAGGAGTAGTACGACAGCGGCGCGTGGTTGCACACGCGCAGCGTGATGTCTGCGCTGGTGAGCTCGACCTCACCGCAGGTGGGGCACGAAGCCTTGATGGTGGTCACGCCGCCATCCCCTTCCGTCACGCCATCGCTGTGGTGATGAAGGCTTCGGCACCTGGGGCGATTTCCTTGACGGGACAAATCGGAAGGCTGTCCGAACGGACTAGTCCGACCCGGCATCCGGGGCATACGCGCCTAGTGCGGCGCGGGCGGCGTCCCGGGCGGCCGCGGCGAGGTCGGCCGGCTCGGTGACCCGGGCGACCCCGGCCAGCGACAGCGCCAGCCGCCGGACCCACGCGTCGTCCCGGGCCCGCATCGTCACGACCAAGCCGCCCGCCGACTCCTGGACCGACTCACAGGGGTAGTAGTCGGCGACCCAGCGGGCCCGGTCGGACAGCTCGAGCGTGACCAGCCGGTCGTCGGCGGCCGGGGTGAAGACCCGGTCGTCGTGCGCCCGCTCCCGCGCCTCCTCGGGTACGTCGGCCGGTACGTCGAGCACCTCGACGTCGAGCGCGCGGTCGAGCCGGAACGTCCGTACGTCGTCGACCGAGCGGCACCAGCCGACGAGGTAGACGGCCCCGCCGCTGGTGAACACCCGGATCGGGTCGACGTCACGCTCGGTCGCCTCGTCGCGGGCCGGCACCCAGTAGCGCATCCGCAGCCGCCGGCCCGCCGTGGTCGCGTCGCGGACGGTCTGGACGACGTCCGGCGCGACGGTCGGGTCGGCGGCCACCGCCAGCTCGGCCCCGGCGACATGCCCGCCGGCGGCGTCTTCGAGCTTGGCCAGCGCCCGGTCGACGGCGCCGGTCTCGACCAGGCCGGGCGTGCCGAGCAGCGCCCGCAGCGCCGCGATCAGCGCGAGCGCCTCGTCCGGCGCGAGCCGCAGCGGCTTGCTGATCGTGTCCGCGTTGGACATCGACACCCGGTCGCCGTCGTACACGACCTCCATCAGGTCGCCGGGGCCGTAGCCGGGCAGACCGCAGACGAACAGCAGGTCGAGGTCCTTGCGGATCTGCTCCTCGGTCACGCCGAACTGCCGCGCGACGTCGCCGACCGGGGTGTCCGGGTGCGACACGATCCACGGGACGAGCGCGAGCAGCCGGGGCAGGTGGTCGGTCGCGCCGCTCACGAGGCCGCCTCCGCCGCGAGCGCCCGCAGCCGGCCGACGACGACCTCGACCGCCTCGGCCGGCTCGACGACGACCACGTCGGCGCCGTACGGCAGCACCTGGTCGGCGAGCCGCTCGGTGTCGCCGAACGGGAGCTTCAGGGTGTCCCAGCCGTCGGCGCCGGTGGCGACCTCCGTGGCCTGCCGGCGCAGGCCGAGGCCGCGGCCGGAGCGGACCCGGAGTACGGCGGTCGCGCCCGGCGCGGCGGCGTCGTACGACGCGACCGCGCCGGTCAGGTCGAGGCCGGCCGGCCGGGTGACCGCGCCGGCCGGGCCGGTCGCGCGCGGCGTGCCGACAACGCGGGACAGCCGGAACACACGGGTGTCGGCGCGGTCGCGGTCGTGGCCGACGAGGTACCAGCGGCCGCGCCGGACGACGAGGCCCCACGGCTCGACGGTGCGCCGGGCCGGCTCGCCGGTACCGGCGCCGGTCCGGTAGTCGAAGGTCACCAGCCGGCCCTCGTGCACCGCGGCCGCGAGCGCCGGGAACGCCGCGCCGGTCGCCTCGACGCGCGGCTGCAGGCCGTCGGGCAGCGCGACCAACTCGACCCCGGCAGCCTCCAGCTTGCGCAGCGCGCGGGTGGCGGCGGAGCCCATCGCGGCGGTGGTCCACATCCGGGCCGCGAGGCCGACCGCGGCCGCCTCGTCGGGCTCGAACGTCAACGGTGGCAACGCATAGTCGCCGCGGGCGATCCGGTAGCCGGGCTCGTCGTCGAAGGCGCTGTTGGTGCCGGTCTCCAGCGGGATGCCGAGGTCGCGCAGGTCTTCCTTGTCCCGCTCGAACGCGCGCTTGAACGCCTCGTCGCTGGGCGTCTCGTCGTAGCCGGGGACGATCTCGCGGATCCGCTCGGCGGTGAGGAACGACCGGCTCGCCAGCAGGCAGATCACGAGGTTGAGCAGACGCTCCGTCCGGCGGGCCGACACGATGCGCCACGCTACCGGGCCGACCCGGCTAGGGTCCGGCGCGTGATCCGCTGGCGTGCCGCGACCGTCGTCTCGGTCTCGGTCTCGGTCGCGGACGCGGCGGGGGGCGCGGTGTCGCTGGTGGCCGCGGTCGACGGCGGCGGCGAGGTCGACGCGCTCGCGTACGCAGACGTCGTCGGCACGCCGGTCGCCGGCGACCGGGTCCTTCTCAACGTCACCGCACTGGAGCTCGGTCTCGGCACCGGCGGTGTCGCGATGGTCGTCGCCATCCCGGACCGGCTGCCGGCCGACGGCGCGGAGGCGGGCCACATCGTGAAGGCGCGGTACACGCCGCTGCAGACGACGGTGCTCGCGGCGGACGAGCAGGGCTCGCCGTACCACGAGGTGCTGCGCGACGCCGACGACCTCGCCGGCCTGCCGGTCGTCGTCGCCGACCTGCACTCGGCGGTACCTGCGATCCTCGCCGGCCTGCGAGCCGCGCGGCCGGACCTGCGAGTGGCCTATGTGATGTCCGACGGCGGCGCGCTGCCGATCGCCTTCTCCCGGACCGTCCCGGCGCTGCGCGCGGCCGGCTGGCTGGCCGGGACGGTGACCGTCGGGCAGGCGTACGGCGGCGACGTCGAGGCCGTCACCGTGCACAGCGGTCTGCTCGCCGCGCGGCACGTCCTCGGCGCCGACGTCGCGATCGTCACGCAAGGCCCGGGCAACCTCGGCACCGGCACCCGGTGGGGCTTCAGCGGCGTCGCGAGCGGCGAGGCGGTGAACGCCGCGTCGGTCCTCGGCGGCCGCCCGGTCGCCACGCTGCGCGTGTCCGAGGTCGACCCGCGCGACCGGCACCGCGGCGTCTCGCATCACACGCTGACCGCGCTCGGCCGCGTCGCGATGGTGACCGCGGACGTCGTCGTACCGGTGCTCGCCGACCCGTTCGGGACGGTCGTACGGGACGCGTGCGCGGCGCTGGCCGCACGTCACCGGCTGGTCGAGGTCGCGACCGACGGGCTGCTCGACGCGCTGCGGACGTCGCCGGTACCACTGTCGTCGATGGGCCGCGGCCTCGACGACGACCCCGCGTACTTCCTCGCCGCGGCGGCGGCCGGGCGGCACACCGCGTCGCTGCTGTCACGAGGGGTGTGACGAAGCGCACAGGAGGTCGACCCGGGCGCGCCGGTGCTGTCACACTCGTCCCGTGACGACCGCAATGCCCCTCGTCACCGCGCCGGTGCGGGTGGCCGACGTACGCTCGCGAGTCGCCAAGGTCCAGGCGAAGTTCGGCGCGGCGATGCTGATGGGCAACATGGCCGGCGCGGTCATCGTGTTCTCCTACCTCGGCTTCATCCTGCCGCGGCCGCAACGGTTTTTCATCGCCAACCTCATCGCGCTGGTCGCGTACAACCTGCTCGCGAGCGCGGTGTGCTGCGTCGTCTCCGGCTGGGCGTTCCGGCCGCTGGTCCGGTTTGCCCGCGAGGGCCGGCCGGCGACACCGGCGGAGCGCACGTACATCGTCCGGCACCCGCTGCGCCAGGCGCTGCTCAACTTCGTCGTCTGGATGGGATCGGAGTTCGTCTTCGTCCCGATCAACGCGCGGTTCGGCGTGCTCTACGACTCCGACATCGCGACCACCATCTTCATGGGCGCGATCACCACGTGCGGCCTGTCCTACCTGATGGCCGAACGGCTGCTCCGGCCGATCAACGCGATGGCGTTCGAGGACGGCCTGCCGACCGACCGGTCGGTGCCGGGTATCAAGTCGCGGCTGCTGCTCGCGTGGGGCATCGGCACCGGCGTACCGCTCCTCGGCGTCGTCATGATGACCGTCGATCACGGCAGCCGCCCGGTGTCGCTCGCGGGCTTGGCGTTCCTCGGCCTGACCGGGCTGCTCAGTGGTGCGCTCGCGACGGTGTTCGCGGCGAAGACGATTGCCGACCCGATCGAGTCGGTCACCGCCGCGCTCGCCGAGGTGCAGGACGGCCGGCTCGATACGACCGTGCAGGTGTACGACGGCAGCCAGGTCGGGCAGTTGCAGGCCGGCTTCAACGCGATGGTCGACGGGCTGCGCGAGCGGCGGCGGCTCCGGGACCTCTTCGGCCGCCAGGTCGGTGAGGACGTCGCCGAGCAGGCCCTCGAGCGCGGCGTTCGGCTCGGCGGCGAGCAGGTGCATGTGGCCGTCCTGTTCGTCGACGTCATCGACAGTACGACGCTCGCGGCGACGCGGTCGCCGGCCGAGGTCGTCGCGGTGCTCAACGCGTTCTTCGGCATCGTCGTGGACGTCGTCGGGCGCACCGGCGGTTTCGTGAACAAGTTCGAGGGCGACGCGGCGCTGTGCATCTTCGGCGCCCCGGTCCGCCGCGACGACGCCGAGTCGTGCGCGCTGCTCGCGGCGCGGCTGATGTGCCAGCGGCTGTCCGACGTCAACGGGCTGAAGGCGGCCATCGGCGTGTCTGCCGGTGACGTCGTCGCCGGCAACATCGGTACCAAGGAACGGTTCGAGTACACCGTCATCGGTGACGCGGTGAACGAGGCCGCGCGGCTCACCGAGCTGGCGAAGACGCGGCCGGAGCGGCTGCTCGCGTGCGCGTCGATGCTGGAGTCGGTCGACCTGGCCGAGCGCGCGCACTGGCGGACAGACGGCAGCGTCCTGTTGCGCGGCCGGCAGCTGCCCACCCAGCTCGCCGTCGCCGGCTGACTTCGTTTCGGCGCAGCCCGCCCCCATGATCATCGCCGTCAGCGCGACATAGTGGTCGCGCTGACGGCGCACGTTTGTCACATGCTCGCGATGAGCTTCTCGACCCGGTCGTCGACGGAGCGGAACGGGTCCTTGCACAGCACGGTGCGCTGCGCCTGGTCGTTGAGCTTGAGGTGCACCCAGTCGACGGTGAAGTCGCGGCGTTTCTCCTGCGCGCGGCGGATGAAGTCGCCGCGCAGTCGGGCACGGGTCGTCTGCGGCGGCACCGACTTCGCCTCGAAGATGCGCAGGTCGTTCGCGACCCGGTCGACCTGACCCTTGCGCTCGAGCAGGTAGTAGAGGCCGCGGCGGCGGTTGACGTCGTGGTACGCCAGGTCGATCTGCGCGATCCGCGGCGACGACAGCGGCAGGTCGTGCTTGGCGCGGTAGCGCTCGATCAGCTTGTACTTGGTGACCCAGTCGATCTCGCGCTCGACCTTGTCGAGGTCGCCGCTCTCGACCGCCTGCAGCGTGCGCTCCCAGAGGTCGAGCACGCGCTCGGCGGTCGCGTCGGCGCCGCGGCGGTGAACGAAGTCGCGCGCCTTGGCGAAGTACTCGAGCTGGATCTCGAGCGCGCTCGCCTCGCGGCCGTTGGCGAGCTTGATCCGGCGCCGGCCGGTCATGTCGTGGCTGACTTCACGGATGGCGCGGATCGCGTTCTCCAACGTGAGGTCGCGCATGACGATGCCGGCCTCGATCATCCGCAGTACGAGGTCCGTCGTACCGATCTTCAGCAGCGTCGTGGTCTCGGACATGTTGGAGTCGCCGACGATGACGTGCAGCCGGCGGAAGCGTTCCGCGTCGGCGTGCGGCTCGTCCCGGGTGTTGATGATCGGCCGGGATCGCGTCGTGGCCGACGAGACGCCTTCCCAGATGTGCTCGGCGCGCTGGCTCACGCAGTAGACCGCGCCGCGCGGTGTCTGCAGCACCTTGCCGGCACCGCAGATGACCTGCCGGGTGACGAGGAACGGGATGAGCACGTCCGCGAGCCGGGAGAACTCGCCGTGCCGGCCGACGAGGTAGTTCTCGTGACAGCCGTAGGAGTTGCCGGCCGAGTCGGTGTTGTTCTTGAACAGGTAGATGTCGCCGGCGATGCCCTCTTCGCGCAGCCGCCGCTCGGCGTCCATCAGCAGGCCTTCGAGGGTGCGCTCCCCCGCCTTGTCGTGGGTGACGAGGTCGACGAGGTCGTCGCACTCGGGAGTCGCGTACTCCGGGTGCGAGCCGACGTCGAGGTAGAGGCGGGCGCCGTTCTTGAGGAACACGTTGCTGCTGCGGCCCCACGAGACGACCCGGCGGAACAGGTAGCGCGCGACCTCGTCGGGACTCAGCCGGCGCTGGCCGCGGAACGTGCACGTGACGCCGTACTCGTTCTCCAAGCCGAAGATGCGCCGGTCCACGTCCTCACCTTAGGCGAGTAGGGACTCCGTTTGTGCGTCGGTGAAGCGGCGGAACTTGCGCCGAGGCCTGGTGCGGTCGAGTACGGCGACTTCGAGCGCGTCGGCGGTGAGCGTGCGCTGCTCGCCGCCGTCGGGCGCCGTGGTCATCGCGGCGACCGCGGCACGGAGACCCTCGCCGAGCTCGAGGCCCTCGCGGTGCGTCTCGGTGAGCCGCGTGGCGATGGCGTCCGCGTTGCCGCCCATGACGACGAAACCCTGCTCGTCGGCGACGCTGCCGTCGTACGTCAGCCGGTAGAGCTGGTCGCCGGCGGCGGTCTCGCCGACCTCGGCGACGGTCATCTCGACCTCGTACGGCTTGGACTCCGTGGTGAAGATGGTGCCGAGGATCTGCGCGTACGTGTTGGCGAGCATGCGACCGGTGACGTCGGTGCGGTCGTAGGAGTAGCCGCGCAGGTCGGCCATCCGCACGCCGGCCTGCCGGAGGTTCTCGAACTCGTTGTACTTGCCGACCGCGGCGAAGCCGATCCGGTCGTAGATCTCCGACACCTTGTGCAGCGCGCTGCTCGGGTTCTCGGCGACGAACAGGATGCCGTCGGCGTAGGTCATCACGAGAACGGCGCGGCCGCGGGCGATGCCCTTGCGCGCGTAGTCGGCCCGGTCTTTCATGACCTGTTCGGGCGACACGTAACCGAACGGCATGCTCATCGGTTGTCGCCTCCGTTGCCCGCAGGGCGCAGCGGCGCGTTGGGACCGCCGGGGCTGGTCATGCGTTCGTCGACGACGCGTTGGGTGAGTGTCTCTACCTCGCTGTCGGGCAGCCGTCGGAAGCCGTCGGCGGTGACACTCGCGACCACCGGGTAGATGCGCCGGGTGAGGTCGGGGCCGCCGGTCGCGCTGTCGTCGTCGGCGGCGTCGTACAGCGCGTGAATGGTTGCCAGCGCAGCGTCGGCCTCGTCGAAGTCGTCGCGGTAGAGCTTCTTCAACGCGCCGCGGGCGAACACGCTGCCGGAGCCGACGGAGTGGAAGCTGTGCTCTTCGTAACGTCCGCCGGTGACGTCGTAGGAGAAGATGCGGCCGGCCTTGGCCAGGTCGGTCGCGTCGTGGTCGTAGCCGGCGAACAGCGGTACGACGGCGAGCCCTTGCATCGCCATGCCGAGGTTGTTGCGGATGAGCATCGACAGCCGGTTGGCCTTGCCGTCGAGGCTGAGCGTCGTGCCTTCGATCTTCTCGTAGTGCTCGAGCTCGACCTGGAAGAGCCGCACCAGCTCGATCGCGATGCCGGCGGTGCCGGCGATGCCGACGCAGGAGTACTCGTCGGCCTGGAAGACCTTCTCGATGTCGCGCTGTGCGATGACGTTGCCCATGGTCGCGCGGCGGTCGCCGGCGACGATGACGCCCTGCGTGTGCGTGACCGCGACGATCGTGGTGCCGTGCGGGGCCTCGACGGTCATGCCCGGCTGCAGGTCGAGCCGGCGACCGGGCAGCAGGTCGGGGCGGTGGCCGGCGAGGAAGTCCGCGAACGAACTCGACCCGGCCGCGAAGAACGCGGCGGGCAGCTTGCCGCCGTCGGCGAGGAGGTCCATGCCGTCACCCTATTCATGAAGGGCCCTTAGCCGGCGCGATGGCGCTCCAGGTAGTCGGCGAGCTCGACCTCGAACGGCGAGAGCACCTCGTCGACGGTGGGCCTGTGGCGGCCGAGGTACGACCGCAGACGGGTCAGCGTCTGCACGCTGTCGCGGACGTTGCCGAGCGCCTGGTTGCAGTTGAAGCAGAGAACGCCGCGTACCTTGCCGGTCGCGTGGTCGTGGTCGACGTGCTCCGGCTTCCCGTCGCAGGTCGCGCAGCTGCCGCCCTGGGCCGCGATCATCGCGTCGACATCGGCAGAGGTGAGGCCATAGCGATGACGGAGGTGGTAGTCGCGGCCACCGCCGTAAAGACGTTCGCGAGTCTCTCTGCTTCGTGCGTTGTGACACGGCTTGCAGTAAGTCGCGAATCCGTCGCGGGCTGCACGATTCCGCGGGAAGTCAGTGAGTGCTTTGGTCTCTTCGCAGGCTGGGCAATAACGCATGCCGGGTGGAACGCTTCGACGTTCGCGGATTACCTGGCCGCGTTCGGCCGCCTTGCGCTCCCTATATGCGCGGTATCGGACGGCATAACACGCCTTGCAATAGGTGCCACGGCCGTCGGAGCGCCGCGGCGTGCGAGGGAAGTCGTCCAGAACCTTTAGCTCGCCACAGTCCCGACAACGCTTGCAGGGAGTAGGCACACCGCCACCCTCTGTGATCACTGACCCCCTTTCTGCACGTAACTGCGCACGAAATCCTCGGCGTTTTCTTCCAAAACCGAGTCGATTTCGTCGAGGATGTCGTCGACGTCTTCCGACAGCTTTTCCTGCCGCTCCGCGACATCGGAGGACTCGGTCGCCTCGACCTCCTCGGTCTCCTGCGCGCGCCGCGTCGCCCGCGTCTGCCCGCCGTCGTCCTTGGCCATCCGTACCTCCGAAGCGCGTGAATTGTTGCCCCGACAGTACCTCTCGGCACCGGCGCCGGAGACCATGAAGCGCGTGGGTGTCGACGAGATCGCGGACGGCCTCTACGGCCTGCCGCTCGGCGAGTTCACCCAGGCCCGCGACGCCGCTGCCCGCGCCGCCGCTGACCCGGCCACGAGCAAGGCGGTCAAGTCGCTGCGCAAGCCGACCGCCGCCGCGCACGCCGTCAACCTGCTCGTCCGCGCGCACCCCGGCGAGGTCGGCGAGCTGCTCGCTCTCGGCGAGCGGTTGCGCACGGCGATGTCCGCGGGCGGCAGCAGCGACGTACGCGAGCTCACCGAACAGCGGCGCTCACTCGTCAGCCGCCTGGTACGCGACGACGTACCGGCAGCCGTCCGGGCCGATGTCGTCGCGTCGCTGGAAGCCGCGACTGCGGACCCCGACATCGCCGAGCAGGTGCGGTCCGGCCGGCTCACGCGACCGCTGAGCTACGCCGGCTTCGGCGCCATCGCACCCTCCCCCAGCCCGCGCAGCACCGCCGCGAAGACGCCCGCACCCGAAGCACTCGACGACGCGCGCCGCCGGGTGCTCGAGCTCGCCGGTACGGCGGACGACGCGCAGCGACGGTACGAGGCCGCCGTACGCGCCGCGGCCGAGGCGAGACAGCTACTGGACGCCGCCGAGGCCGAGCGGGCCGAGGCGCACCGCGAAGCGAAGGCCGCGCATGCCGAGGCGGAGAAGGCACGGCGCGAGCTCGGCCGGCTCGAACGGTCCTGAGTCGGTTTAGCGCCCGGCGATCTCGTCGACGAGCTGCGCCGCGTTGTCGCAGCGGCGCAACAACTCCTCGACGTGTGCCTTCGTACCGCGCAACGGTTCGAGCATCGGTACCCGCTGCAACGACTCGCGACCGACGTCGAAGATGACCGAGTCCCACGACGCCGCCGCGACGTCGTCGCCGTACTTCGCGAGGCAGCGGCCGCGGAAGTACGCGCGCGTGTCGGCCGGCGGCTCGCTGACCGCCGCCTCGATCTCGGCGTCGGTGACGATGCGCTCCATCCGGCCGCGCGCGACGAGCCGGTTGTAGAGCCCCTTCTCCGGCCGCACGTCGCTGTACTGGATGTCGACGAGCTGCAGCTTGTGCGCGTCCCAGTCGAGCCCTTCGCGGTCGCGATATCCCTGCAACAGCTCGAGTTTCGCCACCCAGTCGAGCTCGCGGGCCAACGACATCGGCTCGTCGGCGAGCCTCGTCAGCACCGACTCCCACCGCGCCAGCACGTCGAGCGTCTGCTCGTCCGCGTCGGCGCCGTACCGGTCCTCGACGAACTTGCGCGCCTGCTCGTAGAACTCGAGCTGCAACTGCACCGCGGTGAGCCGGCGGCCGTCGCGCAACGTCACCTGTTGCGCCAGCGTCGGGTCGTGCGAGACCGCGCGCAGCGACGCGACCGGTGCCTCGACCGCGAGGTCGACACCGGTGTCGGCGAACCAGCGTTCTTCGATCATCGCGAGGACGAGCGACGTCGTACCGAGCTTGAGGTACGTCGAGACCTCGCTCACGTTGGCGTCGCCGATGATGACGTGCAGCCGGCGGTAGCGCTCAGGGTCGGCGTGCGGCTCGTCGCGGGTGTTGATGATCGGCCGCTTGAGCGTCGTCTCCAACCCGACCTCGACTTCGAAGAAGTCGGCGCGCTGCGAGATCTGGAAGCCGTGCTGTCGGCCGTCCTGCCCCATGCCGACGCGACCCGCGCCGACGACGACCTGGCGGGAGACGAAGAACGGCGTGAGGTAGCGGACGATGTCGGCGAACGGCGTCTGCCGTTGCATCAGGTAGTTCTCGTGGTACCCGTACGACGCACCCTTGTTGTCGGTGTTGTTCTTGTAGAGCTGGATGAGCGCGCTGCCCGGGATGTGCGCGGCGGCGTGGTCGGCCGCCCGCGCCATGACCACCTCGCCGGCCTTCTCCCAGATGACCGCGTCGCGCGGGTTGGTCACCTCGGGGGTCGAGTACTCGGGGTGCGCGTGGTCGACGTAGAGGCGGGCGCCGTTGGTGAGGATGACGTTGGCGAGGCCGATCTCGTCGTCGCTCATCGTGTCGGCGGCGTCGCGGGCGGCGCCCACCGCCGGGCCGGAGCTGTTGTCGAAACCGCGCGCGTCGCGCAGCGGCGACTCCTCCTCGAAGTCCCAGCGCGGCCGGCGGTCGCGGACCGACGTGGACGTCGCGGCGAGGTAGCTGTTGACGATCTGGCTGGACGCGAGCATGTGGGTGGCGCTCGACTGGCCCGGTACGGCGATGCCGTACTCGGTCTCCGTGCCCATCACGCGGCGCACGCTCACGCAGCCAGCCTAGCCGCCGCCGAAGCGCGTGCGGGCTGGTGCGGCATGGCGCACCGCGCCGCACACAGTTGGCCGCTGGCACGGGATCGGCCTGTGGACAACCGCAAGAGCGGCGGCCGAGTGACACATCGTCGAACGCATGACGCAGTCTGCCCGCCGCGCCGACGCCGTCGCGACCTTGTTCGGCGACCAAGGCCGGTTGGCGACACGAGCACAGCTCGGGCGGCTCGGGGTGCACTCGGACACCGTCCGCAATCATGTCGCGGCCGGTCGGTGGACCGCGCTCAGCCGGCGGGTCGTGCTCGCCCAACCGGGTCCGCTGGACGACGCGCAACGGCGTTGGTTCGCGGTGCTCGACGGCGGCGACGGATGCGTCCTCGCCGGGCTGAGCGCACTGCACGCGCTCGGGCTGCAAGGCTTTCCGACCGAGCGACTTCAGGTTGCCGTGCCTGTCACCGCTCGGGGTGGCCGGCACGACCTCTACGTACGACGCCGGTCGCACCGGCTGACTGCGGACGCGGTACATCCGGCGCGGCGACCGCTGGTCATGCGGGCGTCGGTCGCGCTGGTCGACGCACTCGAGCACATGCGGCTGCCGCTGCGCGGCTGCGCGTTGCTCGCGGCCGTCGTACAGCAACGACTCCTGCCGGCAGAGGCGCTGCGTCCGCTCCTTGCCGACGAGCGGACCCTGCCCCACCGGGGCCTCTACCTGGCGGTCGCCGGTGACATCGAGGGCGGCGCGCATTCGTTGCTTGAGCTGGACTTCGGTCGGCTCGCGCGGCGCGCGGGCATCGCGCCGCCCCGCCGCCAGACAGTCCGCCTCGACGCCTTCGGCCGGCGGCGCTATCTCGACGCAGACTTCGACGGCTTCGCGGTCGAGGTCGACGGCGCCGTGCACCTCAGGCCGTTGCAATGGTGGGACGACATGCACCGGCAGAATGCCCTGGTCATCGCCGGAAAGCCGATCCTGCGGTTCGCCTCGGTCGGTGTCCGCAACGACTCGGCCACCGTCGTCGCGCAGTTACGGGCCGCTGCACGTCGCTGGTCGCGTTGAAGCATGTGCATCCCGATGCGCCATGGCGCACCAGCACGCACACACTTCGGGGCTACAAGTACTGGCCGGTGTTGGCGACGGTGTCGATGGAGCGGCCGGCTTCCTGGCCCTTGCCGGTGACCAGCGTCCGGATGTAGACGATGCGCTCGCCCTTCTTTCCGGAGATGCGCGCCCAGTCGTCCGGGTTGGTGGTGTTGGGCAGGTCCTCGTTCTCCTTGAACTCGTCGATGCACGCGGTCGTCAGGTGCGACAGGCGCAAGCCCTTCTGACCGGTCTCGAGGAAGTCCTTGATCGCCATCTTCTTCGCCCGCGCCACGATGTTCTCGATCATCGCGCCCGAGTTGAAGTCCTTGAAGTAGAGGACTTCCTTGTCGCCGTTGGCGTACGTCACCTCGAGGAAGCGGTTGTCCTCGGTCTCGGTGTACATCCGCTCGACCGTGCGCTGGATCATCGCGTCGAGCGTCGCCTCGGTCGACCCGCCGTGCTCGGCCAGGTCGTCGGGGTGCAGCGGCAGCTCGGGCACGAGGTACTTGCTGAAGATGTCCTTCGCCGCTTCCGCGCCCGGCCGCTCGATCTTGATCTTCACGTCCAGCCGGCCCGGCCGCAGGATCGCCGGGTCGATCATGTCCTCGCGGTTGGACGCGCCGATCACGATGACGTTCTCGAGACCCTCGACGCCGTCGATCTCCGACAGCAGCTGCGGCACGATCGTGTTCTCGACGTCGGAGGACACGCCGGACCCACGGGTCCGGAAGATCGAGTCCATCTCGTCGAAGAACACGATCACCGGCGTGCCCTCGGACGCTTTCTCCCGCGCCCGCTGGAACACCAGCCGGATGTGCCGCTCGGTCTCGCCGACGTACTTGTTGAGCAGCTCGGGGCCCTTGATGTTGAGGAAGTACGACCGGCCCTCGCCCTTGCCCGACTCGGCGACCTTCTTCGCCAGCGAGTTGGCGACCGCCTTCGCGATCAGCGTCTTGCCGCACCCGGGCGGGCCGTAGAGCAGGATGCCCTTCGGCGGCCGGAGCTGGTGCTCGAGGAACAGCTCCTTGTGCAGGAACGGCAGCTCGACCGCGTCGCGGATCTGCTCGATCTGGTCGCCGAGGCCGCCGATGTCGGTGTAGCCGATGTCCGGCACCTCTTCGAGGACGAGTTCCTCGACCTCGGACTTCGGGATGCGCTCGTAGGCCCAGCCGGACCGCGGCTCGACCAGCAGCGAGTCGCCGACCCGCAGCGGCTGCGAGGTCAGCGTGTCGGCGAGCATGACGACGCGCTCCTCGTCGGTGTGCCCGATCACCAGCGCACGGTCGCCGCCTTCGAGGATCTCTTTGAGCAGTACGACGTCGCCCTGGCGCTCGAACTCCAGCGCGGCGACGACGTTGAGCGCCTCGTTGAGCATGACCTCCTGGCCGCGGCGCAGCGACTCGACCTCGATCGCCGGCGACACCGTGACCCGCAGCTTGCGGCCGCCGGTGAAGACATCGACGGTGCCGTCGTCGTGCGCGGACAGGAACGAGCCGTAGCCGGACGGCGGCTGGGCCAGCCGGTCGACCTCTTCCTTCAGCGCGACGATCTGCTCGCGCGCCTCCTTCAGCGTCGCGACCAGCCGCTCGTTCTGGCCGACCACGCCGGTGAGGCTGGCCTGCGCCTCGGTCAGCCGCTCCTCGAGCTGGCGCACGGTACGCGGCGAGTCGGCGAGCTTGCGCCGTAGCAGCGCCACTTCTTCTTCGAGGAAGGCGAGCTGCGTCGTGAGCTCGTGCGACTCCTTCTCGAACCGCGCGGCGCGCGCCTCGGCGTCGTCCTTTGCAGACACGCGTCTCACCTCCTCCGCCCGACGAGGCTGAGCCTATCCCCGGCGTCGCGCGGCACACCCGCCGAACCGCCGAAGGGTTTCTACTCCTCGCCGCGGGCGCCCTTCGCCGGCCGCCGCCGGCGGGGCGGCGCGACCGCGCCCGGCGCCATCCGGCGGGTCGTCATCAGGAAGCCGGTGTGGCCGATCATCCGGTGCGCCGGGCGGACCGCGAGACCCTCGACGTGCCAGCCGCGCACCATCGACTCCCACGACGTCGGCTCGGTGAACCCGCCGTGCTCGCGCACCGCCTCGACGACCTTCGACAGTTGGGTCGTCGTCGCGACGTACACGCACAGCACCCCACCCGGCGCGAGCGCCCGAGCCGCGGTCTCGAGGACGTCCCACGGCGCGAGCAGGTCGAGGATGACGCGGTCCATATCGGTGTCGGTGCACTTCTCGACGACGTCGCCGACGGTGAGCCGCCACGTCGGCGGCACCTCGCCGAAGAACCGGCCGACGTTGCGCTGCGCGACCGCGGCGAAGTCGTCGCGCATCTCGTACGACGACACCAGCCCGGCGGCGCCGACCGCGCGCAGCAGGCTGCACGAGAGCGCACCCGACCCGGCACCGGCCTCGACCACGCGCGCACCCGGGAACACGTCGGCGAGCGCGATGATCTGCGCCGCGTCCTTCGGGTAGACGACGGTCGCGCCGCGCGGCATCGACAGCACGTAGTCCGACAGCAACGGCCGGAAGGCGACGTACGCCGTCCCGCCCACGCTCGTCACGACGCAACCCTCCGGCTGCCCGATCAGCGCGTCGTGCGCGATGACACCGCGGTGCGTGTGGAACTCCTTGCCGGGCACCAGCTCGATCGTGTGCATCCGGCCCTTGGTGTCGGTGAGCTGGACGAGGTCACCGGCCGCGAACGGGCCCTGCCGGCGCTCGATCACCGCGACATCATCGCAAGCCCGCGGCTTGAAGCGCGGCGATCACGTCGGCGCGGGCGAGTACGCCGAAAAGCGCGCCGCTCGGCTCGACGACGAGGTACTCGGTCGCGGGGTGCGCCTGCACCGCCGCGAGCAGTGCGTCGCCGGAGATGTCGCTGCGCAGCAGCAACCCGTCGGCGACCGGGCGGGCGAGCTCGGACACCGAGACCCACGGCTGCCGCTGCGGCGGCGTCGCCATGACCGCCGCCTCGGACACGACGCCGACCGGCCGGCCGTACGAGTCGACGACGACCAGCGCGCGAGCGGCGGCCGCGTGTGCGCGCCGTACCGCTTCCGCGACCGGCAGGTCGGCCGCGACGGACAGCGCGCGGCGGCTCATCGCGCGGATGTCGAGCCGGGGTACGACGACGCCGAGCTTCGACCGGCCGATCACCCAGCTCGCATTGGCCCAGATGAAGAACGCGAGCAGCAGCAGGTAGATCCCGCTGAGGTGGTCGCTGCCGTGGCCGGTCGGGATGTTCTGCACGTACGCGCCGTAGACGGCCAGCGCGATCGCGAGGCCGCGGCCGACCCAGCCGGAGACGAACTGCGCGCGGTTCTTGTCTTCGGTGAGCCGCCAGACGACCGACAGCAGCGCGCGGCCGCCGTCGAGCGGGAACCCGGGCAGCAGGTTGAACGCGGCGACCAGCGCGTTGACCCACGCGAACCCTTGCGCGAACAGCCAGGGCAGCGTGTGCGGCTCGAACGCGGGCGCGACCGCCGCGCCGACCCCGGCGAGGAAGACGCTGCACAGCGGTCCGGCCATCGCGACCATGAAGTCGCGGGCCGGGTGACCGGGGTCCTCCTCCACGATCTCCGACGCGCCGCCGAGGAACTGCAGCACGATGCGCCGTACCTGCATCCCGAGCGACCGCGCCACCACGACATGGCTGAGCTCGTGCAGGAGCACCGACGCGTAGAGCAGCAGCACGAACGCAAGAGCGGCGGCGTACGCCGCGTTGGTCGACAGGCCGGCGACGTTGTCCTTGATGGTCTGGCCGGACCCCGCGGTGAACAGCACGACGACGACGAACCACAGCGGCTGCACGACGATCGGGACGCCGAGGACCCGGCCGACCTGAAGGCCGCCCCAGCCGCGCCGCGGTGCGGGCGGCCTGTCGGCCTGCGCACCCGGGTCACTCACATGTCGATGCTACGGCGCTGTGCCTGAAAGACTGGTGAGCATGCTGCCCTGGAACGGCCCGCTCGCCGGCCGGATCGACGAGCTCGTCATCGACTCGACGGTGCTGCGCGGCAACCCGCTCGGCGACCCGCACGAGCGGCCGCTGTGGGTCTACACCCCGCCCGGCTACGACGACGACACGGACCGCCGTTACCCGACGGTCTACGAGATCCAGGGGTACACCGGCCACCTCACCATGTGGCGCAACCGGTCGGCTTTCCGGCAGCCGTTCGTCGAGACCGCGGACCACGTGTTCGCGTCCGGCTCGGCGCCGCCGGCCATCGTCGTGTACGTCGACGCGTGGACGGCCTACGGCGGGTCCCAGTTCGTCGACTCGCCGGGGACCGGCCGCTACCACACGTACCTCTGCGACGAGGTCGTGCCGTTCGTCGACGCGCGCTACCGCACCCTCGACGCGGCGCGGCACCGCGGCATCCAGGGCAAGTCGAGCGGCGGCTTCGGCGCGTTCATCACCCCGATGCTGCGGCCGGACCTCTTCGGCGGCCTCGCCTCGCATGCCGGCGACGCGCTGTACGAGTTCTGCTACCTGCGCGAGTTCGCCGACAGCGTCCGTTACCTGCGCGACTACGACGGCGACGTCTGGAAGTGGTGGGACGACTTCCGCTCGCGGGTCGCGTTCACGAAGAAGGAAGACGCCACGCTGCTGATGACGCTCCGCGGCCTGCTTCTCCGCCGACGACGACGGCACGGTGCGGCTCCCGTTCGACCCGAAGACCGGGCAACTGATCCCGTCGCTCTGGGACCGCTGGCTGGCCTGGGACCCGGTGCGGATGGTGCCGAGGTACGCCGACGCGCTGCGCGGCCTGACCGCCGCGTGGATCGACGGCGGTACGTCGGACGAGTGGTACCTCGACATCGGCGCCGAGGCGGTGGTCGCCGAGCTGGCGAAGATCGGGGTGACCGACGTGCGGTTCGAGCTGTTCGAGGGGACACATGGCGCGATCGAGTACCGCTACCCGCTCGCGCTCGCCTACCTCGCGGAAAAGTTGTCCGCGACCTGAGTGGCGCGGCGGATTTCGTCGTACCGGTCCTCTAGCGTTCTTGGCATGACGGTGACGGAGGTTCCGGCGACTACCGACTGGTCGCTGTCGCCGTCGCGGGCGCTCGACTTCAAGACCTGCGCGCTGCTCTACCGGTTCCGGGTGATCGACCGGCTGCCCGAGCCGCCCGGGCTCGACGCGGCCCGGGGCACCGTCGTGCACGGCATCCTGGAGAAGCTGTTCGACCTGCCCGCGCCGGCGCGGACGGTCGCGGCCGCGGTGGAGCTCGTCGAGCCCGAGTGGCGCGAGCTGATCGAGGCCGACCCGGAGCTCGCGGCGCTGGTCGAGGCCGCGGCCGACGGCGACACCGGCGGGCTCGTCGCGCTGGCCGAGAGCACCCGCGAGCTGCTGTCGTCCTACTTCACCCTCGAGGACCCGCGCCGGATCGAGCCGGCCGAGCGCGAGGTCCTGGTCGAGACCGTGCTGCCGTCGGGTGTGCGGCTCAAGGGCTTCGTCGACCGGGTCGACCGGGCGGCCGACGGCCGGCTGCGCGTCGTCGACTACAAGTCCGGCAAGTCGCCGCGCGAGGAGTTCGAGGGCAAGGCGCTGTTCCAGCTCCGGTTCTACGCGCTGGTGCTGTGGCGGTCGACCGGCGTGCTGCCGACCATGCTGCGGCTCTACTACCTCGCCAACCGCGAGGTGCTCGACTACCACCCGGACGAGCGCGACCTGGTCGGCCTCGAGCGCCAGCTCGAGGCGCTCGGCCGGGCGATCGCGAAGGCGCGCGAGACGGGCGACTGGCGGCACAAGCCGAGCAAGCTGTGCGACTGGTGCGCTTTTCAGTCGCTCTGCCCGGCCTTCGGCGGCACCCCGCCCCCACTCCCGGAGACAGAGATTCCGGTCGAGCCAGCGGCGCCCCTCGGCTAGCGTCGGGGCCATGTCGACCTCCCCGGGCGGGACCGCCGCCGTACGGGCGGAAAGCGTCACCAAGGTGTACGGCGAAGGCGGCACCCGCGTGGTCGCGCTCGACGCCGTCGACGCCGAGTTCGCCCGTGGCCGGCTGACCGCGATCATGGGGCCGTCGGGGTCCGGCAAGTCGACGCTGATGCACTGCCTCGCCGGCCTCGACGCGGTCACCGCCGGCCGGGTGTTCCTCGGCGACACCGAGCTGACCGCCCTGGGCGAGAAGGCGCTGACAACGGTACGGCGCGACCGGATCGGGTTCGTGTTCCAGTCGTTCAACCTGGTGCCGACGCTGACCGCGCTGGAGAACATCACGCTGCCGCTGCGGCTGGCCGGCCGCGAGCCCGACCGGAACTGGCTCGACCAGGTCGTCGACACCGTCGGGCTGCGCGACCGGCTGAACCACCGCCCCAGCGAGCTCTCCGGCGGCCAGCAGCAGCGGGTCGCCTGCGCTCGCGCGATCGCCGGCCGGCCCGACGTCATCTTCGCCGACGAGCCGACCGGCAACCTCGACTCGCGCGCGAGCGCGGAGATCCTCGGCTTCCTCCGCCGGTCCGTCGATGACAGCGGGCAGACGATCGTGATGGTGACGCACGACCCGGTCACCGCCGGGTACGCCGACCGCGCGCTGTTCCTCGCCGACGGTCGCGTCGTGGAGGACATGCCGGAGCCGACCGCCGACAAGGTGCTCACCCGGATGCGCGGCTTCGACAGCCTGTCGCAGCGGTCCAGCTGACATGTGGCGGATCGCGCTGCAAGGTGTCCGCGCCCGCAAGCTACGCCTCGCGCTGACCGCGGTGTCGATCGTCCTCGGGGTCGCGTTCGTCTCCGGCACGTTCGTCCTGACCGACACGCTGAACGCGACGTTCGACCGCATCTTCGGCAACGCCGAGGCCGGCGTCTCCGTCGTCGTCCGCGGGACCGAGGCGTTCGCCCCGAGCGCCCAGGGCGGCGGTGGTGGCCCGGTCGACGAGCGCGCGCTGGTGCCCGACTCGGTGCTCACCCAGGTGCGCGCGGTGCCCGGGGTCGCGTCGGCCATCGGGGTCGCCAACGGGTACGCACAGCTCGTCTACCGCGGCAAGGCGGTCGGCAACGGCGGCGCGCCGACGCTCGGCTCAGCATGGGTCGGCGACGTGCCGGCCAACCCGCTGCACGTCGTCCGCGGCCGGCCGCCCGGCGCCGACGGCGAGGTGCTCATCGACCAGCACAGCGCGGACAAGTTCCACATCGCCGTCGGCGCGCACGCGACCGCGATCGCCGCCGGTACGACGGTCCCGGTCACCGTCGTCGGCGTCGTACGGTTCGGCTCCGACTCCACCCTCGCCGGTGCGGCGCTGACGACGTTCACCCCGGCGCAGGCGCAGCGGCTGCTGCTCGGCCAGCCCGACGTCTGGACGACCGTGCAGGCGACCGCGGCGCCGGGCGTGAGCCAGCCGGTGCTCGCGGCCCGGATCAAGGCCGCGCTGCACGACCCGTCGCTGCAGGTGCTGACCGCGAAGGCGTACGTGCACGACCAGTCGAAGAAGTTCAAGGACCAGTTGAAGTTCTTCAACATCCTGCTGCTGGTATTCGCGTTCATCGCGGTGTTCGTCGCGGTGTTCATCATCTTCAACACGTTCACGGTGCTGGTCGCGCAGCGGACCCGCGAGCTCGCACTGTTGCGCGCGCTCGGCGCCGGCCGCGGCCAGGTGCTGCGGTCGGTCGTCGGCGAGGCGGCGCTGGTCGGGCTGGTCGCCGGGGTGGTCGGCCTGCTCGGCGGCGTTCTCGTCGCGGCCGGCCTGCGCGCGCTGATCCAGGTGCTGTCCGGCGGTGGGCTGGTGACGGTTGGGCTTCAGGTCCAGCCGCGGACGGTCGTGGTGAGCATCGTCGTCGGGTTCGTGGTGACCGTGGTCGCGGCCGTCGTCCCCGCGGTCCGGGCGTCGCGAATCCCGCCGGTCGCCGCGATGAGCGACAGCTACGTGCTGCCGAGCGCGTCGTTGCGGCGGCGCACCCGCATCGGCACGGCCGCGCTCGTCGTAGGCATCGCGCTGCTGGTGAAGGGCGTGCACGACGGGACCGCGCTGGAGATCGGGATCGGCGCGGCCGCGGCGTTCCGCGGCGTCGTCGCCCTGTCGCCGCTGCTCGCCCGGCCCATCGTCGGCGGGATCGGCCGGCTGCTGCCGCGACTGTGGGGTACGCCGGGCCGGCTGGCGCGGGAGAACGCGCTGCGCAACCCGCGCCGCACCGCCGCGACGGCGTCGGCGTTGATGATCGGCATCGCGCTGACGACGACGATGAGCATCATGGCCGCGTCGATCGTGTCGTCGGCGAACGCCGCGATCGACAACAGTGTCGGGGCCGACTTCATCATCACCGCGAAGAACTTCGGTCCGGTGCCGGACACGGTCGCGACCGACGTGGCGAAGGTGCCCGGCGTCGGCGCGGTGACGTCGTTCCGCAACGGCGCGATGAAGGTCGGCGGCTCGACCGTGCAGGTGCAGGGCGTGACCCCGGGCACGGTCGCCGACACGTTGAAGCTCGACATCCTCGCCGGCTCGACGTCGTCGCTGGCCGGCAACACCGTTCTCATCGACAAGCAGACCGCGACCGACAAGCACCTGCACGTCGGCAGCACGCTGGCGGCCAGCTTCGCGCTCACCGGCACCCAGCAGCTCACGGTCGGCGGCATCTACGCGAAGAACGCCATCGCCCAGCACTACCTGATCGGGCTGTCGACGTACGAACGCAACTTCCGCAACCGGCTCGACATCGTCGTCGCGTTGAAAGCGACCTCGCCGGACCGGCTCGGCGAGGTGCGTACGGCGCTCGCGGCCGTGCTGAAGTCGCGGCCGACGCTGGAGCTGCGCGACCAGTCCGAGTTCAAGCAGAACCAGAAGCGGCAGATCAACATGGTGCTGAGCTTCGTACTCGCGTTGCTGGTGCTGTCGCTGATCATCGCGTGGCTCGGCATCGTCAACACGCTCGCGCTGTCGGTGTTCGAGCGGACCCGGGAGATCGGCCTGCTCCGCGCGGTCGGCATGCGCAAGGGCCAGGTCTGGACGATGATCGGGCTCGAGTCGGTGGTGATCGCGGTCTTCGGCGCGCTGCTCGGTGTCGTGCTCGGCCTCGGTTACGGCGCCTCGCTCGTGCAGGCGCTGCACACGCAGGGCATCGACCAGACGTCGATCCCGGTCGGGCAGCTCGTCGCCTACCTGGTCGTCGGCGCCGTCGCCGGCTTCACCGCCGGGCTGTGGCCGTCGTACCGCGCCGCGAACCTCAACGTCCTCAACGCAATCGCCACCGACTGACCCTCTGTCCCTCTCGTCGACTGTGACGTTAGAGGCGTACCCGAGGCCCGAGTACCGCCACTAACGTCACAGTCGACGGAGAGAGAGGAGCCAGTCGACGTCGATGTCGCTGAGGGCGTCGACGACCCAGCGGCCCGGCGCGGGCTCGATCGGCGCGACGAACGGGACCGCGACCACCGGGCAGCCGGCGGCTTCGCCGGAGAGTACTCCGCTGAGCGCGTCCTCGATGACGACCGCCGCGGCCGGCTCGACGCCGAGCCGCGAGCACGCGGTGAGGTACGGCTCCGGGTGCGGCTTGGCATGGGTCACCTCGTCACCGGCAAGCGTGACGTCGAAGCGCGGCCCGACGACCCGCAACGCGGCGTCCACGAGAGCGCGCCACGACGACGACACCAGCGCGGTCGGGACCCCGCGCGCACGCAGCTCGTCGAGCAGCTCCAAACCGCCCGCGTGCAGCGGCAGCGCGGTCTCGAACTGCTCGACCATCCGCCGCTGCAGGAACTGGATCGCGTCGTCCACGACCGCCGGCAGCGCCTCGACGCCGTAGTAGCCGAGGATGATCGGCACCGCCGAATCGAGCCGGTGCCCCACGCACGCGGCCTTGACGTCGTCGTTCCAGACGCCGCCGAGCCGAGCCGCGAGCTCCGTCTCGGCGACGGTCCACAACGGCTCCGAGTCGACCAGCAAGCCGTCCATGTCGAACAGCACGGCCCGCACCGACGGCCCGGTCATCTGGCGTTGAAGTACTTCGCCTCAGGGTGATGGACGACGATCGCGTCGGTGGCCTGCTCCGGCACGAGCTGGAAGCTCTCCGACAGCGTGACGCCGATGCGCGCCGGGTCGAGCAACTCGACGACCTTCGCGCGCTCCTCGAGGTCGGGGCAGGCCGGGTAGCCGAACGAGTAGCGCGAGCCGCGGTAGCCCTGGTGCGCGAGCAGCTGCGAGAGGTCGGGCGAGTCCTCGGCGGCGAAGCCGAGCTCCTCGCGGACCCGCTTGTGCCAGTACTCCGCCAGCGCCTCGGTGAGCTGGACCGACAGGCCGTGCAGCTCGAGGTAGTCGCGGTAGGAGTCCTTCGCGAACAGCTCCGCGGTGACCTCGCTGATCCGCGCGCCGACGGTGACGAGCTGGAACGCGACGACGTCGACCTCGCCGGAGTCCTCCGGCCGGAAGTAGTCGGCGAGGCAGAGGTAGCGGTCGCGCCGCTGCCGCGGGAACGTGAAGCGCATCCGCTCGGAGCCGTCGTCGTGCAGGACGATGAGGTCGTCGCCCTTGGAAACACAAGGAAAATAGCCGTAGACGACGGCCGACTCGAGCAGCTTCTCGGCCTGCAGCCGCTCCATCCACGCGCGCAGCCGCGGCCGTCCCTCGATCTCCACCAGCTCTTCGTACGACGCACCGCCCTCGCCGCGCGACGGCCGCAGCCCCCACTGGCCGAGGAACGTCGCGCGCTCGTCGAGCATCGACGCGTAGTCGGCGAGCGGGATCCCCTTCACGACGCGGTCGCCCCAGAACGGCGGCACCGGGATCGGGTTGTCGACCGCGACGTCGGAACGGGCCGGCAGCGCGGAGGCGGGCAGGTCCGGTGCGGCGGTGCGCGCGGCAACCCGGCGGGCGCGCGGCTGCGGCAGCGCCGCCCCCGGCACGCCGCGCTTGACCGCCATCACCGCGTCCATGAGTCGCAGGCCCTCGAACGCGTCGCGCGCATACCGCACCTCGCCGGCGTAAAGCTCGGACAGGTCGACCTCGACGTACGCGCGGGTGAGCGCGGCGCCGCCGAGCAGGATCGGCCAGCGGTCGCCGAGGCCGCGCGAGTTGAGCTCTTCGAGGTTCTCTTTCATGATGACCGTGCTCTTGACCAGCAGGCCGCTCATGCCGATGACGTCGGCCCGGTGCTCCTGCGCCGCGTCGATGATCGCGCTGACCGGTTGCTTGATGCCGAGGTTGACGACGTTGTAGCCGTTGTTGGACAAGATGATGTCGACGAGGTTCTTGCCGATGTCGTGCACGTCGCCCTTGACCGTCGCGAGGACGATCGTGCCCTTGCCCTGCTCGTCCGTACGGTCCATGTGTGGTTCGAGGTAGCCGACCGCGGTCTTCATCACCTCGGCCGACTGGAGCACGAACGGAAGCTGCATCTGGCCGGAGCCGAACAGCTCGCCGACGACCTTCATGCCTTCGAGCAAGTGGTCGTTGATGATGTCGAGCGGCGTCTTGCCGGTCTTCATCGCCTCGTCGAGGTCGGCTTCGAGGCCGTTCTTCTCGCCGTCGACGATCCGGCGCGCGAGCCGCTCCCCCAGCGGTAGCGACGCGAGCTCCTCGGCCCGCGACTGCCGCGCGGACGCGACGTCGACGCCTTCGAAGAGCTGCAGGAACTTCTGCAGCGGGTCGTAGCCTTCGCGGCGCCGGTCGTAGACGAGGTCGAGCGCGACCTCGCGCTGCTCGTCCGGGATGCGCGCGAACGGCAGGATCTTCGCCGCGTGCACGATCGCCGAGTCGAGCCCGGCCTTCACGCACTCGTGCAGGAACACCGAGTTGAGCACCTGCCGCGCGGCCGGGTTGACCCCCCACGAGACGTTGGAGAGACCGAGCGTGGTGTTGACGTCGGGGTGCCGCTTCTTGATCTCGCGGATCGCCTCGATCGTCTCGATCGCGTCGCGGCGCGTCTCTTCCTGACCGGTCACGATCGGGAACGTCAGGACGTCGATGAGGATGTCGGCCTTGCGCATCCCCCACTCGCCGGTCAGGTCGGCGATCAGGCGTTCGGCGATCTCGACCTTGCGCTCGCGGGTGCGCGCCTGCCCCTCCTCGTCGATCGTCAGCGCGACGACCGCCGGGCCGTGCTCGCGCACGATCTCCTTGAGCCGCGCCGACCGGCTGCCCGGCTCGGTGCCCTCCTCGTAGTTGACCGAGTTGACGACGCAGCGCCCGCCGAGCATCTGCAGCCCGGCCTCGATCACGGCCGGCTCGGTGGAGTCGAGCACCAGCGGCAGCGTCGACGCGGTCGCGAGCCTGAACGCGACCGCGGCCATGTCGGCGACGCCGTCACGACCGGTGTAGTCGACGTTGACGTCGAGCAGGTGCGCACCCTCGCGGGTCTGCTCGCGCGCGACGTCGACGCAGTCGTCCCAGCGGCCTTCGAGCATCGCCTCGCGGAACACCCTCGACCCGGTCGCGTTGGTGCGCTCGCCGATCGAGAGGTACGACGTGTCCTGCCGGAACGCGACGTGCTGGTAGAGCGACGCCGCACCCGGCTCGGGCCGGGCCCGTCGCTGCGTCACCGCGCGCCCGCCGACGCGTTCGACGACGGCACGCAGGTGCTCCGGCGTCGTACCGCAGCAGCCGCCGACGAGCGCGAGGCCGTAGTCGCGGGTGAACGTGTCGTGCGCGTCGGCGAGCTGCGCCGGTGTCAGCGGGTAGCGCGCGCCGTCGGCGGTGAGCTCCGGCAGGCCCGCGTTGGGCATGCAGGACAGGCCGATGCGCGCGTGCCGGGACAAGAACCGCAGGTGCTCGCTCATCTCCGCCGGACCGGTCGCGCAGTTGAGCCCGATGAGGTCGATCTCGAGCGGCTCGAGCGCGGCGAGCGCCGCGCCGATCTCGCTGCCGAGCAGCATCGTGCCGGTGGTCTCGACGGTCACCTGCGCGATCAGCGGCAGCCGCACGCCGGCCGCCGCGAACGCGCGCCTGGCGCCGTTGATGGCCGACTTGGCCTGCAGGAGGTCCTGCGCGGTCTCGACGAGGATCGCGTGCGCGCCGCCCTCGATGAGGCCGGCGACTTCCGTCTCGTACGCGTCCCGCAGGTCGACGTACGTCGTGTGCCCCAGCGTCGGGAGCTTCGTGCCCGGGCCGACCGAGCCGATCACCCAGCGCGGCCGGTCCGGCGTCGCCCAACCCTCGGCGACCTCGCGCGCGATCCGCGCGGCAGCCACCGAGAACTCGTAGATCCGGTCGGAGATTCCGTACTCGCCGAGGTTGGCGAGGTTGGCGCCGAACGTGTTGGTCTCGACCGCGTCGCAGCCGACGGCGAAGTACGCGTCGTGGATGGCGCGGACGACGTCCGGCCGGGTCACGTTGAGGACTTCGTTGCAGCCCTCGTGGCCCTCGAAGTCGTCGAGCGACAGGTCGTAGGCCTGCAGCATCGTGCCCATCGCGCCGTCGGCGACGACGACCCGCTCGCGGAGCGCCGCGAGGAGGGACTCAGCAGTGGATTCGGCCATAAGCGCGGTTCGAGTCTACCGGCGGTGCCGCCACGGCCTCGACCGGATAAGTTCCAGGCACGCATCGTGTCGCTACGACGTCGCATCGACTAAGGGGGCCTGGTGGCCAGCTTCCGGACCATTCTCGTCGGCACCGACGGCTCGGAGTCGTCGTTCCGCGCGGTCGAGCGCGCAGCGGCGGTCGCGGCGGACACCAACGCCACGTTGCTGATCGTCTCGGCGTACGCGCAGATGTCCGGCCGCGACACCAGCCGCGCCGCCCAGCAGCTCGGCGAGGAGTCCTACAAGGTGATGGGCGCGCACCCCGCCGAGGACATCCTGCGCGAGGCCGCCGACGTGGCGAAGAAGGCCGGCGCGACCAGCGTCGAAACGGTCGCGAAGGCCGGCGACCCGGTCGACGTGCTCGTCAAGGTCATCGACGAGCACCACGCCGACCTCTGCGTCGTCGGCAACCGCGGGCTCAACAGCCTCGCCGGGCGGCTGCTCGGCTCGGTGCCGGCCAACATCAGCCACCGCGCGGCCTGCGACGTCCTCATCGTGCACACCACGTCGGGTCGCTCGCGCTGAGCGGCGTTTCCCGCGTCCTCGGTGCCGCGCCCCCGCCGGCCGGCGGGATCGACCTCGCCCTGCCCGGCGACGGCTTGCGGCTCGCCGCGACCCGCTGGCCGGGCTCGGGTACGCCGGTCGTGCTGCTGCACGGCCTCGCCTCGCAGCGCCGGTTCTGGAACCTCGTCGCGCCGAAGCTGGCCGGCCTGCCGGTGCTCGCCGTCGACCAGCGCGGGCACGGCGACTCCGACCGCCCCGAGGGCCCGTACGACGGGAGCACCTGCGCGACAGACCTCGCGACCGCGATGGACGCGCTCGGCTGGTCGAGGGCCGTCGTCGTCGGGCACTCGTGGGGCGGGTCGGTCGCGGCGACGTTCGCGGCCGAGCACCCGGAGCGCACCCTCGCGCTGGTCGCGGTCGACGGCGGGTTCGCCGGCATCACCGCGACCTCGCCGGAGGACCGCGCCGAACGCCGGCGGACGCTCGAGCCGCCGCGGTGGGCGCTGCCGCCGGACGAGCTGGTCGCGACGATCTCGCAGCACGCACCGGGCGGGACGTGGAGCACCGAGCTCGCCGCCGCCGTACTCCCCATCTTCGAAGTCGGCGACGACGGGCTCGCCCGGGCGCGGCTGCCGTTCGAGGTGCACATGCGCATCGTCGACACGCTGCTCGACTACGACGCGACCGCCGTGCTGTCGCGGGTCCGCTGCCCCGCCTGGCTGGTGTCGTGCGAGTCCATCGACGCAGCCGACGCGTGGACGGCGGCCAAGGCGGCGGCGCTCGACGCGCTGCGCAGCGTGGTCGCGAAGCCGCGCATTCTGCGCCTGGGCGGGGCGGTCCACGACGTACCCTTGCAGTGGCCGGATCTGGTCGCCGGGCTGGTACGCGCGGCGGTCGACGCCGTCGCGACCGCCGCGCCGGCGGCGGGGAGGAGCGAGGCGTGAGCGAACGCGCCATGCTCGCTGCCTTCGAAGGCTGGAACGACGCCGCGGATGCCGCATCCGGCGCGATCGAGCACCTCGAGCGCGAGTGGGACGCGAAGCCGTTCGCCGCGATCGACCCCGAGGACTACTACGACTACCAGGTCAACCGGCCGACCGTGCGGCTGATCGACGGCGTGACCCGGCGGATCGAGTGGCCGACGACGCGGATCTCGGTGGCCGCCGATGCGGGCGACCGCGAGGTCGTGTTGCTGCGCGGGCTCGAGCCGAACATGCGGTGGCGCGCGTTCTGCGACGAGCTGGTCGACTTCGCGCACGAGCTCGACGTCGACTCGATCGTGTGTCTCGCCGCGCTGCTCGCCGACGTACCGCACACCCGGCCGATCGAGGTGCACGGCTCCGCGTCGGACGACCCGACCGCCGCGGCCCTCGGCCTGACCAAGTCGCGCTACGAGGGGCCGACCGGGATCGTGTCGGTGTTCCACGAGGCGGCGTCGCGGGCGGGCATCCGGGTCGTGACGTTCTGGGCGTCGGTGCCGCACTACGTCGCGCAGCCGCCGTGCCCGAAGGCGACCCTGTCGCTGCTGCACCGCGCCGAGGACGCGCTCGACATCGCCATCCCGCTCGGCGACCTGCCGGAGCAGGCGCGGGCGTGGGAGCACGGCGTCGACGAGCTGGCCCGCGAGGACGGCGAGATCGCCGAGTACGTGCAGTCGCTGGAGCAGCGGGAAGACGAGTCCGAGCTGCCGGAGGCGAGCGGCGAGGCGATCGCGAAAGCCTTCGAGCGCTACCTACGCCGCCGCGACAAGCCCTAACTCCCCTACTTCCCCGTCGACTGTGACGTTCGAGGCGTTAGGTGGGCGTGAGTTCCGCCTCGAACG
>JAVEEI010000120.1 GCA_030840525.1 Frankiaceae bacterium
CCAACTGCCTCGGTTCGCTCGCGTTCGGCATCGCCCGCAACCGGTCGAGCACCGGCACCACCCGGTCCTGCCAGGTCGCCTCGTCCAGGTCCCAGGTCCAGGCCCAGATCCGCGACTCCAGCCGATCCGCGAGGGCGGCCGGCGACCCGGTGATCCCGGCCTGCAGCCGCTCCCGGTGCACGAGTCCGAATCCGGTCGCGCCGGCATTGGCGACGACTCGATCGGGCTCGTCACCACGACCCCACCCCAGGGAGGTGCGCAGCTCGGCGACGAGCCCTTGGGCCGGGTCGTCGGGCGGGCCGGCCGGGGCGCAGACGACGACCAGCCGCCCGCCGGGGTGCAGCACCCGGTGCGCCTCCCGGAAGGCGGCCGCAACGTCCGGCAACAGCTGCACGACGTGGACGAAGGCGGCCGCGACCACCGACCCGGTCCGGATGGGAAGGGCCAGCGCGTCGCCGGCGACGACCCGGCCGGGCAACCGCTGGGCCGCGCGGGCGAGCATCGGGAGCGACAAGTCGGCGCCGACGACGCAACGGCCCGCTTCGGCGAGAGCCTGCGCGACGACACCGGTACCGACGCCGACTTCGAGGACGACGCCGTCGGTCGGGAGCCACCGGGCCACCTCCTCGGCCTGGAGCCGGCCGCGCTCAGCACCGCCGCGGGTCTGGTCGTAGTAGTCCGCGGCCCGGTCGAACGGGATCCGGTCGTCGCTCATCGACGTTGATCCTGCCGTGCCCGGATCGGCCGCCCGCTGCTAGCCTGGGGACATCGCGGCGAACTGCCGCATCTTCCGCGGACGAGCCGTCCGCGTGGTCGCACGTAGTTGATCGCTCCCTCGAGGCGCGCCGCTCGTACGCCGCGGCCTCAAGCACTGGAGCAACCTTGCCTTCGCACGCGCCCCACCGCGCCCCCACCCGTCATCGATCCCGCCGTCGCGCTCAACCGCAACGATCGGCACCCGCGGCTGCCACGAACAGGACGAGCTCGAACCCGAGCGCTTCTGCGCTCGACGCTGCCCTCGCGGCGGCGTTGCAGCGACCCGCTCCCGAGCCGATGAGCTTCGCCGAGCTCGGCCTGCCGGCCGCACTGGTCCGCGCCCTCGCCACCCGGGACATCACCACCCCGTTCGCGATCCAGGCGCGCGCGCTGCCGGACGCGATGGCCGGCCGCGACGTCCTCGGCCGGGCCCAGACCGGCTCGGGCAAGACGCTCGCCTTCGGCCTCCCGATGCTCACCCGGCTGGTAGCCACCAAGGACCGCCGGGCAGCGTCGGCGCCGCGTGGCCTCGTTCTCGTTCCGACCCGTGAGCTCGCCCGGCAGGTCGCCGACGAGCTCGGACCGCTCGCCGGCGCCACCGGGCTCCGGGTCACCACCGTGTTTGGCGGTGCTCCGATGGGCCGTCAGATCGACGCACTCCGACGCGGTGTCGACATCGTCGTTGCAACTCCCGGTCGCCTGATCGACCTGATGGAGCGCGGCGCCGTTCGACTCACCTCGGTCGAGGTCGCGGTGCTGGACGAGGCTGACCACATGGCCGACCTCGGCTTCCTGCCCGCGGTGACGCGCATCCTCGATGCGACGCCCGCGAGCCGGCAGAGCCTGCTGTTCTCCGCGACGCTCGACCGCGGCGTCGACCGCCTGGTGACGCGCTACCTCTCGGACCCCGCCGTCCACGCCGTCGCCGCCGCAGTGGCAACGGTCGAGTCGATGGACCACCACGTGTTCCTGCTGCGCAACGACGACAAGGTCGCCGTGGCGGCGGAGATCGCGGGTCGCCCCGCGCGAACGCTGTTCTTCGTCCGGACCAAGCACGGTGCCGACCGGCTCGCTCGCCAGCTCCGCACCCGGGGGGTGGACGCGGCGGCCATCCACGGGAACCTCAACCAGAACCAGCGGCTCCGCGCTCTCGACGGCTTCGCCAGCGGCGCGGTGCGCGTGCTCGTCGCGACCGACGTCGCCGCGCGCGGTATCCACGTCGACGACGTCGACCTCGTCGTGCACTTCGACCCGCCGAACGACGCGAAGGACTACCTGCACCGCTCCGGCCGCACCGCGCGCGCCGGCGCGAGCGGCACGGTGCTGTCGTTCGTGCTCCCGGAGCAGCGGCGCGACATGCAACGCCTGCACGCCGATGCGCGGGTCACGCCACTGTCGGTCGCGGTGCAGCCGGCGCACGGCGCCGTACGCGCGATCGCCGAGTCCGGTACGCCGGTGCCCGCTCCCGCACCCGAGCGACGTGTCGTCACGGCCGACCGGCCGGCCCGCGCGAAGCGTCCCGCCGGTCGCCGGCCGCGCCCGCCGCAGCGGCGCCGTCCCGCCGCCTGAGCCGGTTTGCCCGGCCACGACGGACGGGTACGTCGGCTGCGTGGCGAGACCCGGTTGGCCGCAGGCGCTGTGGTTCGTGCGCCACGGCGAGAGCCGCGGCAACGTCGCCAACACGGCGGCCCGTGAAGCGCGCGCGCTGCGGCTCGACATCGACGTCAACGACGCGCTCGTCGAGCTCACCGACAACGGTGTCGAGCAGGCGGTCGCGTTCGGCAAGTGGCTCGCCGACCAGCCGGCCGAGCGCATGCCGACGCACGTGGCCGTCTCGCCGTACCAACGCACCCGCGAGACGGCGCGGCTGATCCTCGAGACCGCCGGGCTCGCGCAGCTGCCGGTCACCGTCGACGAGCGGGTCCGCGACCGCGAGCAAGGCGTCCTCGACCGGCTGACCGGCGCCGGCTTCAAGTCGCAGTTTCCCGACGAGGCCGCGCGCCGCGACTACGTCGGCAAGTTCTGGTACCGGCCGAGCGGCGGCGAGTCGTGGGCCGACGTCGCGATGCGGGTGCGCGCATGGTTGTTGGAGACGCGGTTGACGTTGCCGGGCGAGCGCGTCCTCGTCGTCACGCACGACGTACCGATCCTGCTCGCGCGCTACGTGCTCGACGGCCTTACGCCGGACGAGGCGGCGTCGTACTCCAACCAGTTGCGCAACTGCTCGCTCACGTCGTACGAGTCCCGGCCGGACGGGATGGGCATGCAGCTCGACGCGTTCAACGACACCACCGCGCTGCGGAGCGACGACGCACCACTCACCGCGCATGGCTGAGCCGACGGTCGTCACCGACGACCTGCTCGCGCGGCGCTGGCCGCTCGACCCGCCCGAGGGCGAGGCGACGAAGAACGAGCGCGGCGCCGTCCTCGTCGTCGGCGGTGCGCGCAGCACTCCCGGTGCGGTGCTCCTCGCCGGGCTCGCCGCGCTGCGGGTCGGGGCCGGCAAGCTGAGCGTCGCGACGTGCGACGAGTACGCGGGACCGCTCGGCGTCGCGATGCCGGAGGCCGGTGTCTTCGGCCTGCCCACGACCGGCGGCGGCGGCCTCGACCCGCGCGCGGCCGAGCAGGTCGCCGCACTCGCCGCGGACGTCGACGCGATCGTGTTCGGCCCCGGCATGACCGAGCCGGACCACACCAAAGCGCTCGTCGGCGACGTGCTGAAGTCGCTCGACTCGGCACCGCCGGTCGTCGTCCTCGACGCGATGGCCGCGACCAGCGGCGTACTCGACCTCGGCATCGACGCGCTCGGGCCGAGCTGCGTCATCACACCCAACAAGGCCGAGGCCGGCTACCTGCTGACCGACACCGACGGCGAGGACTACGAGGTCGCCCGCCGGCTCGCCGAGCGGTACGGCGTCACGGCGGTCGTCGACAATGCGGCCGCGGTCCCCGGTGGCGAGATTTTCGCCGTACCAAAGGGAAATCCGGGCCTCGGCACGTCCGGGTCGGGCGACGTACTGGCCGGCGCGGTCGCCGGTGTCGCCGCGCGCACGTCCGACGCGCTGACCGCCGCGGTCTGGGGGCTGGCGCTGCACGGCGCGGCCGGAGACAAGCTCGCGGCCCGGGTGGGTCGCGTCGGCTTCCTGGCTCGTGAATTGCTCGACGAGCTGCCGGGATGCCTACGCGACCGCACCGCGGACCGCGGTCACTGAGCGCTCAGCAGTTCAGCTGCTCTTGCGGGCCTGCTTCGTACCTTCGATCGAGTCGTCGATGACCTCGACCGTCTCGGCCGCGTCGAGCGCGGCCTGCTGCGTCTTCAGCGCCTCGGACTCCTTGGCCAGGGCCTGCGCGGTCGCGGCCCGCTCGCGCCGCTCGATCGCCTTGTCCTGCGCGAGCTTGCTCTCCCGTGCGGCCGCGGCCTTCGTCGCCGCCTTCTGGTCCGCCTCGGCCTTGCGCTGCTGCGCCTCGCGCTCGATCTGCTGCTCGCGCATCGCCGCGCGCTGCTCGGCTGCCTGGCGCTTCGCCTCGGCCTCGTCGCGGCGCTCGGCGAACTCGCGCTGCGCGACGTCGCGCTCGGACTCGGCGATCGCCTCGAGCTGCGCGGCCTTGCGCAGCTGCGCGACCTTCGCCTGCCGGAGCCGGCCGGCCTCGACCAGCGCGTCGTCGCGGAGCAGCGAGCCGAGCACCGTCTCGACCGACGCCTCGACGCCTTCGAACGTCAGCGCCGGCGGCCACTGCTCGTTGTCCTGCTGGCCGCTCATCTTGGCGGCCGCGTTCAGCGGTAGCCGCGCGACCGAGAGGTACGTGCTGATGACCCGGCGCGGAAGTGTCTGCACGTTCATGACGTCGTCTCCTCGTTGATCTCGTCGAGCGCGGCGGCGGTGGCTTTGGCCTTCTGCGCCTCGGCTTCGAGCCGGGCGGCTTCCTGCTCCGCCGCGATGCGGTCCTGCGCCGCGGCGCGAACCTCGTGCGCGGCCTGCTGCCCCTCGGCGGCCTTCAACCGCTCGGCCGCGGCCTCGCGCTGTTGGGTGGTCGCGGCGATCCGCTGCTGCTCGTGCGCGCGCTCGATCTCGGCCTGCTGCTCGCGCTGCTCCGCGGCGGTCTCGGCGGCGAGCCGCTGCCGCTCGGTCTCGATCTGCTTCTCCCGCGCGACGAGCTCGGCCTGCGCCCGCTCGCGCTCGGCTTCGGTCTCGAGCTTGGCCGCCTCGACGGTGGCCTCGGCCTTCTCCGCGTGCAGCGCGCCCTCGCGCTTGAGGTCGTCGTTTCCGGTCACCGTGCCGGCGGCGGTCTTCACCGCGCCGACGACGCGTTCGGTGAGGTTGGACATGTTCGGTCTCCTGTACGACGGCATGCGAGCGCCGCCGAGTGGGTGGTGACGTATGGGGGGACGCCCGCTGTCCTACCCGCTGCTAACCGCAGCAAGCACCCGGGAGACGTATGTCACTCCGAGGCACGTGCTGACAGAGTGGATTGCGTGCCGAGCGCTCTCGCGGTCATCGTCATCGACGCCGTCAACCCGCGCCTCGTCGCCGACTTCTGGTGCGCCGTACTCGGCTGGGACGTGCTCGAGGAAGAGGACGACATCGTCAGCATCGGGCCGCCGGGCGGAGCGCCGCCCGGAATCGACGTGTGCCGGGTCCCGGAGGCGAAGACGTCGAAGAACCGGCTGCACCTCGACCTGCGCGCGGACGGCACCGACCGCGCGGCCGAGCTGGCGCGGCTGCTCGGCCTCGGCGCCCGGCCGGTCGACGTCGGCCAGCCGCCGGACGCGAGCTGGGTCGTGCTCGCCGACCCGGAGGGCAACGAGTTCTGCCTGCTGTCCCGGACGGTGCAGGAAGCGGCCGACGGGATCTAACCGCCGCAGAGCACCGCGTTGCCGGTGGCCTCGCACAGCAGCGTGTCCACGGCGGCCACCGCGGTCCGCACCACCTGCACGATGGGGTCGCCCGGAGTCGACGGGCTCGCCGCCGCGCTCGACGGGGCGGCCGGTCCGACGAGGGCGAGACCCGCCGTTACGGCGACGAGCCCGGCTGAAGCAATTCGACGCATGTCATCCCACCGTTGCGCTCGGGGCAGCTTTCCGCGAGCAGTTCGCCCTCGGCTGGCCGGCACCTGCCCGGCTCACCACAATGAGTCGCGTGACCCGGGTCGTCAGTGCCAGCCGCGAGATCGCCGCCCCCGCCGACGTCGTCTTCGCGCTGATCGCCGACCCCGCGCAGCAGCCGCGCTGGGACGGCAACGACAACCTGCGCGAGGCGGCCGCCGGGCAGCGGGTCCGCGCCGTCGGCGACGTCTTCACGATGACCCTGCAGAAGGGAAGCGTCCGCGAGAACACGGTCGTCGAGTTCGAGGAGGGCCGTCTCATCGCGTGGCGTCCCAAGATCCCGGGGCACGAGCCGCCGGGTCACCTGTGGCGCTGGGAGGTGGAGCCGGTCGACGCGGGCCGGACCCTCGTCACGCACACGTACGACTGGACCGAGCTGACCGACCGCAGCCGCCTCCCGCGGGCCCGGGCGACGACGCCGGAACGGCTGGCGGCGTCGCTCGAACGCCTCGCCCGGCTGGCCGAGAGCGGCGGCGTGACGCCGTAGCCGGCGGCACGTAGTACCCGGTGTCGGGAGCCGCGTTCAGATAGGTGATCGGGGCGCGGCGTCGAAGCATGCACCGGGAGCACGGTCACCGAGCGAGGGAGAGGCGTGGCGATGGCTACGACGCACGAGCGCGAGCGCCGGCCACAGCGCCGGCCACAGCGGCTCGCGCTGCTGGTCGCGGCCGCTACGGCCGTCGGCGGCGCGGCGGTCGGTGCCGGCGCGAGCAGCGTCACCGCCCCGCTGGCCGTGCAGCGCGTCGTCTCGACGCCGTCGGCGCACAACGACGTGTCCGCGCCGTTGCGCGACATGCGGGTGACCTGGCCGGCCCGTCCGGGCTTCTCGCACGAGCCGCCCGAGGCCGTCCCGGCCGCTCGCCCGCACGTCCGAGACGCGGCGGTGCAGTCGAGCGCGACCGCCTCGCCGTCGCTGCAGGTGCTGTCGACGTTCCACGGGATCAGCGACGGCGAGCACGGCTACAACGTGCTGATGCAGGGCGGCCTGCCGCCGGACACGGTCGGTGCCGTCGGCACGACGCAGTACGTGCAGATGGTCAACCTCGCGATGGCGGTGTTCTCCAAGAAGGGCGCGCTGCTGCTCGGCCCGGTGCCGGCCAACCAGGTGTGGCAGGGCTTCGGCGGCGACTGCCAGTCGCACGACGACGGCGACCCGATCGTGCTGTTCGACCACCTCGCCAACCGGTGGGTGGTCACGCAGTTCGCCATCTCCACCGGCTCGTCGGGCAATGGCTCGATGGAGTGCATCGCGATCTCGAAGACCGCCGACGCCACCGGCGGCTGGTACCGCTACTCGTTCGACTACACGAAGTACGGCTCGATCAACGACTACCCGAAGCTCGGCATCATGCCGGCGGCCTACTACATGACGTACAACTTCCCGGGCGCGCTCGTCTGCGCGATGGCGCGCACCGCGATGCTCGCGGGCAAGCCGGCGACGCAGCAGTGCGCGACCGCGCCCGGCGGCCTCGCGAGCCTCATGCCGGCCGACCTCGACGGACGGGTGCTGCCGCCGAAGGGCGAGCCGGAGTACCTGCTGGAGAAGGCGGCCAACTCGCTCAACGTCTTCAGCTTCACGGTCGACTGGAAGCACCCGGGCCGAAGCCACCTCGACAAGCTCAGCCCGCTGCCGGTCGCGCCGTACAACGACGCCTGCCTCGTCAGCGCGGCGCCCGAGGTGCCGAACGCGTACGGCTGCATCCCGCAGCCGGGCTCCGGTCCGTCGGGGTACGTCAGCGCGCTCGAGTCGACCGGTGACCGGTTGATGTTCCGGCTCGCCTACCGGCGGTTCGCCGACGGGCACGAGTCGATGGTGGTCAACCACGCGGCGTCGGGCGGCTTCCCGGTGGGCGCCGTCTCCGGCGTCCGCTGGTACGAGCTGTCCCGCCGTACCGGCCCGTGGGCGGTCGCGCGGCAGGCGAAGCAGCAGGCGACGTACGCGCCCGACCTCAACTCGCGGTGGGAGGGCTCGGTCGCGATGGACCGCCTCGGCGACATCGCGATGGGCTACAGCCTGTCCGGGCCGGCGACGTTCCCGAGCATCGCGCTCACCGGGCGCCTGTACGGCGACCCGCCCGGCCAGATGCGGGCCGAGACCGTCGCGGTCGCGGGGATGGGCTCGCAGATCATCCCGCGGTGGGGCGACTACAGCGCGCTGACGCTCGACCCCACCGACGACTGCACGTTCTGGTTCACCAGCGAGTTCCTCAAGCTGCCCGGGACGTTCGACTGGAGCACCGCGGTCGTCTCCGCGCGCTTCCCCGGCTGCCACCGCTAGGCAAACCATAGTTAGTTGGTTGACAAAGTGCAGTTGGTTGCGCAGACTCGTTCGCTATGCGCGTTCCCGCTCCGCTCGTCCCGCTCCTCCTCGCCGCCTCGCTGACCGCCGGCTGCGGCGCGGCCGGAGCCAGCACCTCGTCGCACTCGGTCAACCTCGTCGCGTACTCGACCCCGCAGAAGGCGTACGCCGACCTGGTCGCCGCGTTCAAGGCGACGGCCGCGGGCAAGGGCTCGTCGTTCGCGCAGTCGTTCGGCGCGTCGGGCGCGCAGAGCCGCGCGGTCATCGCCGGGCAGCCGGCCGACGTCGTCGCGTTCTCGCTCGAGCCCGACCTCACCAAGCTGGTCAAGGCCGGCCTCGTCGCGCCCGGCTGGAACGCCAACCCCTACCACGGCATGGTCACCGACTCGGTCGTCGTCCTCGTCGTCCGCAAGGGCAACCCGAAGCACATCACCGGCTGGGCCGACCTCACCCGCCCGGGCGTCAAGGTCGTCACGCCGAACGTCGCGTCGTCCGGCAGCGCGAAGTGGAACCTGCTCGCGGCGTACGGCGCCCAGCTGAAGCTCGGCAAGTCGCCCGCGGACGCGCTCGGGTACGTCACCGCGTTGCTGAAGCACACGGTCGCCCAGCCGGACAGCGGCTCGAAGGCGACCGCGGCGTTCGTCGGCGGCGTCGGCGACGTCCTGATCAGCTACGAGAACGAGGCGATCGCGGCGAAGAAGTCCGGCGCGGACGTCGACTACGTCACCCCGGCGCAGACGATCCTCATCGAGAACCCGGTCGCGGTGACGGTGAAGGGCAACGCGACGGCGAAGTCGTTCGTGCAGTTCCTCTACACCGACGCGGCACAGAAAATCTTCGCCGCGCACGGCTACCGGCCGGTCGTGCCGGCGGACTTCGACGCGACGCAGTTTCCCGCGCCGGCACAGCTGTTCACGATCGCCGACCTCGGCGGCTGGTCGAAGGCGAACGCGGAGTTCTTCGACCCGTCGAGCGGCTCGATCACCAAGATCGTGAACTCGGTCGGCGGTGCCGGTGGCTGAGGCAGCCGCCGCACTGCCGAGGCCGTGGCCGCGCCTCACGGCGAAGGTGGGTGGGTCGCTCGGCCCTGGCGCGGCCCTGCTCTACCTCTGCCTGCTCGTCGGCCTCCCCGTCGCCGCGCTCGCCGACCGCGCCGCGACCACCCACTTCTGGTCCGCGGTGACGGCACCGCAGGCCCGGTCGGCACTCGAGCTGACGGTCGCGATGGCCGTGCTGACCGCGGTCATCGACGCGGTCACCGGCGTGCTGGTCGCTTGGGTGCTGGTGCGCGACCGGTTCGTCGGCCGTGGCCTCGTCAACGCCGTCATCGACCTGCCGTTCGCGCTGCCGACGATCGTCGCGGGGCTGGTGCTGCTGTCGCTGTACGGCCCGGGGAGCCCGGTCGGCATCGACGTCGCGCAGACCCGGATGGCGGTGTTGCTCGCGCTGCTGTTCGTGACGCTGCCGTTCGTCGTCCGCGCCGTGCAGCCGGTCCTGCTGGCGCTGGACCGCGAGACCGAAGAGGCCGCGGCCTGTCTCGGTGCGCGGCCGTGGCAGGCGTTCCGGCTGGTCGTGTGGCCGGCCATTCGCCCGGCGACCGCCGTCGGCGCGGGGCTCGCGTTCGCCCGCGCGCTCGGCGAGTTCGGCTCGATCGTGCTGATCTCCGGCAACCTGCCGTTCCACACGCAGGTCGCGTCCGTGTTCATCTCCGGGCGGGTCGAGTCCGGCGACATCCCGGGTGCCGCGGCGGTCAGCGTCGTACTGCTCGCGGTCGCCCTCGTCACCCTCGCCGCGCTCGACCTCGTCGTACGGCGGTCGCGCCGCCGTGGCTAGCCGGCTGCTGTTGCGGGTCGGCGCGCTCGGCTACCTCGCGGTGCTGCTGCTGGTGCCGGTCGGGATGATCGGCTACCGCACGTTCGCGCACGGCGTCGGGCCGGTGCTCGACGCGCTGTCGACGCCGGCCGCGACGCATGCGCTCTACCTCTCCGTCGTCGTGACCGCCATCGCGGTGCCGCTCGACGTCGTGTTCGGTGTCGTCGCCGGGCTCGCGCTCGCCCGCCGGCGGATGCCGCTCGGCCGGCTCGTCAACCTGCTGGTGAACCTGCCGTTCGCGATGTCGCCGGTCGTCATCGGCCTCGCGCTGTTCACCCTCTACGGTCGCGGCGGCTGGCTCGGCGACCGGCTCGCCGCACACGGGATCGCCGTACTGTTCTCCGTCCCCGGACTGGTGCTCGCGACCGCGTTCGTCGCGCTGCCGTTCGTCGTACGCGAGATCGTCCCGGTGCTCGACGAGCTCGGTACGTCGCAGGAGCAGGCCGCCGCGACCCTCGGCGCCGGGTCGTGGACGACGTTCTGGCGGATCACGCTGCCGTCGATCCGGTGGGCACTCGCGTACGGCGTCGTGCTGTCGACCGCGCGGGCGCTGGGGGAGTACGGCGCGGTGAGCATCGTGTCCGGAGACATCGTCGGG
>JAVEEI010000141.1 GCA_030840525.1 Frankiaceae bacterium
CTGCTGGTGACAGCAGCCCTGGACGGCCGGCGGCTTGCCGGAGAAGCCGACGACGCAGAGCCGCTGTCGATCGGGGTCTTGTTCTTTGCCGTGATCGGCGAGATTGCGGCGTTGGCGGGCCTCGCCGGCGGCCGTGCCCTGATCGTCGCCGAGGCGGCGTCCCTCGGTGCCGCGCTGCTCGCCATGGCTGTCATCGGACCGGTGACCCTGCGCCTGCTACCGCACCGAACAGTCGGCCGCTGGCGCCGGTTGCCCTACCTCGTCAGCGGCTTCGTCACGATGTCAGCACCCCTGGTCGCAGCAGGCGTTTACGTCGCGCGCTTGGCCATGGGATGACCGGCCTTGCTTGGCAAGCCAGCAACAGCGGCTGCGCGACGCGAACGCAACCGCGAGCGTCGCCGTCCGCTGGGTTTCCCGCACTCCGTGCCAGGATTCCGTCATGGCGGCATTCGCGAGTTTGACCGCAAGCTGGCACGCGGCGACCACCAACGCGCCGGACCGCACCAACCTCGACGACCCGTTCCGGCGCCGCTACCTCAAGTCCTACCTGCTGCTGCGCGTCCTCATCGGCGCGGTCGGCATCGCGCTACCGGTCATGACCTACGCCGGCACGGCGTTGCTGCCGGGCGGCCACTGGGGCACGGTGCGCGGCTCACTCAGCTCGTACTACTACTCCGGCATGCGCGAGTTCTTCACCTGCGCGCTCGCGGTCACCGGCGTTTTCCTCATGACCTACAAGGCATTCCAGCGCGAGCTGGAGAACTACCTCACCCTCGCCGGCGGGTTCGCCGTCATTCTGGTCGCGTTCTTCCCGACCGACCGGCCGGACAAGGCGAAAGACGTCCTCACCCCGCTCCAGCGGGCGTTCGGCGAGACGGCCGTCGCGACCGTGCACTTCCTGTCGGCCATTCTGTTCATCGCCTCGCTCGCGGTCATCAGCTACTGCTTCGGCGAGCGCGAAGCGAAACGGCCGGCCCGACCGGGCCACCGCAGCCCGGCGTTCTGGCAGACCCTGCACCGCAGCTGCGCCGGCGCCATCGTCGTAGCGGGTGCCTTCTACGCCGCGCGCAAGTTCGGCCACCTGCCGTGCGGGAGCTGGGTCGACGCGCACGACCTCTGGCTGACCGAGGTCGTCGCGGTCGCGGCGTTCGCGACCTCGTGGCTGTCGAAGGGCTGGGAGATCAGGCAGTTGTAGGGCCGCCGTGGACCTGGGCGCCGTACTCCTCCAGCAGTGAGTGAACGTCGCGGCCCACCTCGTTGCGCGCGAGCTCGACGGCCTGCCTGACGAGCTCGCACGGCAGGCCGCGGTCGAGGTAGGACTGGAGCACGGTCACCACCCCGCGCGCGGGCAGGTGTTGTTTCGCGGCGTCGGCGAGGTAGCGGGCGATGAAGCCCACCGACGGCAGTTCGTCACCGGTCGTGCCTGGCATGCTGGGATCCCCCGGGTGTTCACGACGACCCGGCCACCTCTGGCAGCCGGGCGCAAATCCTGCGCAACCCTGTCAGATCGGACCATGCGTCCGCAAGGGAGGTACCAGGCGCGACGGAAGCGGCGTCAGGCCGCGCGGTACACGACCAGCGAGGCCGCGACGTACTGGCAGACGAACCCCACGACGGTGCAGGCGTGGAAGATCTCGTGGAACCCGAACCAGCGCGGGCTCGGGTTCGGCCGCTTCAACCCGTAGACGACGCCGCCGAACGTGTAGCACGCACCCCCGGCCGCGATCAGCACGAACGCGGCCGCACCGGCCCCGTGCAGGAGCTGCGGTACGACGAACGCCGCCGCCCAGCCGAGGCCGATGTAGATCGGGGTGTAGAGCCAGCGCGGCGCCCCGACCCAGAGCAGCCGGAAGACCGCGCCGGCCGCGGCCACCGACCACACGGCGGCCAGCATCGCGACCCGCGCGTCGCCGTGCAGCGCAAGCACCGCGAACGGGGTATACGACCCGGCGATGAACAGGAAGATGTTGGCGTGGTCGACCCGCTTCAGATACCGCTCTACCCGCGGCGACCAGTGCCCGCGGTGGTAGACCGCGCTGGTGGTGAACAGCAGCACCGCCATCGCGGAGTACGCCGCCGCCGCCTCGGTCGCGGCCGCGGTCGGCGCGAGCACGGTCAGCACGATGCCGCATGCCAGCGCCACCGGCGAGGTCACGAGATGCAGCCAGCCACGCAGCCGCGGTTTCGCGTACGCGACCGCCGCGGCCGCGATCTCGCGCGGGTCGCTCGTCACACACCCACCGTAGAGGGTCGTCTCAGAATTCATTCAGCCCGGTTCGCGAGCCTGGTTCCCGACACTCACGGAGGACCTCGATGAGCAACGACCTGTTCTGGCCGACCGAAAGCGAGCCGGGCGACACGATGCCGCTGCCCGGGTCGTCGGAGTGGGGCGTCGGCGCGCCGGACCCGGCGCGCGGCCCGGTCCGGCCCCGCACGCCCTGGCGTACGACGGCCCTTGCCGCCGGCCTGTCCGCGCTGGTGTTCGGCGGCATCGGGGTCGGCGTCGGCACCGAGATGGCCGGTGGCAACAGCACACCGACGAACGCCGCCGGCCTGACCGTCGCGCCGGCCTCGGCGAAGGTCGCGGCCGACCCGAAGTCGCTCGCCGGCGTCGCGGCGAAGGTGCTGCCGGCGGTCGTCAGCATCAACGTCCAGGTCAACGGCGGCGGCGACACCGGGTCCGGCGTCATCCTGCGCCAGGACGGCTACATCCTCACCAACAACCACGTCATCGCGGCCGCGACCGGCGGCGGCGCGACCGTCACCGTCACGTTCAACGACGGTACGACGGCGCCCGCGACGATCGTCGGTGCCGACGCGGAAGACGACCTCGCGGTCATCAAGGTCGACAAGTCCGGCCTGCCGGTCGCCGTACTCGGGTCCGCGTCGTCGGTGAAGGTCGGCGACCCGGTCCTCGCGATCGGCTCGCCGCTCGGGCTGCAAGGCACCGTCACCTCGGGCATCGTGTCGTCGGTGAACCGGCCCGTGCAGACCAGCGACTCGAGCCAGCCGGACCCGTTCGGCGGCGGCCAGCAGGCCGGCCCGACGACGGTCATCGACGCGATCCAGACCGACGCGGCGATCAACCCGGGCAACTCCGGCGGCCCGCTGGTCGACACCGCGGGTGAGGTCATCGGGATCAACAGCGCGATCGCGTCGACCGGCTCGTCGTTGGGCGGCCAGTCCGGCAACATCGGCGTCGGGTTCGCCATCCCCGTCGACCAGGCCAAGGTCGTCGCGCAGGAGCTCATCGCCACCGGCAAGGCGACGCACCCGCTGCTCGGTGTCTCGCTCGCCGACGCGACCGACAGCAACGGCACCTCGCTCGCCCGCGTGCAGAGCGTCCTCGCCGGCGGTCCGGCGGAGAAGGCCGGCATCAAAGCGGGTGACATCATCGTCGCCGTGGGCGACCAGAAGACCGCCGGCGCGCAGGCCGCGATCGCCGCGATCCGCAGCCACCAGCCGGGCCAGCAGGTGACCGTCACCGTGCTGCGCGGCTCCGAGCGCAAGACGTTCACGGTCACCCTGCTCGACGCGTCGAACGCGCAGGGCTGACCCGGGCCGTGAGCGACAGCGCGCGGGTCCTGGTCGTCGACGACGACCCGCAACTGCGCGAGGCGCTGACCCGCGCGCTCGAGCTCGACGGCTACGCGGTCGAGACCGCGAGCAACGGCGTGAAGGCACTGGAGGCGATCAGCGGCCACCGGCCGGACGTGATGGTGCTCGACGTGATGATGCCGTACGTCGGCGGTCTCGACGTGTGCCGCACGTTGCGCGACCGCAAGGACCGGCTGCCGATCCTCGTGCTCACCGCGCGCGACGAGGTCGGCGACCGGGTGGCCGGCCTCGACGCGGGCGCCGACGACTACCTGACCAAGCCGTTCGCGCTGGAGGAGTTGCGGGCCCGGCTGCGCGCGCTGCTGCGCCGTACCGCCCTCGACGACGACGGCGAGGACGCGGTGCTCACGTACGCCGACCTCGCCCTCGACCCGGCCGCGCGTACGGTGCACCGCGGCGACCGCCCGGTCGACCTGACCCGGACCGAGTACACGCTGCTCGAGCTGTTGCTGCGCAACGCCGGCCGGCCGCTGCCGCGGGACGTCATCATGGATCGCGTGTGGGGCTGGGAGTCGGAGCCGACGAGCAACTCGCTCGAAGTGTTCGTCGGCTACCTGCGCCGCAAGACCGAGGCCGGCGGCGAGCCGCGGCTGATCCATACGGTGCGCGGCGTCGGCTACGTGTTGCGCAGCGAGCCGTGACGTCGGCGTACGCCGCGGCGCGCGAACGCTTGCAGCAGGCCGACCAGCAGTGGCGCGACCTGCCGCTGCGCACCCGGCTCACCAGCGCGGCCGCGATCGCCGCGACGCTCACGATCGTCGCGGTCGTGTCGGTGGCGTACATCGCCGTCCGGCACGAGCTGCGCGGGCAGATCGACAACCAGCTACGCCGGCAGATCGGCGAGGTGCGCACCACCGAGACCGACGTTCCGTTCGGGCAGACCGTCGTCAACACCGGCGCCGGCGACGTCGGCGGGTACGCGCAGATCGTCCGCGCGGCACCGCCGTACGCCGTCAGCGGGCAGGCGCTCCCGATCGACGGCCTCGACGTCGCCGTTGCGGCCGGACGCAGCGGCGGCATCATCCGCGACGCGCGGTACGGCGGCCTGCACATCCGGATGATCACCGCCCGCCTGCGCGGCCACCCGGGGTACGCGGTGCAGATCGCGTTGCCGTTGCACGACGTCGACCGCCAGCTGCACACCCTCGCGGTGCTCTTCCTCGCGCTCGGTCTCGGCGGTCTCGGTGCCACCATCGTCGCGTCGTGGGGCGTCGTCCGGCGCACGATGCGGCCGGTGCAGTCGCTGACCGAGACGGCCGAGCAGATCGCCGAGACCCGCGACCTCACGCTGCGGATCGAGTCGGCCGGCAACGACGAGCTGGGCCGGCTGGCCGCGTCGTTCAACACGATGCTCGACGCGCTCGAACGCTCGCTCGCGCAGCAACGCCAGCTCGTCGTGGACGCGAGTCACGAGCTGCGTACGCCGCTCGCCAGCCTGCGCACCAACGTCGAGGTGTTGCACGACGTCGACCGGCTGAGCCCGGCGCAGCGCAAGGCGCTGCTGGCCGGGATCGTGTCGCAGCTCGAGGAGCTCACCGGCCTGGTCGCCGACGTCGTCGAGCTGGCCCGCGGTGACGCGCCGGCGAGCACGTTCGAAGACGTCGCGTGGGACGAGGTCGTCGAGCGGTCGGTCGAGCGCGCCCGCCGGCACTGGCCGACCGTCACCTTCCGCAGCCACGCCAGCCCGGTCGTCGTCCGCGGCGTCGTGAGCCGGCTGGAGCGCGCGGTCGCCAACATGCTCGACAACGCCGGCAAGTTCAGCCCGCCCGGTTCGGTCGTCGACGTCGACCTCGACCCGTACGGCGTGCTGACGGTCGCGGACCGCGGCCCGGGCGTACCGGACGACGCCCTGCCGCATGTCTTCGACCGGTTCTTCCGCGCGGACGAGGCGCGCGCGCTGCCAGGCTCCGGTCTCGGCCTCGCGATCGTCAAGCAGGTGGTCGACGGTCTCGGCGGCACGATCGAGCTGCACAACCGGCCCGGTGGCGGTGCGGTCGCGACGATGACGTTGCCGGTCGCTCCCGCGGTTGCGTCGCACGCCGCGGTGCCGATGCCGGTGGAGCAGACGCTGTTCCAGTAGCAGGCGCCGTAGGGTCGAGGCGTGTCGTGGCTGCACCTCGACGAGCGCAGCGCGAGCGTCACCGCCGCCGTACTGCTCGCGCTCGCCCTCCTCGCACGAGGTGGCGCGCCGCGACGGCGGTGGTCGGCGTGGCTGGCCGCGGCCGCGTTCGAGACCGGGCTGGTGTGCGCGCTGTTCGCGCTCTGGCAGGTCGCGAACGGGATGACGCACGGGCACGAGCAGGGCGGCCTGAGCCACGGCCGCGACGTCTGGGCCGCCGAGCGGTGGCTGCACCTGCCGTCGGAGACCAGCGCGCAACGGCTCGTCCTCGGCCACCACACCCTCGTCCGCGCGATCAACTACTACTACGACACCGCGCACCTCACCGGCATGGTGGTGTTCCTGGTCTGGCTCTGGCTGCGGCACCGCGACCGTTACCCGCAGTGGCGCAACGTCGTCGCCATCTTCACCGGCATCGCGCTGCTGATCGAGATGGTGCCGGTCGCGCCGCCGCGGCTGATCGGGCACACCGGGCTGGTCGACACCGCGATGCTCTACGGGCAGAGCGTGTACGCGTTCGTCGGCAGCAACCTCGCCGACCAGTACGCCGCGCTGCCGTCGATCCACGTCGGCTGGGCGGTGCTCATCGCGGTTGCGGTCGTGCGCTGCGGTCGCGGCTGGGCGAAGTGGGTGGTCGCGGTCGGCCACGGGCTCGGCACGTTCCTCGTCGTCGTGCTCACCGCGAACCACTACTGGCTCGACGGCGTCTCCGCGATCACGGTGCTGGCGGTCGCGTGGGCGAGCGAGCGCGGGCTGCGCCGGCTCACCGCGCGATGGCGGGTCCCCGCGTTGCTACCGGCCCGGGTCGACGGTCAGATCCAGCAGGGCGCCGACTCGTGATGCTGGTCGCGCTTCGGGCTGGCGTCGCACACGTCGAGCCACATCCGGTCCATCCAGTGGTCGTACGTGATGACCTGCCCGGTGAGGATCGGGTAGAAGTAGCCGAAGTTCCAGGTGACGCCGGCGAGGTAGAGCGCGGTCGCGCCTGCGGCCAGCGTCTTGCGGACGGGTAGCTGCACGAGCAGCCGGCTGAGCCCGTGCTGCGCCGTCGCCATCGTGCCGAACAGCTCGCCGACGGTGCGGACCGCGCGGGTCGCGAGCAGCATGCCGATCGCCATCGTCAGTGCGAGCACCATGAACGGCACGTCCGGCAACAGGTAGAAGAGGAACATCGTCCGGTGGCAGTCGCCGGCCGGATGGCAGCCGGACACGACCTGCGCCTCGTCGAAGATCCAGATGACGTAGCCGGCGAGGAAGCTCGACATGATCGCCGCGGCGCGCCAGTCGAACCGCCCGATCATGCGCCACGCCACCGCGAGCAGTGCCGGGATCGACAGCCACCAGATCAGTGGCGTACCGATCCCGAGCACTTCCTGCGAGCACGCCGACGCGCCGCACGCGTGCGACTTGCCGTCGTAGAAGTACGCGACCGGGCGGGCGAGCAGCAGCCAGCCGAGCGGGTTCGACAGGTACGGGTGCGCGGCGGCGAGGTGCGTGTGGAAGCCCCACATCTCGCGGTGGTACGCCCACCACCCGTGCAGCACCGCGAAGAAGTGCGCGATCCATGACTGCCCGGCGTGCACGTACTTGTCGTGGTCGTAGGCGTGCACGCCGTCGGAGAGGAACCAGCCGGTCCACGACGCGAAGTAGACGGCGAACGGGATCGCGACGAACGGCACCAGCGCGACCAGCCCGTCGTACAGCACCGCGTTGCCGACCGGTGCGTGCTGGCCGGCGACGCGGCGGGCGCCCGCGTCCCACCAGACGGCGAGCAGCAGGAACACCGGGATCCAGAACGCGCCGTCCCACTTCGTCGCGGCGGCGGCGCCGAGGCAGACCCCGCAGGCCAGCCGCCACGGCCGTACGCCGAGGAAGCCCAAGGCGTCGCCGTGCTCGAGCCGCAACGCGACGCGGCGCCGGCCGTCGTCGCGGTCGAGCACGAGGCAGCCGAACGCCGCGAGTACCCAGAACATGAGGAAGATGTCGAGCATCGACGTGCGGCTCTGCACGAACTCCAGCCCGTCGAGGCTGAGCAGCAGCGCGGCGATGCAGCCGAGCAGGTTCGACCGGAACATGCGCCGGGCCACCCGGGCGATGATGAGGATGCTGGCGCTGCCGACGACCGCCGCGGAGAACCGCCAGCCCAGCTCGTTGTTGCCGAACATCGCCTCGCCGAGTGCGATCACCCACTTGCCGAGCGGCGGGTGCGCGACGAACGACGCCCGGCCTGACGAGTTGACCTCGACGCCGTGGTGCAGCAGGCTCCACGCGTCGCCGGCGTAGTAGGTCTCGTCGAAGACCTTGCCGTGCGGCCGCGTGATCCGGAACAGCCGCAGGAACAGCCCGACGGCCGTGATGACCAGCGGGATGCCCCAACTCCACCAGCCGCCGCCGGGCAGCGGCGGTCGTAGCCGGGCCAGCCGGGCGGTCAACGCTGCCGGGGCTGGTGTGGTGCCGGCGACGGTTGCGGCGCTCGACACAGGGTTCATCGTAGGAGGCGGGATGATGCGGGCGTGCCCCTCGTCCTCGCCGCGACCCCGATCGGCAACGTCGGCGACGCGTCGCCGCGGCTGCGCGACGCGCTCGCGACGGCCGACGTCGTCGCGGCCGAGGACACCCGCCGGCTCAGCCGGCTCGCGGCCGCGCTCGACGTCTCCGTCGCCGGCCGGGTCGTGTCGTTCTACGACGCCGTCGAGGCGGCGCGTACGCCGACGCTGCTGGCCGAGCTCGTGGCCGGCCGCACCGTCGTCCTCGTCAGCGACGCCGGCATGCCGCTGGTGTCCGACCCCGGCCACCGGCTGGTCGCCGCCGCCGTCGACGCGGGCGTGCCGGTGACCGTCGTACCCGGCCCGTCCGCGGTGCTGGCCGCGGTCGCGGTCGCCGGGCTCCCGTCCGACCGCTGGTGCTTCGAAGGGTTCCTCGCCCGGCGGGCGGGGGAGCGCCGCCGCCGGCTCGCGGAGCTCGCCGCCGAGCCGCGCACGCTGGTCTTCTTCGAGGCGCCGCACCGGCTCGGCGCGACCCTCGCCGACATGGCGGCCGCATTCGGCGCCGACCGCGACGCCGCGGTCTGCCGGGAGCTGACGAAGACGCACGAAGAGGTACGGCGCGGGACGCTCGGGCAGCTCGCCGAGTGGGCGGCCGGCGACGTGCGCGGCGAGATCGTCGTCGTCGTCGCGGGTGCCCCGGCAGGCGCGGCCGAGGTCGACGACGCAACTCTCGCAGCCGCGGTCGCCGCACTCGTCGAGCGAGGGTTGAGCCGGCGCGACGCGGTCGACCAGGTCGCCGCCGAGAACGGCGTGCCCCGCCGCCGCGTCTACAGCGCCGCGACGTAAACGCCTCGCCCGGCTCACTAGGCTTCGGGCTATGCCCCGCAACATCCTGACCGCGGTCGCGTGGCCGTACGCCAACGGCCCGCGGCACATCGGCCACGTCGCGGGGTTCGGGGTGCCGTCGGACGTGTTCAGCCGCTACCAACGGCTGGCCGGCAACAAGGTGCTCATGGTCAGCGGCACCGACGAGCACGGCACGCCGATCACGGTGCAGGCCGACAACGAGGGCGTGTCGCCGCGGGTGCTTGCCGACCGCTACAACCGCGTCATCGCCGAGGACCTGCAACGTCTCGGGCTCGCCTACGACCTGTTCACCCGTACGACGACGCGCAACCACTACTCGGTGACGCAAGACCTGTTCCGCCAACTGCACGCCAACGGTTACGTCGTCGAGAAGCCGACGCTGTCGGCGATCTCGCCGTCGACCGGCCGCACGCTGCCGGACCGCTACATCGAGGGCACCTGCCCGATCTGCGGGTACGACGGCGCGCGCGGCGACCAGTGCGACAACTGTGGCAACCAGCTCGACCCCGAGCAGCTACTCAACCCGCGCAGCCGGATCAACGGCGAGACGCCGAAATTCGTTGAGTCGCAACACTTTTTCCTCGACTTGCCGGCATTCGCCGACGCGCTCGGCTCGTGGTTGCAGTCGCGCACCGACTGGCGCCCGAACGTGCTGAAGTTCTCGATGAACCTCGTCGAAGACCTCAAGCCGCGGGCGATCAGCCGCGACCTCGACTGGGGCGTCCCCATCCCGTTGCCCGGCTGGGAGGACCGCGGCGACAAGCGGCTCTACGTGTGGTTCGACGCGGTCATCGGCTACCTGTCCGCGTCGATCGAGTGGGCCCGGCGCAGCGGCGACGCGGACGCGTGGCGGCAGTGGTGGACCGAGCCGGACGCCGAGTCCTACTACTTCATGGGCAAGGACAACGTCACGTTCCACAGCGTGATCTGGCCGTCGATCCTGCTCGGTTACGACGGCGAGGGCGCGCACGGCGGGTCGCCCGGCGACCTCGGCCGGCTGTCGCTGCCGACCGAGGTCGTGTCGAGCGAGTTCCTCACGATGGAGGGGCGCAAGTTCTCGTCCAGCCGCAGCGTTGTCATCTACGTGCGCGACTTCCTCGACCGCTACTCCGCCGACGCGCTGCGCTACTACCTGTCGGCGGCCGGGCCGGAGAGCAACGACACCGACTTCACCTGGTCGGAGTTCGTCCGCCGTAACAACGACGAGCTCGTCGCGGCGTGGGGCAACCTCGTCAACCGCACGCTGTCGTTCACCGCGAAGAACATCGGCACGATCCCGTCGGCCGGCGACGGTCTCACCGACGCCGACCGCGCGCTGCTCGCGACGACCTCGGCCGCGTTCGAGACGATCGGCGCCGACCTCGACCGCTCGCGGGTCAAGGCGGCCATCGCCGAGACGATGCGAGTCGTCTCGGAGGCGAACAAGTACCTCTCCGACCACGCACCGTGGAAGCTGCGCGAGAGCGACCCGGACCGGATGCGCGTGATCCTGCACACCGCGCTGCAGGCGGTGAGCGACTGCAACACGTTGCTCGCGCCGTTCCTGCCGCACACCGCGCAGCAGGTGCACGCGCTGCTCGGCCGCGACGGCGTGCTCGCGCCGAGCCCGGAGCTGCGCGAGGTCGACGACCTCGACGGCGGCCCGTCGTACCCGGTGCTCACCGGCGACTACTCGACCGCCGCGCGGTGGGGCTCGGAGCCGATCCCGGTCGGGGCCGAGGTCGCGCCGCCGACGCCGCTGTTTGCGAAGCTCGACCCGTCGGTCGTCGACGAGGAGCTCGCGCGGATGGAGCAGGGCGAGTGACTGAGTTTCCCGCTCGGCGCGGCGCCGGCCGGGAGGGCGAGCCGCCGCCCGCGCCCGACCCGCTGCCGCGGCCGGCGCTCGACAGTCACTGTCACTTCGACCTCATGGACACGCCGGTCGCGGACGCGGTTGCGGCGGCGCGCGCGGTCGGCATCGAGCGAATGGTCACGGTCGGCGTCGACGTCGAGACGTCGCGCTGGCAGGTCGAGACGGCGGCGGCGTACGACGGCGTCTACGCGGCGGTCGCCGTACACCCGAACGAGGCGCCGGCCGCGGACGAGGCCGACTGGGCGGAGATCGAGAAGCTCGCGGCCGACCCCAACGTCGTCGCGGTCGGCGAGACCGGGCTCGACCACTTCCGCACCGGCGACAACGGCTGGCGCCGGCAGGAGGAGTCGTTCCGCCGGCACATCGACATCGCCAAGCGGTCCGGCAAGGCGCTGATGATCCACGACCGCGACGCGCACGACGACGTGCTGCGGGTGCTCGACAGCGAGGGCGCGCCGGACCGGGTGGTCTTCCACTGCTTCTCCGGCGACGCGGCGTTCGCCCGCCGGTGCGCCGACCGCGGCTACGTGATGTCGTTCGCGGGGAACGTCACGTTCAAGAACGCGGCCGACCTGCGCGAGGCTGCCGCCGTGGCTCCGGCCGACCTGATCCTGGTCGAGACCGACGCGCCGTTCCTCACCCCGATGCCCTACCGCGGCCGGCCGAACGCGCCGTACCTCGTCCCGCTGACGGTGGCCGCGCTGGCCGAGATCCGCGGCGTGGACGTGGGCGAGGTCGCCGACGCCGTGACCGCGACCGCCGCCCGCGTCTTCGGCTGGGCTTAGGAGTAAGTCACAACCGGCCGCGCCCGCCCTTGTGACCCGTCACCTAGTTCTGCTGACCCGGATTGCCTAGTCATCGCACCGGTCGTTACCCTCGACGAAGACTTGGCGGCCGGATCTGGCCTCCCGCGGCAGCGCCGCGAGCCTGGCAACCCAGGTTGCACCGCCCTTTTCCAGGCGGTGCGGACGCCCGTGCCCGGATGGCTCGACGCTCGGAGAACTGTGCGCCGCTCACCGCTGACCATTGCCTTGCTCGCGGTCGTCCTGCTCGCCCTTGGCGGCGGCGCGACCGCGTTCGCGATCATGGACAAGACCGTCCGGCTCGACGTCGACGGCCAGCACCTGTCGGTGCGGACGTTCGCCGGCAACGTCGCCGGAGTCCTGCGCAAGGCACACCTGGCGGTGGGGCCGCACGACGCCGTCGCCCCCGACCTCTCCGCGCCCGTGCACGACGGCTCGCAGGTCGTCGTCCGGCACGGCCGCCCCGTCACGGTCACCGTCAACGGCCACGCCCGGCAGGTCTGGGTCACCGCGCTGTCGGTCGACGACGCGCTCGACCAGCTCGGCCTGCGCAGCGACGGCGAGTGGCTGTCGGCGTCGCGGTCGCTGAGCATTCCGCGCCAGGGCCTGTCGTTCACGGTCCGGCTGCCGCAGCACGTCAGCGTCCTCGTCGACGGCCGCCGGCTGACCACCGACACGACCGCGCCCGACGTCCGCACGCTGCTGCGCGACCTCAAGGTGCGGACCGGCAAGCTCGACCGGCTGAGCGTCCCGCTCTCGCTCTACCCGACGACCGGCCTCGTGGTCACCGTCGACCGGGTGTCGCAGAAGATGGTCAGCGAGTCGGTCGTCGTACCGTTCCGCACCGTCACGGCGAAGTCGTCCGCGCTGTACGTCGGCGAGTCGAAGGTCACCCGCTACGGCTCGCCCGGCGTGCGGGTCAACACCTACCGGCTCATGTGGAAGAACCACAAGCTGGTCCGCCGCGTGCTCGTCAGCTCGGTCATCAGGGTCAAGTCGGTGCCGCAGCACGTCGAGGTCGGCACCCGGGCGAAGCCGCGCTACAGCCCGACCGCCGACGGTCTCAACTGGGCCGCGCTCGCGCAGTGCGAGTCCGGCGGCAACCCGCGGTCGGTCTCGTCGGACGGCCGGTTCCGCGGGCTCTACCAGTTCACGATCGGCACCTGGCAGGGCGTGGGCGGCAGCGGCGACCCGATCGACGCGTCGTCGAGCGAGCAGACCTACCGCGCGCAGATCCTCTACCGCCGCTCCGGCGACTCGCCGTGGCCGACCTGCGGGCACTACCTCTATACCTGACGGGTGACGCTGCTCGGTCCGGCCGACGTACGGCGGCTCGCGGCGGAGCTCGGCGTCCGGCCGACGAAGAAGTGGGGCCAGAACTTCGTCGTCGACGCCAACACGGTCCGCCGGATCGTGCGGACCGCGGCGCTCGACCCCGCTGACGTCGTCCTCGAGGTAGGGCCGGGGCTCGGCTCGCTCACCCTCGGGCTGCTCGCGGCAGCGGCGCACGTCGTCGCGGTCGAGGTCGACCCGGTGCTCGCCGGGCAACTGCCGCGGACGGTCGCGTCGTACGCGCCGCCGCACGTCGCCGAGCGGCTGGACGTCGTCACGGCCGACGCGCTGACCGTCGACGTACTGCCCGGGCCGGCGCCGACCGCGCTGGTCGCGAACCTGCCGTACAACGTCGCGGTGCCGGTGCTGCTGCGCGCGCTCGAACACTGGCCGTCGCTGCGGCACGGCCTCGTCATGGTGCAGGCCGAGGTGGCCGACCGCATCGTCGCGCCGCCGGGCTCCCGGACGTACGGCGTCCCGTCGGTGAAGGTCGCGTGGTGGGCCGACGCACGGCGCGCGGGGTCGGTGCCGCGGGCCGTGTTCTGGCCGGTACCCAACGTCGACTCCGCGCTGGTCGCCGTACGGCGCCGGGAGCCGCCGGTCGACGACGTGAGCCGCGAGCGGGTCTTCGCTGTCGTCGACGCCGCGTTCGCGCAGCGGCGCAAGTCGCTGCGGGCGGCGCTGGCCGGGATCGCCGGGTCGCCGGTCGAGGCCGAGCGGGTGCTGCGCGCGGCCGGGGTGGACCCGCTCGCGCGCGGGGAGTCGCTGTCGGTCGGCGACTTCGCCCGGCTCGCCGCCACATTGGGTCCGTAGGATCGGCAGGGTGAGGTGCGCGCTCTGAGTGGCAACCGGGGGGCGCCGCTGCGGCCGCGCTTCCCCGGGCCGGGTTCGGTCACGGTCCGGGTCCCGGCGAAGGTCAACCTGCACCTATCGGTCGGCGACGTGCGCAAGGACGGCTACCACGAGCTGGTCACCGTCTACCAAGCCGTCTCGCTCTACGATGAGGTCACCGTCGAGGCCGCCGACCGGCTGTCGGTGTCGGTGGTCGGCGACGGCGCGGGCGAGGTACCGCTCGACGACGAGAACCTGGCTGCGCGCGCGGTCGTCGCGGCCGCGGCCGTCGTCGGTCGCGAGCCGCACCTGAAAGTGAGTATTCGCAAGGGAATTCCGGTCGCCGGCGGGATGGCCGGCGGCAGCGCCGACGCGGCAGCCGCGCTGGTCGCGGCCGACTCGCTGTGGGGCTCGTCGCTCGACCGGACGACGCTGGAAGGCCTGGCCGCCGGGCTGGGCAGCGATGTCGCGTTCCTGCTCGCCGGCGGGACCGCGCTCGGCACCGGCCGCGGCGAAGTCATCTCGCCGGTACTCGCCGTCGGGGACTACCACTGGGTGCTGGCGCTGGCCGACTTCGGCCTGTCGACGCCGGCCGTGTATGCCGAGTACGACCGGCTGCGCGCGGCCGCTCCGGCTCCGGCTACGGCGGAGTCGCCCGCGCCCGACGGCGTGCTCGCCGCGCTGCGGGCCGGCGACGTGGTCGCGTTGAGCATGGCGCTGGCCAACGACCTGCAGCCGGCCGCGCTGTCGTTGCGGCCGCAGCTCGCCCGGGTGCTCGACGCGGGCCGGGAGCTCGGCGCGGTCGGCGGCGTCGTATCCGGATCGGGGCCGACCGTTGCGCTGCTGGCCCGCTCGTCGGCCGAGTCGGTCCGGATCGCGTCGGCACTCGCCGGTCTCGGCGTCTGCCGGACGGTACGGCGCGCGACCGGGCCGGTGACCGGCGCGCGTGTCGTCACCGGCGAGAGCGCGCCGGCGTGAACCTCGTCAACCTGGAGTCGGTCGGCAAGGCGCACGGCACGACGACGGTCTTGCACGACGTCTCGCTCGGCGTCGCGGCCGGCGACCGGATCGGCGTGGTGGGGCGCAACGGCGGCGGCAAGTCGACGCTGCTGCGGATCCTCGCCGGGCACGAAGACGCCGACACCGGACGGGTGACGCACGCCGGCAGCACGACGGTCGGGCGGCTCGCCCAGCACGACGCGTTGCCCGCCGGCGCTTCGGTGCTTCGGTGCGTCGCCGGCGACCGGCCCGAGCACGAGTGGGCCGGTGACGCGCGGATCCGCGCCGTACTGTCCGGCCTGCTCGACGGGATCGACGCCGACGCCGTCGTCGGCACGCTCTCCGGCGGCGAGCGGCGCCGG
>JAVEEI010000129.1 GCA_030840525.1 Frankiaceae bacterium
CGAAGATCCAGCCGTAGCCGGGGAGCAGCCGGCTCTGGCCCGGCGTGCCGTCCCACAGCTCGAGCCACGACTCGAGCCAGTCGTCGTCGTGCCGCGGCGAGCGGTAGTAGCGCCGGTACGCGACTCCCATCGGCCGGTCGTCGCGCTTGTGAATCCCGAGCGCGAGCGAGAAGCGCGAGGAGTTGCCGTCGGCGACGAGCACCAGCGGCGCGCGGAAATCCCGCCCGTCTTTCGTCTCGACGCCGACGACGCGACCGGTGCGCTCGTCGCGGATCGGCGCGGTGACCGTCGTGTTCTCGTAGAGCTGCGCGCCGGCCTTCTGCGCCGTACGCGCGAGGATCTCGTCGAAGTCCTGCCGCGGCCGGACCAGCCCGTACGACGGGTACGCGGCGAGGTCGGGCCAGGGCATCTCGATCCGCATGCCGCCGCCGAGGATCCGCAGCCCGTGGTTGCGGATCCAGCCCTGCTCCGGCGTGGTGTCGATGCCCATCGCGACGAGCTGCTTGACCGCGCGCGGCGTCAGGCCGTCGCCGCACACCTTCTCCCGCGGGAAGGTCGCCTTCTCCAGCGCGACGACATCGACACCCGCCTGCGCGAGGTGGTACGCCGCGGTGGCACCGCCCGGGCCGGCGCCGACGACGATGACGTCGGCGTCGTACGCGGTGTTGCCTGCGGGGGCGGTCACGGCAGCGCTCCGGGGAGTTTTGTGAATGCGTTCACAAGTCTGCCGAAAGTCTAGCGGGGACTCACGGTCAACGGGGACGGCGGGCGACGTGCAGGGCGACCGCGCCGAAGAGCAGGTTGCGCCAGCCGACCTCGCCCCACCCGGCGGCCCGCATCGCGGCCGCGAGCCGGTCCTGGTCGAGCCAGGCGCCGGCCGACTCGGCGAGGTAGCCGTACGCCGCCGGGTCGGAGGAGAACGGCCGGGCGAGGACCGGCATGACCCGCTCGACGTACACCCGGTTGAGCCGGGCCAGCGTCGGCGACGGCGGGTGCGACGTCTCGAGGACCGCGAGCCGGCCGCCCGGCGTGGTGACGCGGGCGAGCTCGGCGAGCGCGGTCGCGACGTCGGCGACGTTGCGCAGCCCGAACGAGATGGTCACGGCGTCGAACGCGCCGTCGCCGAACGGCAGCCGCAGCGCGTCGCCGGCGACGAACGTCACCTCCGGGTGCGTCCGACGGCCGACGTCGAGCATGCCGAGCGAGAAGTCGCAGGCGACCGCGTGCGCGCCGGCCGCGACGAACGGCAGCGACGAGGCGCCGGTGCCCGCGGCTAGGTCGAGGACCCGGGTGCCGGGCTTGACGTCGAGGGCCGCGGCGACGAGCCGGCGCCAGCGCCGCTCCTGGCCGAACGTCATGACCGCGTTGGTGCGGTCGTAGCGCTCCGCGACCGCGTCGAACATCCGGGCGATGTCGCCGGGCCGCTTCTCCAATGTCGCCCGGCTCACCCACCCATTGTGTCCCCCATCCCGTCGAGTGCGACGTAACTCGTCTTCTCAGCGGCTGTGTAGACGAGTTACGTCGCCCTCAACCGGGGTGGGGGTGGGTGCGGAGCTCGCGGAGGCGCTCCACCAGGTGGGTGACGCTGATGCCCTTCTCGATGTAGTCGTCGGCGCCGGCCGCGAGGGCCTGCTCGGCGAGCGCCTGGTGCTCGAACCCGGAGAAGATGACGATCCGCGCGTCGGGGAGCTGCCGCCGGAGCTCGGGCAGCGCGGCCATCCCGTCCATGACCGGCATCGCGAGGTCGAGCAGGACGACGTCCGGCGCGAGGCCGGCCGCGATGCTCAGCGCCTGCTTGCCGTCGGCCGCGGTGCCGACGACCTCGAAGTCGTCTTCGACGTCGAGCAGCAGCGTCAACAGGTCGCGGAGGTGCGCGGCGTCGTCCACGACGAGCACCCGGTCACGCACGCGGCTCTCCTGACGTTCGCGGCCCGGGAGGGTACGTACCCGGGCCGGCGCTGCAGCTACCTGTCCGACCGGGTGACCTCGCGCTCGCCGGCCTCCTGCCGCGCGAGCAGCTCGTCGACGTACGCATCCTCGCGCGCCGTCCGCTCCGCCAGACGGCGGCGGCCGCGGTCGACCGCGTGACCTAGCTCTTCGGCTAGCGCCCGGCGCTGCCGGTCGAGCAGGAAGTACGACAGCACGCCCGAGAGCAGCAGCGCCGCGATCCCCAGGACGAAGCCGCCCAGCCCGGCGAGCGCGAGCAGGAACACGCACGCCGCGAACAGCCCGAGCCGCCACGCGTTGTAGGTCAGGAACGCACGCGTGGCGGGCTTGGGCACGTCGAGAAGCTTAGGCCTCCACGTCGGCGGTGGCGGCCCGGCGGCGGCGCAGCAGCGCCAGACCGGACATGACCACCAGCGCAGCGGCGACCGGGAGCGAGTAGCTCATGCCGGTGCCGGCCAGGTTGGGCGTCTTGCTGCCCGACCCCGGCGCGCCGGCCGAGCCGGTGACCGCCGGCGTGTACGACGCGCTCTCCGACAGCGTGCCGACCTCGACCGTGCCCCCGTTCGTGACGACCGTCGTCGGGACCGTTGCCCGCGGCGACGCGCCCTTCGCGCTCCGGGCCGCGAGGTTCAGGAAGCTGGTCGGCAGCGTGAGCTTCGGCAGCGTGATCGTGACGCCGGTGATCGAGGCCGTCGCGAGGTGCGCCGTACCGCTCACCGACCGCGAGGTGTGGCCGACGCCGACCGCGACGGACGGCGGGGTGAAGCTGATTCCGGCGACGCTGTTGAGTACGCCGGAAAGCTGGGCGAGGACGCCGTTGAGCGTCGACGTCAGCGCGGCCGGCGGCGTGATCGCGCCGAGGATGTTCAGCGTGCCGATCTTCGCCTCGGCGACCGGCGCCGGCGAGTTGGCGGACGCGACCGCCTTCGTCGTGACGCTGATGCTGCCGAGCGACGCGAGCGGGTCGTTGCTGGCGTTGACCGCGTTCTGGACCGCCGTGACGAGTGCCTGGATCGCGGCGGTCAGCGTGTCGATCGCGCTGGCCAGCGCGTCCGCCGCGGTCTTGGCGGCCGCGTCGGCGTTGGCCTGGTCGCTCAGCGGCGTCGAGCTGCTGCCCGGCGTGCCGGCGTGCGCTGCCGCGTCGAGGATCGACGTCAGCGTGGTGCTCAGCGCCAGGAACTGCTGCGGCGACGTCCCCACGAGCGACGGGGTGCCCAGCGGCAGTACGGCGGTCGCCAGTGCGGTGTTCAACAGCGTCGTGAAGGTCGGGTCCGAGGTCGTGTACGCCGAGTCCGCCGCCGACTTGGCCGCGTCGTCGGTCGCCTGGGCGGCCTGGGCGGCCGTCAGCGTCGAGGGCACCGGCACGTTGCCGGGCAGCGCCGCGACGGTGTTCGCCGCGCTCGTGACCGCGGCGCTCAGCGACGTGACCGTGCCGCCCACGAGCTGCGCGAGCTGGCCGAGATTGGCCTGGGTGAGCAGGCTCGTCAGCGTGCCGAGGTCGATGTTCAGCGCGCTGAGCAGCCCGGCGACCGAGGGCAGCGCCAGGTTGCCGAGGACGACGGACTTCTCCGCGCTCGCCTGCGACGCCGTGACCTCCGCGGTGTTGGTCAGCGAGGCGGCGGTCGCGTCGAGCGACACCGGAAGCGGGCCGACCGACAGCGAGCCGAGCGCCTTCAGCACGGCCGAGGTGAGGACCGTCGTACCGTCCTTCGCGGTCACCGAGAACGTCGGGCCGGTCAGGCTGGCGAGACCGCCCGGGATCGTCGCGGTCTGCGCACCGCTCGGCACCGTGACCGGCGAGCTGGCCGGCGTCACGGTCTGCTGGCCGTACGTCGTCCCGTCCAGCGCGGCCGGCGTCACCACGATCTGGGCGACGTGCGGGCTCATCGCGTTGCTCGCCTGCGCCGCGATCTCACCGGCGCTGATGGCGTGCCCGCCGAGCTCGACGTGCAACAGCCGTAGCCCGGAGGAGGCAGCGCCGTGGGCCGGTGCGGAGGAGGCCGACGCGAGAGCCGGCGCGGCCGCGGCGGTGACGACGGCGAGTACCGCGGTGACCGCGAGCGCAGGACGGAATCGGTACACAATTGCCCCCGAAGATCAATCGGACGAAAACGACGCGAACAACTCCGAAGGCTCACCGGACCGGCCCTGGTGCGTCCATAGCTCAGGAGGACTAGAGCCGGGTGGTTTCGCGCGAACCGCCCACTCGGCGCGAAACGTCGGTACTTTTGTGCGAAACGCCTGACGGGGCCGCTATCTCTGGGTAGATACTTTGCTCACCGGAGCAACGCTCCCGAACGAGGGGGAAACACTGTGGAGACACGAGAGCGGCTGTTGACGCCCGGCGAGGTGGCCAGCCTGTTCCGAGTGGACCCCAAGACGGTCACCCGCTGGGCCGCGGCGGGGCGCATCAGCAGCATCCGTACGCCGGGGGGGCACCGTCGGTTCCGCGAGAGCGAAGTACGGGCGCTGCTGCGCGGCGAGGAGAACGGCGCGGCCGCGCCGGCCCCGCGTTCCTCGCTCGAAGACGACGAGGTCCAGTCGGTCGTCGGCTGAGCGTTCGCCTCCTCCGACTTGTCAGCGGCACACGTCGCTGTAGCCATCTCACGCGCTGACTAACCGCGCGTGCGCGCGTATCCGCGGCCGGCCCGCGCCAAGATCATCGCGACCTGAGCCAGCCATTTCGGCGCTCGACGGCCAGCAGAGAGCGCAATGATCTTGTCGGGACCGACCTACCCGGCCGCCGCGAGAACGCGGCTCAGTTGACGCCGGCGTAGCTGTGCAGGCCGCTGATCACGGTGTTGACGACGTAGTAGTCGACCATCAGGCAGCCGAAGCCGACCAGTGAGAGCACGGCCGCGCGCCGGCCCCGCCAGCCCGCCGTCGCCCGCGCGTGCAGGTACGCGGCGTAGGCGACCCAGGTGATGAACGACCACGTCTCCTTGGGGTCCCAACCCCAGTAGCGGCTCCACGCGTACTTCGCCCAGATCGCGCCGGCGATGATCGCGAACGTCCACACCGGGAACGCGAAGCCGATCACCTTGTACGCCAGCCGGTCGAGGCGCTCGGCCGACGGCAGCCAGCGGGCGAAGCCGTGGTACTCGACCGCGGCCGCCGTACCCGGGCCCATGCTCGCCCGGCGGTCGAGCCACGTCCGGGTCAGGTAGAGCAGCGTGATGACGCCGGACACCATGAACGCGCCGGACGCGGTGATCGCCGCGACGACGTGGATCTTGATCCAGTACGAGTTGAGGATCGGCTGCAGCGGCGCGGCCGGCGCGTAGAGGACGGTGCCAGCGAGGCCGAGGTAGAGCACGACCGGCGTCATCACGAACGCGCCGAGGAACCGGACCGGCTGGCGCAGCAGCAGCACGAGGTAGACGGTGACCGCGACCAGCGCGACCATCGTCGAGAACTCGTACATGTTGCCCCACGGCACCCGGCCAGCCGCGGCGCCGCGGGTGACGACCGAGCCGAGGTGCAGCAGCCAGCCGACGACGGTGAGCCCGACCGCGACCCGCCCGATCTGCTCCGGCCGGCCGGCCTGGTCGCCGCGCGACCGCGCGATGCGGGCGAACGCGAACTCGACCGAGTAGCCGAACATCGCGACGGCGTAGACGAGCACGGTCCACGTGAAGAGCAGGTCGCTCGCGTGGGCCAGCGAGACGTTGACGCCGGGCGCAGCGGTCGGCATTCGGGGTCGTCAGTCCTTCATCCGTCGCAGCAGTGACTCGAACTCGGTCGCGAATCCGTCGGCGTCGGTGCGCGCCAGGCCACCCGCCGACACAACGGTACGCCGGACGCCGCCGGCGTTGTCGAGTGGCACGGCCCGCACCCACATCCGCCGCCGACGCACCCACAGCGAGCTCAGCAGCCCGCACACGATGAACACCGCGGCGACGAGGACGACCGTCGACCCCGGGTCGTGCGCGATCTGGAACGTCGCCCACTGGCTCACCCCGGCGAACGTCACCGTCGTGCCGTCGGCAAGCTTCCACGTCTGGCCCGGGCCGATCGTCTTGGTGCCGATGTTCTTGAGCGACGCGACCGGCAGCGAGTAGACCGACTGCGGCCGCCCACTCGTCAGGCCGAGGTCGCCCTGCCACGCCGCGAGCGTGAGCACCGGCGCGGCCGGGCCCGGGTACGACGACTGCGCACCGAACGGCGTGGGCTCGTAGGTCGGGTAGAAGAAGCCGGTGAGGCCCAGCTGCCGCGGCAGGCCGTCCGGCACCTTCACGACGCCGTGCGAGGTGAACATCGCGTCGTCGGGCAGGAACGGCGTCGCCTTGTCGTAGACCAGCCGCCCCGACTTGTCGCGGACCTGGATGTGCACGGCGTACCCGTGGCCGACGAGGTAGACGTCGGTGCCCGCGATCGACAGCGGTCGGTTGGTCGTCACGTCGTACGGGCGGCTCGGCGCGTCGGGCGTCGAGCGGTAGTCGACGTAGGCGTGGAACGACTTGGGCACGCCGTTCGGCTGGTAGCTCGCGGTGAACTTCCGCAGCGTGAACGCGAACGGCGGCAGCGCCGACTCCGACCCGAGCCGCGCGGGCGTGAACACGTCGTACGACGACGGGACGTCGCTGAAGCTGCCGCCGTCGGTGACGAGCACGGTGCCCTTGTAGCCGAACAGGCCGCCGAGCGCGATGCCGGTGAGCAGTACGACGAGCGCGACGTGGAAGACGAGGTTGCCGGTCTCGCGCAGGTAGCCCTTCTCCGCGCCGACCGACCAGGCGCCGCCGGGTTCTTCGCGCAGTTCGGTGGTGCGCCAGCGCTGCCGACGCAGCGACTCCCGCGCGTTGGCGACGACTGCTTGCGCGTCGCCGTCGGCGTCCCAGGTGTCGTGAATTGCCAGTCTTTCCAAGCGTTTCGGCGCGGCCGGCGGCTTGCGTCGTAACGCCCGCGCGTGCAGCCGGATCCGCGGAAACAGGCAGCCGATCAGCGACACGAACAGCAGCAGGTAGATCGCGGCGAACCACGGCGCGGCGAACACGTCGAACAGCGACAGCTTGTCGAGGAACGGCGCGAGCGACGGGTGCGCGGTGAAGAAGACGTCGACCTTCACCGGGTTGAGCCCGCGCTGCGGCAGCAGCGTGCCCGGCACGGCCGCGAGCGCGAGCAGCGACAGCAGCAACAGCGCCGTACGCATGCTGGTCAGCGACCGCCACAGCGAGCGCACCCGGTTGCGGGAGGCGACCGGTTGCGTCCCCTGCGGTGCGGTCGACAGCGCCTGGGTGGCGGTCTCGTCGGTGAGCGTCTCGGTCATCGCGTCACACCGGCGCCGTATAGCCCTGGAGCACGTTGCGCAGGTCGCGGGACAGCGCTTCCCACTCGCCGGTGAGCAACAGGACGCCGACCGCGATCAGCAGCCCGCCGCCGGCCCACACGACGACGCCGTAGTGGCGCTTGACGACGGCGAACGCGCCGAGCGCGTGCCGGAACGCGAGGCCGGTCGCGATGAACGGCAGCCCGAGGCCGAGGCAGTAGACGAACGTCAGCAACGCACCGCGGCCCGCGGTCGCCGCGTTGTCGGTGGAGGCGAGGCCGATGACGACGGCGAGGGTCGGGCCGGTGCACGGCGTCCAGCCGACCGCGAACAGCATGCCAAGCAACGGCGCCCCGACGAGCCCCGCGCGCGGCAGCCGGTGGATGCGCCACTCGCGCTGCAGCCGCGGGACGAGGCCGACGAACGCGACGCCGAGAAGGATCGCGACGACACCGCCGACCCGGTCGACCGCGGTCGGGTGTGCGAGCAGCTGGTTGCCGAGGTGGCCGAAGAACGCGCCCTCGCTGACGTAGACGACCGCGAGGCCGAGCACGAACAGCGCCGAGCCGGCGAGCACGCGGCCGGACACGTGCCAGCGCCGCTTCGGCGCGTCCTCATCGGCTTCAGCCGCGAGGTCGGCGCCGGACAGGCCGGTGACATAGGAGAGGTAGCCGGGCACCAGCGGCAGCACGCACGGCGACAGGAACGACACCAGCCCGGCCAGCAGCGCGACCGGGATCGCGAGCAGCAGCGAGCCGCTGGCCGCGTGCCCGAACGCGGTACCAGCGTCGGCGACGACGTGGAGGGTCATGCGGGCTCGGCGAGCAGGTGCGCGACGAGGTCGCGTAGCTGCGTGTAGAGGATCTCGCCGCTCTGCCGGGCGGCGATCCGGCCGGAGCGGTCCAGTACGACGGTGGTCGGCGTCGCGTTCGGCGTCAGGCCGGCGAACCGCAGCGCGAGCAGGTTGGACGGGTCGTCGATGCTCGGGTACGTGATGTGGTGCTCGCGCTCGAACGCCCGGCCGCTCGCCGGGTCGTCGCGCACGTCGATCCCGAGAAACTCGACACCGTTGGCCTTGTTGTCCTCGTAGACCTTCTCGAGGCCGTCGGCCTCGGCCTGGCAGGGCGCGCACCACTGGCCCCAGAAGTTGACGACGACGACCTTGCCCTTCCACTGCCCGAGGTCGAAGTGGCCGCCGTCGATGAGGGTGCCGCTGATGCCGTGGACGGCATGCCGGTGCCCGACCGGGACGAACGTGAGCAGTGCGTCGCCGGAGACGTAGCCGTTGGAGCCGCTGACGCCCTGGTCGACGGCGTGGCTGCCGGTGCAGCCGGCCAGCGCCGCGAGCAAGAGCGGCGCCGCGAGCAGCAGCGGCAGCGCGGCCAGCAGCCGCGACCGGCGGGGAAGGGACATCCGGTCCATTGTGGCCGACCGACCTGGCAGGTAACGCGGCCCGGGCGGCGAAGTGAGCCGCGCCACCCACCACCCCTGCTCGACGGGATTCCCTATGCGGCTCAAGCTGTTCGTCCCGATTGCCGTCCTCTCGGTCGCCGCCCCGCTGGCCGCCCGCGCCGACATCGGCGGCACCGCGGCCCCGCCGTCCGTGCCGTCCGTGCCGTCCGTGCCTTCGGCGCCGACGAGCGCGCAGGACCGCTCGGTCGACCCGGTCGTGCTGACCGGCAACCAGTTCCCGTCGTGGTCCGCGGGCCCCGAGATCGTCGCCCGCGAGCCCGGGTCGCCGCTGAACAGCTCGACCGTCGGCCAGCAGGCCAACGACCCGCCGGGGACGCAGAGCGACTGCTACCACCCGGGCGCGAACCCCTACGACCCGTCCGACAACGGCGACCACAACTGCGTGCAGAGCTCGCGGATCCCGAGCGAGAACAACACCGCCGGCGACGCGGCGAACGGCGTGCTCAACACCAACATCGGCGCCGACGTCAACCGCATCGTCGGCTTCCGGTGGGACGCGGGGCGGCACGCGTTCGTGCAGTTCCCCTTGCAGGTGGACGAGAAGTTCACCCGCTTCCTGTCCAACAACGCGTCCGGGTTCGCGGTCTACTCCGGCGTCGACCAGGAGACCAACTACGCGTTCGACCGCGAGGGCTTCCGCTACAGCTCCGACCAGTCGCAGACGACGCCGGGCGGCGACGCGTGCCTGCCCGCGCCGGCGAAGGGCAGCCCGGCGCTCAACGCCAAGGGCTACTCCGCGCAGGCCGACCCGATCCGCGGGCTCGACGACAACGACGAGGTCGCGTTCATGTGGCGCGACGCCGGCACCGACCTCGCGCCGGCCGGCGCGACGCTGCCGAGCGGCGTGCTGTCGTCGTACCGGGTCGCGGTGGCAGACCCGTCGAACCCGACGGCGACGCGCTACGCGTACGTCGCGCTGGCGTCGTCCGACACCGACCCGGGCGCGACGCAGAAGCTGAACCCGCACGGCAAGCCGGTCGGCCCGCCGCCGCCGACCATCGCCCAGTGGAACGCCGAGCACGCGTACGTGCACTACAACCGCGACGCGACCGCCGACGTCTTCCAGTACTCGCAGTCGTCGTACGGCGACTACGGCGCGGCACCGAAGGGCCCGTACTGCACCATCAACGCCGACGGCACGCACACCCTGAGCACCGCGCACGGCACGTACGCGCAGCGCCGGCCGGGCGACGGCGCGTGGGTCACGACACCGCGCTACGCGTTCCGCTACGACGGCCGCTGGCTGATGACGCAGCTGCGCATCTGCCCGGCGCACGCGAGGTGCGGCCTCGACGACACCGGCACGCCGCAGGGCTACGGCGCGAACATCATCGACCAGTGGAAGGCGCGCGCGTTCCAGCAGCGGCCGAGCGGTACGACGCCGTGCTGCGGCTACGAGGAAGAGGTCAACAACTGGGGCGGCTCGTCGATCCTGTTCGGCGAGCGCTGGGGGCCGGTGCGCGTCATCCGCGCCGCGTGGGGTTCGGACTCGTCGACCAACAACATCAAGACCGAGGTGTTCTACCCCGACACGATCAGCTTCGGCGACAACCTGCGGGTGCACGTGATCCCGCCGTTCGACGGCATCTACGTGATGTGGGACTACCGGGCCGGCAAGGTCGCGAAGTACTACAACCCGTGGCAGCCGAGCGGCGCGAGCATCGACGGCAAGAACGACGAGGTGTTCGGCAACCAGAAGTGGAACGTGACGCAGAGCGGCGCGCAAGTTCAGGACGGGGACCCGATTCCCGTCGTCGGGCCGCAGGACGTGACAGTCGGTAATCCGGACCCGAACAACTGCCGGATCGCGGGGCAGAAGAGCGTCTGCAACGACATCGACATGTCCGACCCGACGTTCGACGGGCCGGTCGGCGCGCTCGACTGGGAGGAGATCGCCGGGCCCAACGGCGGTGTCGTCGACCGCTGGTCGGTGAAGCAGCACACGGCCGGTGACGCCTACTCGCTGATCGCGACGCCGTACTACCGCGACGACTCGTGCTTCGACGACGGGACCGGCAACGACCCGGGCATCCACCTGCAGAGCCGCTCGGCCGACACCGGTGCGGCGGCGACGTACTTCGACCCGTCCGACCCCACCGGCGGTCCGAACCACGACGGGTGGAAGCCGCGGGTGTGCTGGCAGCCGTCCGACGGCGACCCGCACGACACGACGATCAACGACGGCCGGCCGCGCAAGTTCTGGAACGCCGACATCGCGACGCACGGACTGCACATCAACCTGATCGCCGACTCCGACAACGCCTACCAGACCGAGCCGGTCGACGAGGTCGACTCGGTGCAGCGGATGGTCGTGCTGCCACCCGACGTCGTCGACCCGTCGCGGTCGATGACGGGGACGGTCAACGTCGGCGAGCAGTACGGCCGGTCGGTCGAGTACCCGCTGCAGATCGTCGCGACGCCGTTCTCGTAGCGGCGGCCGCGACGGCGCAAGCCGGCGCCGGCAGTAAGCAGCACTCCGGGGAAATCAGCAGACCTCAAACCGCCGCGACTGCGCCCTTCTCACGGCGAGTTTGGCGTCACCACCGGCATTGCGAATAGTCAGGACCTTAGTCCCGTCCTTTTCGCATCACTGCACGTCGATGACACGAGGATGACCTTCTCCACTGGTGGCAGCAGAACCCCCGCACGCAGGGAGACAAGCCGGTGGGCGTGGACATATCTCGCTGCCGGCATCGCCGCCGTCGCGCTGTCCAAGTTCATGCCCGACGACGTGCAAATAGCAGCCCTGTCGCTCGTGCAAGCGAGCGCTGCGGTCGCCGTACTGATCGGTGTACGACGCTTCCGCCCTCCGCACCGGGCGGGCTGGTTCGTGCTCGCCGCCGGCTGCCTCCTGCTCGGAGCTGGCGCGGGGGTGTGGCTTCTCTACGTCGCGGTCCTGAACAAACCCATCCCGTACCCCGGCTGGTCGGATGCCGTCTTCGTCCCCGGCTACCTGCTGATCGCCGCGGGGCTCGCCATCATGATCCGTCAGCGTTCGCCCGCCCGAGAAGTACAAGCGCTGTTCGACGCGCTGATCTTGTCCGTCGGGCTGGCCTTCGCCAACTGGGTGTTCCTGACCGGGCCGTCGACGCAGGGCGCCGACCTCACGACCGCCCAGCACCTGCTGACGGTCGGCTACCCGCTCATCGACGTGGTGATCGTCGGACTTGTGACCCGGCTGATGATCACCGCCGGGCGGCTGTCCCGGTCGCTCGGCCTACTGGCGTTCGGCACGGTCCTCCTGCTCGGGGGAGACACGGCGTATGCAGCCCTCGCCGGCTCCGGCAGCTACAGTCCCGGCGCGTTGCCCGACCAGCTTTGGATGCTGGCGCTGGTGTTCGTTGGCGCTGCGGCACTGCACCCGACGATGCGAGGGGTGGCCGTTGCCACCGAGAGCAAGCGGGCAGGCACGACCCGACTCCGACTGGGCTTCATGGTGTGCGCAATGCTGGTGCCGTCAGTCGTGGTCATCGTCGCCATGCTCGTCGGGGCCGACCCGCACGGTCCCGCGCTGGCCGTCACCACGGTCGTGTTGCTTCCTCTGATCGCGATTCGCACAGTCCACCTCTTGCAGGGACTCCGTCGGGCGGCGGTCGCCGACGAACTCACCGGACTAGCCAACCGCGATGAGATCACCCAGCGTCTCGACCGTCGTAGCGCTGACGACAGAGCCGCGCTCCTGTTCATCGACCTCGACCACTTCAAGAACGTCAACGACACGTTGGGCCACGCGGCCGGCGACGAGGTACTCATCACGGTGAGCGAACGCCTCCGGAGCTTGGTCCGCGACAGTGACGTCGTCGCCCGCCTCGGCGGCGACGAGTTCGTCATCCTCTGCGAGGCCATGTCGACCGAGGCCGAAGCGGAACGTCTTGCAGTGCGCGTCGTCGCCGCCCTGGCGGAGCCGTTCACCGTTCACGGCCACACGCTCTATCTGGGGACCAGCGTCGGGTTGGTCACTCTCGACGGCAGCGACGCCCAGACGACTCTGCGTAACGCGGATCTTGCGATGTACGCCGCGAAGAAGGCCGGCCGGGCACGCTGGGTGCGCTACACGCAGACGCTCATCGACTCCCTGGCCAGCGAGGTAACGCTCGACACCGAACTTCGACAAGCCCTCGCCCGAGACCAGTTCGTCCTTCACTACCAGCCGGTTGTTGACCTCGCTTCCGGACGAATGGTCGGGGTCGAGGCGCTGATTCGTTGGCAACACCCCACCCGAGGGCTGCTTCCGCCGGCCGAGTTCATCCCGGCCGCAGAGCAGAATGGCTCGATCACAGAGATCGGCACCTGGGCGCTCGGCGAGGCATGCCTTCAAGCAGCACACTGGCAGGAAACGCGGCCGGATCAGGCACCGCTCACGATTGCGGTCAACATTTCGTCACGTCAGCTGAAAGCGGGCTTGACGGAAACAGTGAAGTTCGCCCTCGCCGTCACCGGTCTGGCCCCGTCGTCGCTGCATCTCGAGGTCACCGAGACATCGCTACGGGACAACCCGACCGACGCCGACGCGGTCCTAGCTGCACTTCGCGAGCTCGGAGTCTCCATCGCGATCGATGACTTCGGCACCGGCTACTCGTCGCTCACCTACCTGCGTCGCTTCGCGGTGGACTCGGTGAAGATCGACCGGAGCTTCATCGGCGGCTTGGGTACGAATGCCGACGACACTGCGATCGTGAAGGCTGTCATCGGACTCGCCGCCGCCCTGAATCTCGAGGTCATCGCCGAAGGAGTGGAGACGGCCGGAGCAGCTCGGGCTGCTCCAGGAAATGGGTTGCCAGAACGTGCAGGGCTACTACTTCAGCCGACCACTGCCGGCTGACGAACTGACCGACCGGTTGGATGACAACTGGCACGCCACGAGAGGCCTGACCCTCCCCGTGGGTTGAGAATCGCCTGCAGCGCCGAGCCGACGACGCGGTCACCGGACGCTGTGTCGTCGACGTCACGCAACCATGACAACGCGATCTCGCCACGAACGCCAAGGGTCGAAGGTCACCAACGCGACCTGACGAGCTGTTCGAGCAGGACCGCTTCCCCGCTCAGGCGCCGCCGATGGTGCGGCGGCCGACGGCGCCGGCCGGCTCGGCGTACTCGACCCGCACGATCGCGTCGCCGTCGTACACCAGCGACGTGATCGAGCCGAGCGCGCACTCGCGCCGGTCGGGGCGATGCCAGAGCCGGCGATGCTCGGCGGCCAGCCGCGCGACCCAGATCGGTAGCTGGTGGCTGACGAGCACCGCCTCCGCGCCGCGCGCCTCGTCGCGTGCGTCGGCCGCGGAGGCGAGCACCCGCGCCGCGACCTCGACGTACGGCTCGCCCCACGACGGGCGCAGCGGGTTCCAGAGGTGCCGCCAGTTCGCCGCCTTGCGCCACGCCTCGCGGGTGCCCTCGAAGACGTTCGCGCTCTCGATCAGCCGCTCATCGGTCGTGGGCTCCAGGCCGAGGGCCGCCGCGATCGGCTGCATCGTCTGCACGGCCCGTTCGAGCGGCGACGACCGGGCGACGCGGATGTCGCGGCCGGCCAGCGCAGCCGCCGCCTGCTCGGCCATCTGCTCGCCGAGCGCCGACAGCCGGAAGCCGGGCAGCCGGCCGTAGAGGACGTGCTCGGGGTTGTGCACCTCGCCGTGCCGGACCAGGTGCACGACGGTCGTGTCACGCATGCGCGGCGGCCGCTCGCGCCGCACCGGGCAGTGCATTCGCAATTTGCTCCAGCGCCGCGTCGTCGTGCGCCGCGCCGACGAACCACCCCTCGTACGCGGACGGCGGCAGGTAGACGCCGGCGTCAAGCATCGCGTGGAAGAACGCGGCGTACGCGGCGGTGTCCTGTGTCCGCGCGGTCGCGTAGTCGACGACGGTCGTCTCGGTGAAGAAGATGCTGAACAGGTTGGCCGCCGTACTCAGCCGGTGCGGCACGCCCGCTTCGGTCAGCGCGGCGGTCGCCATTGCGGCTACGGTCTCGGCGGTCTTGTCGAGGTGCGCGTAGACCTCGTCGGTGCACAGCCGCAGTTGGGCCAGGCCGGCCGCGACCGCGACCGGGTTCCCGGACAGCGTGCCGGCCTGGTAGACCGGGCCGGCCGGCGCGAGCTGGTCCATGACGTCGGCGCGGCCGCCGAACGCCGCCGCGGGCAGGCCGCCGCTCATCACCTTGCCGAACGTGAACAGGTCCGGCGTGACGCCTTCGAGTCCCCACCAGCCGGCCGGCCCGACCCGGAACCCGGTCATCACCTCGTCGAGGATCAGCAGCGCGCCCGCGTCGTGCGCGGCCTGTGCGAGCGCGGCGTTGAAGCCCGGCAACGGCGGGACGACACCCATGTTGGCCGCGGCCGCCTCGGTGATGACGCAGGCGATGTCTTCGCCGTACTCCTCGAACGCGGCGCGTACGGCGGTGACGTCGTTGTACGGCAGGACGATCGTGTCGGCCGCGCTCGCGCCGGTCACCCCGGGCGTGTCCGGCAGCCCGAACGTCGCGACCCCGCTGCCGGCGCTGGCGAGCAGCGCGTCGACGTGGCCGTGGTAGCAGCCGGCGAACTTCACCACCTTGCTGCGTCCGGTCACCCCGCGGGCCAGCCGGACGGCGCTCATCGTCGCCTCGGTGCCGGAGTTGACCAGTCGGACCCGCTCGACCGGCCCGACCCGCGCGACGATCTCCTCGGCGAGCGCGACCTCGCCCGGCGACGGCGTGCCGAACGACAGCCCGTTGCCGGCCGCGTCGCGTACGGCGGCGATGACGTCGGGGTGCGCGTGCCCGACGATCGCCGGCCCCCACGAGCAGACGAGGTCGACGTACCGGCGGCCGTCCGCGTCGTAGAGGTACGGACCCTCGCCGCGGACCATGAACCGCGGCGTACCGCCGACCCCGCCGAACGCGCGCACCGGCGAGTTGACGCCGCCGGGTGTCACGCGCAGCGCGCGCGCGAACCACTCATCGGAATTGGTTTGCGACGTCACCGGCCCATTGTCCCGACCGCGCGATGCACCGCGCCGCCGCCCCGCAGGATGTAGCAATTGCTGGTCGATATGGCCGGACCAGACCAGCAGGAGCTACCCGCCGCCGCGCCGGTCAGCGGTTCAGCGGTTCAGCGGCTCCAGGCGGACGGGCCGCTGGTCTGCTCGGCGAAGCCGACGCCGGCACCAGCGCCGCCGTCGACCCGGTGGTTGTCCGCCCAGACGACCGCGGGCCGGCCGGCCGGCGTCACCGTCACCTTGAAGAAGTCGAGCAGCGAGCGGTCGGCCGCCGAGCCCGGCAGGATGCCGCAGAACAGGCCGAGCGTGCAGATCGCGCCGTGGTGCATGACGTGGTCGCTGGCCTGGCCGGTGATCTGCCGCGGGTGCGCCGTCGTGAGCCCGCGCACCTGCGCGACGTCGACGACCCAGTCGTCCTTCGTCGAGTTCTTGTCGGGCGAGTTGGTGTGGTACCACGCGACCACCGCGACGCCCGGACCACCGCCCGCGACCCAGCCGAACAGGTCCTGACCGCCCGCGTCGTCCACCCGGTACGGCGCGGTCCAGTGCGCGCCGTGGTCGGTCGACTCCTGCAGCCAGACGTGCATCGGCTGGCCCTTGTGCGCGTAGCCGGAGTAGACGGCGTAGACATTGCCGGCGGTGTCGACGGCGTTGGCCATCCAGAAGTTGCCGTAGTTGGAGTCGGCGGCGCCCGGGTTGACCTCGTAGTCGGTCCACGTGTTGCCGCTGTCGTTGCTAACGCTGACGTGGATGTCGCTGATCGGCGGCGAGCCGTAGGTCGTGTCGGTCGTGTCGAGCCGGGTCACGCCGTACGTCACGTAGACGTGGCCGCGGCCGTCGGTCGTGATGTTGCCGATCGAAGTGCCGTTGTGCGCGCTCTCGACGATCGTCGTCGGCGCGGAGTAGATGACGTGCGGCGGGCTGAACGTGGCGCCGCGGTCGTGCGAGACCTCGACCAGCATCGTGCCGGTCGCGAGCTCGTGCCACGCGACGTAGACGTTCTCGGAGTGCTGGCCGTCGACGGCGAGCCACTCGCGGTCGGCCGACGACGAGATGAAGACCTGCTGGGTGAAGGTCCTGCCGCCGTCGGTCGAGCGGGACACCTCGATGCCGTCGATGTCGAGGTCGCCGGCGAACACGGTGCCGTCCTTGCCGACCGCGACGTCGGAGTCGCCGCCGGAGGTCTGGCTGCCCGGCGAGGTGCTCGGCGGCACGACCGTCTTGAGCTGGGTCCAGTGCTTGCCGTCGTCGGTCGACTTCGCCAGCACCGCGCCGCCCTGCCCGGGCGTCGTGACGTAGACGGTGTGGCCGATCGTCGCCAGGCCCGGCTCGCCGTAGTCGTGCGAGTAGGCGAACGTGTTGCGGCCGAACTTCAGCGACGGCGGCGCCGAGTGGGCCAAGGCGGGGATCGCGGTGCCGACGAGGGCGGCCGCGGAGGCGACGACGAGAATCCTGCGCATAGCTCGTTCTTCGTGGCCGAGCACCCCTTTTCCTGCATGCGCCAAGATGTGATGCATGGCTGACTTCGGTATCGACGTCGACCCGGGCGAGGTGGGCCTCGACCCGCAGCGGCTCGGCCGCATCGACGCGCACTTCCAGCGGTACGTCGACGACGGCCGGCTGCCCGGCTTCCAGGTGATGGTCAGCCGGCACGGCCGGGTCGCGCACTTCTCGTCGTACGGGCTCGCCGACGTCGAGGCGGGCCGCGCGGTCGAGGCCGACACGATCTTCCGCATCTACTCGATGTCGAAGCCGGTCACGTCGGTCGCCGCGATGATGCTCTACGAGCAGGGCGCGTTCGAGCTCACCGACCCGATCAGCCGCTGGCTGCCGGAGTTCGCGTCGCCGCGGGTCTACACCGGCGGCTCGGCCACCAAACCCACCACCGTGCCGGCGACCGAGCCGATCCGCATCTGGCACCTGCTGACCCACACCGCCGGCCTGACGTACGGCTTCCACCACACGCACGTCACCGACGAGATCTACCGCAACGCCGGCTTCGAGTTCGGCAACCCGAAGAGGTACGACCTCGCCCAGTGCGTCGCGGCGTGGGCGGAGCTGCCGCTCGCGTTCCAGCCCGGCAGCGAGTGGCTCTACTCGGTCGCGACCGACGTGCTCGGCCGGCTGGTCGAAGTGGTCTCCGGCCAGTCGCTCGACGAGTTCTTCCGCCGCAACATCTTCGAGCCGCTCGGCATGACCGACACCGGTTTCACCGTCGACGCCGACCGCCAGCACCGGCTCGCCGCGCTGTACGCGACCGGTCCGGGGCTGCCGCCGCTGCTCCGCTACGACAAGCTCGGCGACGTCATCAGCAAGCAACCGCAATGGTTTTCCGGTGGTGGCGGGCTGGCCAGCACGACCCGCGACTACACCCGGTTCGCCTGGATGCTGCTGCGCGGCGGTTTCTACGACGGCGCGCGGCTGCTGTCGCCGCGCACCATCCGCTACATGACCCGCAACCACCTGCCCGGCAACCAGGATCTCCAGACGTTCGGCCGGCCGATCAACGCCGAGACGCGGACCGACGGCGTCGGCTTCGGCCTCGGCTTCGCGGTCGTGCTCGACGCCGCGGCCAACAAGGTCATCGCCAGCGAAGGCGAGTTCAACTGGGGCGGGCTCGCGAGCACCGGCTTCTGGGTCGACCCGCGCGAGGACCTCGCGGTCGTGTTCGTGACCCAGTTGATGCCGTCGAGCACCTACACGTTGCGCCCGCAGCTACGCCAGCTCGTCTATCAGTCGCTGATCGACTGAGCGATCTCCGCCGCCCAGTAGGTGAGCACCACGTCGGCCCCAGCGCGCCGGATCGACAGCAGCAGCTCACGGATCGCGCGGTCGCGGTCGATCCAGCCGTTGGCGGCCGCCGCCTCGACCATCGCGTACTCGCCCGACACGTTGTACGCCGCCACCGGTACGTCGACGCTGTCGCGGACGCGGCGGACGACGTCGAGGTAGCCGACGGCCGGCTTGACCATCACCATGTCGGCGCCCTCGGCCACGTCGAGCAACGCCTCCCGCACCGCCTCGTCGGCCGACCGGGCGGGGTCCTGCTGGTAGGAGGCGCGGTCGCCGAACTGCGGCGCGCACTCGGCGGCGTCGCGGAACGGCCCGTAGAAGGCGGACGCAAACTTCGCCGAGTAGGCCAGGATCGCCACGTCGCCGAAGCCGGCGCCGTCCAACGCCGTTCGGATCGCGCCGACCTGGCCGTCCATCATCCCGCTCGGCGCGACGACATGCGCGCCCGCCGCGGCCTGCGCGAGCGCGATGGACGCGTAGCGCTCGAGCGTCGCGTCGTTGTCGACCTCGCCGCCGTCGGTGAGCAGCCCGCAGTGGCCGTGGTCGGTGTACTCGTCGAGGCAAAGATCCGCCATCAGCACCGTGCGGTCGCCGACCTCCGCGGCAAGGTCGCGCAGCACGACCTGCACGATCCCGTCCGGGTCGTCGGCGGCGGACCCACGCGCGTCCTTCACCGCCGGGATGCCGAACACGATCACTCCGCCGACGCCGGCCTCAACCGCCTCGACAACCGCCTTGCGGACGGACTCGCGAGTGTGCTGCACGACCCCGGGCATCGACGCGATCGGCTGCGGCTCGCCGATGCCCCCCTTGACGAACACCGGCAGCACGAGGCCGGCCGGCGACAGCGACACCTGCGCCGCGAGCCGGCGCAGTGCCGGCGTACGGCGCAACCGCCGCGGCCGCGCCGCCGGAAAACCGGTCACCGCGACTTCTTCAGCCGGCTCGCCGCCTTCGTCCGGTTGGCCTTGCCCGGCGGCAGCGCGTCGTCGTTGGCCCGGCGCTCCCGGCCGAACTCCGCGAGCGCCTCCGCCAGCAACGCCGCCGAGGGCTTGCTCGCGGTCACGTCGACGCGCAGGCCGAGCTCGGCCGCGGTCTTCGCGGTCTGCGGGCCGATCACCGCGATGATCGACGACGCGTGCGGTTTCCCAGCAATACCAACGAGATTGCGCACCGTGGACGACGACGTGAACAGCACCGCGTCGAACCCGCCGGTCTTGATCGCCTCGCGGATGTCGGCGGCCGGCGGCGCGGCCCGCACCGTCCGGTACGCCGTCACGTCGTCGACCTGCCAGCCGCGCTGCGACAGCCCGGCCGCGAGCACCTCGGTCGCGATGTCGGCCCGCGGCAGGAACACCCGGTCGAGTGCGTCGTACGTCTCGTCGTAATGCGGCCACTCGGCGAGCAGGCCGTCGCTGGAGTGGTCGCCGGTCGGGACGAGCTCGGGCCGGATGCCCCACGCCTCGACCGCAGCGGCGGTCTGGTCGCCGACACACGCGACCTTGACGCCGGCGAGCGCGCGCGCGTCGAGCGAGAGCTCCTCGATCTTCTCCCGCACGGCCTTGACCGCGTTGGTCGACGTGAACGCGATCCACGCGTACCGGCCGCTGACCAGGCCGCGGATCGCGCGGTCCATCGCTTGCGGCGTGCGCGGCGGCTCGACCGCGATCGTCGGCACCTCGACCGGGATCGCGCCGTACGCGGTCAGTTGCTCGGACAGCGCACCGGCCTGGTCTTTCGTCCGCGGCACCAGCACCTTCCAGCCGAACAGCGGCTTGGTCTCCCACCACGACAGCTTGTCGCGCAGCTTGACCACGTCGCCCACGACGACGAGCGCGTCCGGGCCGACGGCCGCGGCCTCGCGGTCGACCGCGTCGAGCGTCGACACGACGGTGAACTGCTCCGTCGTCGTACCGTCCGCGGTCACGGCGACCGGCGTCTCCGGCTTGCGACCGTGCTCGACCAGCGCGGTCGCGGCCTTGCCGATCCGGCGGCCGGAGTTGAGCAGCACGACGGTGCTGCCCGGCGCGGTCAGCGCGGCCCAGTCGGGCTCGGGCGCGTCGGGGCCGAAGTCGACGATGTGCACCGCGTGCGTCTTCTTGTCGGTGACGGGGACGCCGGCGTAACCGGGCACCGACAGCGCCGCGCTCACGCCGGGCACCAGCTCGAACGGCACCTTCGCCTTCGCGCACACGTCGGCCTCGGTGGCAAACCCGCAGAACACCGTGGGGTCGCCGCTGAAGACGCGGGCGACCCGGCGGCCCTCCTTCGCCGCCGCGACCATCGCCTTCGCCCGGTCGGCGGGCTCGCTCTTGGCCGCGTCGACGACCTCGGCGTCGCTGCGGTAGAGACCGCGCAGCCGCGCGTGCAGGTCGGCGTGGGCGACGACGATGTCGGCGTCGGCGAGGGTCTCCGCCGCCTTCACCGTCAGCAGTCCCGGGTCGCCGGGGCCGCCGCCGATGAACGTGACGATCGCGAACTTTTTCTTGGTGCGTGCGGTGCTCACGGGCTGGTCTCCCCGATCAGGCCGGCCGCGCCTGCGTCGAGCAGGTCCGCGGCCAGTCGTTGGCCGAGCCGCTCGCCATCTGCGAGCGGTCCGGTGGTGGACAGTCGTACGGCGCGCGAGCCGTCAACGGCGACGACGATTGCGCGCAAGTAAAGTTCGTCGTTCCCGGACTCGTCGAGTCCTATGTCCGCGAGCGCGCCGACCGGCGCCGAACAGCCGGCTTCGAGCGCGGCGAGCAGAGAGCGCTCGGCCGCGACGGCGCCGCGGCTGGCGGGGTCGTCGAGCAGCTTGCCCAGCGCGGTCACGAGCTCGGTGTCGCCGGTCCGGCACTCGACCGCGAGCGCGCCCTGACCCGGCGCCGGCAGCAACTGGCCGGGGTCGAGCAGCTCGGTCGCGTCGTCGAGCCGGCCCAGCCGCGCGAGCCCGGCCGCGGCGACGACGACCGCGTCGTACTCGCCGTCCGCGACCTTGCGCAGCCGGGTGTCGACGTTCCCCCGAATCGGTACGACCTCGAAGCCGAAGCCGAGCGCGCGCAGCTGCGCCGCCCGGCGCGGCGAGCCGGTGCCGATCCGCGCGCCGTCCGGTAGCTGGTCGAGCCGCTGGCCGTCGCGCGCGACGAGCGCGTCGCGCGGGTCGGCACGCAGCGGTACGGCGGCGACGACGAGGTCGTCGGCCGGCGTCGTCGGCAGGTCTTTGAGCGAGTGGACGGCGATGTCGACCTCGCCGCGACGTAGTTGCTCGCGCAGCTCGGTGACGAAGACGCCGGTGCCGCCCATCTGCTGGAGCGACTCGGTGCTGCGGTCGCCTTCGGTGACGACCTCGACCAGCTCGATGTCGTGGCCGTTGTCGCGCAACGCCTTCGCGACCAGTTCGCTCTGCGCGAGTGCGAGCGCGGACCGCCGGGTGCCCAGCTTCACGCGTCGTCACCCGCCTCTACGACGACCGCCGCGCGGGTGACGACCTCGGTCGCCGCCGGGTCGAGTGCGAACAGCTCGCGCAGCGCGTCGGCGTACGAGTCGCCGCCAGGCTCGCCGGCGAGTTCCTTCACCCGGACGGTTGGCGTGTGCAGCAGCTTGTCGACGACCCTGCTGACGGTGACCTCGACCTCGTGGGACGTGCGCTCGTCGAGGTCGGCGCGCGAGCGCAGCCGGGCGAGCTCGGCGTCGACGACCTCTTGCGCGCGGGCACGCAGCGCGACGACGGTCGGTGCGACCCGCTCCGAACGCTGCCGGGCCAGGAACGCGCCGACCTCGTCGGTGACGATCCGCCGGACGTGCTCGACGTCGCGCGCGACGTCCGCGCCGTCGAGAACGGACCGCAGCGACTCGAGGTCGACGACCGTGACGCCGGGGAGGTCGCGGACCTCGGGATCGACGTCGCGCGGCAGCGCCAAATCGAGGACTGCCAACGGTTTTTCCGGCCGCCGGGCGAGCGCGGCAGTGACCGCATCCGCGCCGACGACGACGCCGACCGCGCCGGTGCACGACACCAGCAGGTCGGCGCCGGCGATGCGCTCGACCAGTGCGTCGATCGGCGCGACGTCGGCGTCGAGGGTGGCGGCGAGCCGGTGTGCGCGCTCCGGCGTGCGGTTGACGATCGTGAGCCGGCCGACGCCGAGGCGGCGCAGCTGCGTACCGGCGAGCGAGCTCATCGAGCCCGCGCCGACGAGCACGGCGTCGACCTGCGACCAGTCGGTCACCGATACGCCGGCGAGGTCGAGACCGACCGACACCAGCGAGCGGCCGGCGTCGTCGATCCCCGTCTCGGCGTGCGCCCGCTTGCCGGCCCGCAGCGCGGCGTCGGCGAGCGGCCCGAGCGTGCGGCCCACGCCTTCTTCCTCGCGCGCCGCTTGGAGCGCGGTGCGTAGCTGGCCGAGGATCTGCTGCTCGCCGACGACCATCGAGTCGAGCCCGCTCGCGACCGAGAACAAGTGCTGCACCGCGCGGTCTTCGTAGTGCACGTAGAAGTGGTCGGCGAGCTCGTCGAGCGGGACGCCGGTGCGTAGCGCGATCCGCTCGGTGACGTCCTGCACGCCGCCGTGGAACTTCGTGACGTCGGCGTACACCTCGATCCGGTTGCAGGTCGAGAGGACCATCGCCTCGTCGACGTGCTCGGCCGCGAGCAGGTCGGCGAGCAGCTTGACGACGCCGTCGTCGGACTGCACCGTCCGTTCGAGCAGCGAGACGGACGCCGACCGGTGCGACAGGCCGACCGCGAGAACGCTCACCCGGCACCCACCTCACTGGCGTGCGAGGACTTGCGCTGCTCGTGGAACGCGAGGATCTGCAACTCGATCGAGAGGTCGACCTTGCGTACGTCGACCGAGTCGGGCACCGCGAGGACGATCGGCGCGAAGTTGAGCACGCTGGTGACGCCGCAGGAGACGAGCCGGTCGCACACGTCCTGCGCCGACGCCGCCGGCGTCGCGATGACACCGATCGAGACCTCGTGCTCCTTGACCACGGTCTCGAGCTCGTCGAGGTGGCGGACCTCGAGACCGTTGATCTGCTCGCCGACGCGACGCGGGTCGGCGTCGACCAGAGCGACGATCTGGAAACCGCGGCTGGCGAAGCCGGCGTAGTTGGCCAGCGCGTGGCCGAGGTTGCCGACGCCGATGATCGCGACGCTGTAGTGCTGGGTCAGCCCGAGCGTTCGCGAGATCTGGTAGACGAGGTACTCGACGTCGTAACCGACGCCGCGGGTGCCGTACGAGCCGAGGTGGGAGAGGTCCTTGCGCAGCTTGGCCGAGCCGACGCCGGCCGCGACCGCGAGCGCGTCGGACGAGACCGTCGTGACGCCGGACTCGGCGAGGCTGCCGAGGACGCGCAGGTAGACCGGCAGCCGCGCGACGGTCGCTTCCGGGATGCCGGTGCGGCGCCGGGAAAGCGGAGAGTGCGGACTCTGCGAGTCCGGCCCCTGCGAGTCCGGCAATGACACGCGGCGTTCTCCTTACCTCGGCAACCGAGTCTAGGACTTTGTGAACAGATGCACAAAGCGCTCGTGAACTCGTGATCGGCGGCGGCAACGGTCACCTCTTAGGATGCGAGCCATGAGCGAGTCCGGCCCGGCGGCCGAGCACCCGTGGGGTCGCGTCGCGGACGACGGCACGGTCTACCTGCGGACCGCCGACGGCGAGCGCGCCATCGGCTCGTGGCAGGCCGGCACCGCCGCCGAGGGCCTCGCCTACTACACCCGCAAGTACGACGACCTCGCCGCGGAGGTCGCCGTACTCGAAGGCCGGGTCGCGCTGCCCACCGCGGACGCGAAGGCGATCCGCGCGGCGGTGACCCGGCTGACCGAGACGCTGCCCACGGCGTCCGCGCTCGGTGCCCTCGACGAGCTCAGCCGCCGGCTCGACGCGGTGACGGCGAAGCTCGGCGAGCGGCAGGCCGAGCAGACCGCGGCTCGCGCCGCCGCCGCCGCGGCGGCCGCCGACCGCAAGCGCGCGCTCGTCGCGGAGGCCGAGCAGCTCGCGAGCAGCGAGTCGTGGCGCCCGACCGGTGACCGCTACCGCGCGATCGTCGAGGAGTGGAAGACCATCCGCGGCGTCGACCGGCGGACCGACACGGAGCTGTGGGAGCGGCTGTCCGCGGCGCGGCGCGAGTTCGACCGGCGCCGCCGTACCCACTTCGCCGAGATGGACCGCGCTCGCACCATGGCGGCCGAGCGCAAGCAGCAGCTCATCGCGGAGGCGAAGAAGCTCGCCGACTCGACCGACTGGGCGCCGACCGCGCGCCGGTTCAAGGAGCTCATGACCGAGTGGAAGGCGGTCGGCCGCGCCGCGCGCGACGTTGACGACGCGCTGTGGGCGGAGTTCAAGGCCGCCCAGGACGCGTTCTTCACCGCGCGGTCGGAGTCGCTGTCGGTGCGCGACGCCGAGCTGCGGACCAACGCCGAGGCGAAAGAAGCACTGCTCGCCGAAGCGGAGCGGATCGACCCCGCCGCCGACCTCGACGCGGCGCGCAAGCGGCTGCGTTCGATCCACGACCGCTGGGAGAAGATCGGCAAGGTCCCGCGCGAGAGCATGGGCGTCCTCGAAGACCGGCTCGCCGCCGTCGAGCAGCGGGTGCGCGACGCCGCGGGCGGCGCCCGGCACGTGATCGAGACCGAGTCGCCGCTCGTCGTACGACTGCGCGAGTCGGTCGCCAAGCTGGAGTCCCGGCTGCAGCGGGCCCAGGCCGCCGGCGACAAGCGGCTCGAGGACGAGACCGCGGCGGCGCTCACGACCCAACGCGAATGGTTGGCGCAAGCTGAACGAGGCTGACGCCCGGCGCCGCCGTACCGTGCGGTTCCAGCGGTACGTGCTGAACCCGCCGATGAAGGCGCTGACGTGCCTCGGGCTCTCGCCGCGGCACGTCCTCGTCGAGACGACCGGTCGGGTGTCGGGCAAGCGGCGGCGGACGGTCGTCGGCGCGCACCGGGCCGGCGACACGTTGTGGGTCGTGGCCGAGCAGGGCCGGCACGCCGGCTACGTGCGGAACCTCGCGGCGACGCCGGCGGTCCGGGTTCGGCTGCGCGGCCGCTGGCGGGACGCGAGCGCGGCGATCCTCGACGACGACGACCCGGTCGCGCGGCTGGAGACGTTCGGCGACGAGAAACATGCCGCGCTGGTACGGAAGTTCGGCACCTCGCTGCTGACCATCCGGATCGACGTGCAGCGCTAGGAGAGGGCGCGCGTCAACCGCTCTGGTTGCACCCGGAACCAGTCGTGCACCTCGCCGTCGACCAGGATCACCGGCACGTACTCAGCCCACCGCGCCATCAGCTCGCGGTCGTCGCTGATGTCCTGCCCGGCCCACTCGACGCCGAGCGCGGAGCAGACTGACGACACGACCTCGACCGCGTCCTCGCAGAGATGGCAGCCGGGCTTGAGATAGACGACGACCCGCGGGGCCGGACCGCTCATGCGCTTTCGCGCAGCCGACCCTTGGCCACCTTCCCGATCGCCGAGTGCGGCAGCTCCGGGACGATCTCGACCGACGTCGGGCACTTGAACCGGGCCAGCCGCCGCGCCGCGTACTCGATGATGTCGTCCGCCGTCGGTGTCGCGTCCGCCACCGGTACGACGAACGCCTTCACCGTCTCGCCGGTGTACGGGTGCGGGATCCCGATGACCGCGACCTCCGCGACGGCCGGGTGGCCTTCGATCGCGTCCTCGACCTCCCGCGGGTACACGTTGAAGCCGCTGACGAGGATCAGCTCGCGCACCCGGTCGACGAGGAACAGGTCGCCGTCGTCGTCCGCGACCGCGACGTCACCGGTACGGAACCAGCCGTCGGCATCCGGGCCGCCCCGGCCGTCGGGCCAGTAGCCGGAGAAGAGGTTCGCACCCCGTACGACGATCTCGCCCGGGTCGCCTTCGTCGACTTCCTCGCCGCGGTCGTCGAGCAGCAGCAGCTCGACGCCCGGGATCGGCCGGCCGATCGAGCCGGGTTTCGGCACCTCGCTGCACAGCGACGTCGTCACGACCGGCGCGGTCTCGGTCAGCCCGTAGCCCTCGAACACGTGATGGCCGCTGGTGTCGAGTAGCGACGACACGACCGGCGGCGGCAGCGGCGCCGAGCCGGACACCGCGAGCCGCAGCGACACCAGCGACTCCGACACCCGCGGCAGCATCGACCACGCGACGTACATCGGCGGCGCGCCGACGATGTTGCTGACCTGCTCGGCCTCGACCAGCCCGAGCGTCTCGACCGGGTCGAACCGCTCGGCGAGCACGCCGGTCGCCCCGACGTACGCCGTCATCCCGAGCCCGGCGTTGAGCCCGTAGACGTGGAACAGCGGCAGCACCAGCAGCACCCGGTCGTCCGGGGCCACGACCGCCGGCTCGATCCGGGCGAGCTGCGCGAGGTTGGCGAGCAGCGCGCGGTGGGTGAGCATCGCGCCCTTGGGCCGGCCGCTGGTGCCGGACGTGTAGAGCAGCACCGCGGTGTCCTCGGCGCCGCCGCGCGCGGCCGCCGACTCGACCGTGGCACCGGCGCCCGAAGCGCCGACGAGCGCCGACCACGCGTCGCTGCCGACCGCGACGACCTCGGCCGGCGAGCCGGCGGCCAGCCCGGCCAGGGCGTCTGACGCGAGCACCAGCGAGGCGCCGGAGTCCGCGAGCTGGTAACCGATCTCGGCCGCCGTATAGGCGGTGTTGAGCGGCAGCGCGACCAGGCCGGCCCGCAGCACGCCGAAGTACGCGGTCGCGAACTCGATGCCGTTGGGCAGCAGCAAACCCACGCGGTCGCCGGCCGCCAGCCCCCGGGCCAGCAGGCCCGCCGCGAGCGCCGCGACGGCGCCCTCCAGCTCGCCCCACGTCACCGTGCGGCTGCCCGCGACGAGGGCGGGCTTCGCCGGGTGCCGGGCCGCGGCCCGGCTCACCAGATCGGAGACATTGCGCGGGTCTGTCATCGCCTCCGAGTGTTACACATTTGCAAGCACCCGGCATTTGTCACCCGGTTGGCGGCTCAGGTAACGGCCCAACCCTCCCGATGTCCGTACTGCAAGCAACCCACGCCGGGACGACCGCCGACTCGACAAGGCACACCGTGCGCGAGCACGGGCCGCAAAGGCACGGAGCTGCACTCCGCAACCGCAGGGAGCAGCCAGCCGGCCCGCCGAAAGTCGTAGGCCGCCCCTTCAGGCGTCCGTGACCTCACACCGTCGCGGCGACCGCCCCGGCTCGAGCCGGAGGTCGCATTCGTGCTGCGCACCGTACGACGAGTCACCGCCCGCATCCTCGTGACGACCGTCCTCGCGTCGATCGCCGGCACCATCACGGCCGTCGTCGCGCCCACGGTCGCACTGGCGAGCAACTCGTCGATGGAAGCGCAGTTCGTCTCGAAGATGAACGCCGCGCGCGAGGCCAACGGCCTGCGCCCCTACACGGTGTCGTCGGACCTCACCTCGATCGCCCGCCAGCACTCGAACCAGATGGCGTCGCAGGGCCGGCTCTACCACAACCCGAACCTCACCTCGCAGGTGCAGAACTGGCAGGCTGTGGGCGAGAACGTCGGCGACGGCCCGACCGTGAGCGACATCCACACCGCCTTCATGAACAGCCCGGAGCACCGCGCCAACATCCTCGACCACGACTTCACCCAGGTGGGGGTCGGCGTGACGGTCGACAGCAGCGGCCAGATCTGGGTCACCGAGGACTTCCGCCAGCCGATGCACTCGACGTCGACGAGCAGCGCGCCGGCGCCGACCCACCACAGCAGCACCACGACCGTGACGCACCACTACGCGTCGACGCCGGTCCACCACACGACGCAGCAGGTGGTCGCGAGCCACCCCGCGGCGAAGCCCGCGCACCGCGCGGCCGCGACCCCGGCCGCTACGCCGGCCGCCGTACTCAAGGCCCGGCTGTCGAAGATGCGCACCGCCGCGGCGGCCGCACAGTCGGCCGACCCGGTCACGCAGGCGTTCGACTTCCTGACCAACGCCACGACACTGTCGAGCTAGCCCCGACCGCTACGGCGGGGTCGGCAGCAGGCTGGTCCCGCTCGGCGACTCCGACGGCTGCGCGGTCGGCGACTCCGACGGCCGGCCGGTCGGCCGGTGCGTCGGCGACACGGTCGGGCTGACGCTCGGGTGCGGGCTGAACCGGGTGCCGCCGTGCGCGGTCGGGGTTGCCGACGGCGACGGAGCAGGCGCGTTGTGCCGGGCCAGGATCTCGCGGTAGTTGGCGAACGCGCGAGCGAAGATCTGCGCCGGCAGCGTCCCGCCGAACACGCCGCCGCGCACCGACTCGATGTCTCGCATCTCGTGCGCACGGCCCTTGATGAACTCGCGGTTGTAGCCCATCCAGACCGAGATGCACAGCGACGTGGTACAGCCGGTGAACCACGCGTTCGTGAAGTTGTCCGTCGTACCGGTCTTGCCGGCCACGGTCTGCCCGGGCACCTGTGCGGCGGTGCCGGTGCCGTGGTCGACCACGTCACGCATCGCACCCGCGACCGCGTCGGCGATCCGCGCCGGCATCACCTGGTGCCCCGGAGCGCCCTTGGCGTTGTCGAACAGGTTGCCGTCGTCGGTGCTGTTGACGTCGAGGATGCTGTTGGGCTCGTGCGCGAGCCCGTGCCGGACGAACGCGCCGTACGCCGTCGCTTCGAACAGCGGCGCGACAGGGATGCCCAAAGCGTAGGAATCGCAAGGCTTTCCGGCGGCGAAACAGTTGAGCGATCCGACCCGCATCCCCGCGGCGTCCGCGAGCGAGATCACCTTGTCGAGCCCGACCTTCACCGCGAGCGGCGCGTACACCGTGTTGATCGAGTTGACCAGTGCGGTGCGCAGCGTCTGGTACGACGAGCCGCGCTCGGCATTGCACGGCTCGTAGCCGGGCGCGACCCGGATGCACTCCGGCGCGTACGCCGGCTCGTCGAGCCGATGTCCCTGCGCGAGCGCCACCGCCAGCGTGAACGGTTTGATCGTCGAGCCCGACGACCGCATGATGTCGCTGGCGAGGTCGAAGCCGCTCTTCCGGTAGCCGCCGTCCTTCTTCTCCGCGAGTGCGCGGATCGCGCCGGTGCGCGGGTCGACGGCGGCGACCGCGGCCTCCGGGTCGGACGACTTCGGCAGCACTTCGCGGATCGCGTCGATGACCGCCTGCTGGAGATCCAGGTCGAGCGTCGTCCGCACCTTCACTCCGCCGCTCGCGAACATCTCGTTGTCGAAGTTGTCGACGAAGATGTTCTTCAGCCGCCGCTCGACGAGGTCGCGGAACTCCGGCGCGATCGTCGGTGCGTCCGGCTGCGACTTCGCGACGATGCGCGGCAGCCCGCTGCCGTACGCGTCCGACGCCTGCTGCGACGAGATCATGTCGTTCTTGATCATGCGGTTGAGTACGTAGATCTCGCGCTTGCGCGCGGCCTTCGGGTCGTGCACGGGGTTCCAGTCGGACGGTGCCGGCGCGATCCCCGCGAGGGTCGCGGCCCGCGCCAGCGCGAGCGACGGGTCGCGCCGGCCGGTCGCCGGGTCGAGGTCGAGATCCTGGACGGGTACGCCGAAGTAGAACCGGCTGGCCGCCTGCACGCCCGCCGTACCGCTGCCGAGGTAGAGCGTGTTCAGGTAGCGGGTGAGGATCTCGTCCTTGCTCAGGTGCTGTTCGAGCCGGATCGCGAGGCTCGCCTCGCGCAGCTTGCGCAGCGCGGTCCGCTGGTCGCCGGTGTAGACGTTCTTCACGTACTGCTGGGTGATCGTCGAACCGCCTTGCAGGCTGCTGCCGGTGAGGTCGCGCCAGAGCGCGCGGACGGCGGCGAGCGGGTCGACGCCGCGGTGCGCGAAGAACCGCTCGTCCTCGGCGGCCACGATCGCGTTCTTCATCACCTGCGGGATGTCCTTGCTCGCGACCGGCTCCTCCGCCTGCGGCGAGCGGATCGTGGCGAACACCCGGTTGTGGCTGTCGAGCAGCAGCACCGCCTGCGGCGGCTGCGGCTGGAACGAGTAGTCGACCGGCGCGGCGAGCAGGCCGGCCCCGAACGTCGTCGTGGTCACCAGAACGGCGGCCACGAACCACAGCACGACCTGGCGGCGGCGGCGCCGTACGTGCCGCGACCGGGACCGGCGGGCGGCGACCGCGGTCACCGTCGTCGGCCGCGGGCGGGTCGGTCCGGTCATCACCCGCAGCGTAAGCGGTGACGCTGAGCGGCCCGGCCGGTGACTAGTCCGCAAATAGCCCATATTCGCCATGGTGCGAGCCGGTTTGCCCGTTGTGTCATAACACCAGCGGCTTCGTGGCCGTCGAGTTACCCCGGATTGCTGCCGATGGAGAACTGATGACTGGGCGCGCCTGCGGACCGGGCGCTCGGCTCGTTGAGCCGGGCGGCCTCGCAGCGCTGCGTCTCGCCGTCGCGGTGACCCGGGATCCCTCCCTTGGTACGACCCGTGAGGTCGTCGCGTTCCGCTCCCTCTCTCGGACCGCGACCACCTCGGTGGCGGCGTCCGGGTCCCGACCCGTGGACTCGGACGCCGCCGTCGTCGCGTCGATGCCGACGCCGACGATGCCGCCGCCGACCATCCCGAGCCCGTCCCCGCCGTCGGAGCCGACCGGCGAGCTGGCGACGGTCATGGACATCGTGTCCCGCGCGCAGAGCGGCGACTCGGAGGCCTTCGGCGAGCTCTACGACCGTTACGTCGACGTCGTCTACCGCTACATCTACTACCGCGTCTCGAACGCGACGCTCGCCGAAGACCTGACCAGCGAGACGTTCCTCCGCGCGCTGCGCCGGATCAGCTCGTACACCTGGCAGGGCCGCGACTTCGGCGCCTGGCTGGTCACGATCGCCCGCAACCTCATCGCCGACCACTTCAAGTCCGGCCGCTACCGGATGGAGGTCGCGACCTCCGACCTCGTCGAGGCCGGCGCCGACCGCAGCCAGGACGGCCCCGAGAACGAAGTGCTGACGAGCATCACCAACGAGGCGTTGCTCGAAGCGGTCAAGCGGCTCAACCCCGAGCAGCAGGAGTGCGTCTCGCTGCGCTTCCTGCAAGGCATGTCGGTCGCCGAGACCGCCGCGATCATGGGCAAGAACGAAGGCGCCATCAAGGCGCTGCAGTACCGCGCGGTCAAGTCGCTGTCGCGGCTGCTTCCCGAGGATCTGCTCGGATGAACGCGGACCGGGCTAGGCGCCTGATGACCCAAACGGACTATTCGGAGAAATGGCCCGTCACCCCCGCCGGGGGTACGTCGTTGAGCAGTGTGACCCGCTCAGTCCGATCGGACAGCGGGAACGTGTGGAGGAGGTGCGGTCGATGAAGCTCATGTCCCAGCGCCGCGCCGACGAGTTCGCGCGGCTGCTCGACACCGATGGTCGCACCGACGACCCGGTCGCCGCCCCGCTGCTCACGGTCGTCGACGCGCTGAGCCAGGTCCCGGCAGCGCCGGGCCCCCGGCCGGAGTTTCGCGCTGCGCTGCGGCAACGGCTCGTCGCCGTTGCCGCGGTGCAGGCCGCCAACCCCACCACCGAGCGTCCCCTCGAGCGCGTCCGCGCCGCCGGCACCACCTGGGCCTTCCAGCGCAAGATGGTCGCCGTCGGCGCCGGTGCGGCCGTCGTCACCGCGGTCGCGGGCGTCGGCGTCGGCGCCAGCCGCTCGCGGCCCGGCCAGCCCTTCTACGGCGTCAAGCGCGCCAGCGAGGGCTTCCAGCTCGCCACGACGTTCGGCACCGAGGACCGCGGCAAGCGGCACCTCCAGTTCGCCCGCGAGCGCCTCGCCGAGGTGAACGCGCTCGTCGGTCACAGCTCCGCGCTCGGCCAGATGTACGGCGACCGCAACTACGCCGGTGCCGCCGTCACCGACCGCGCGACCAGCAGCCTGATCGCCGACACCCTGCGCGACATGGACGTCGAGACCCGCTCCGGCGCCAACGACCTGTTCGTCGCCTTCCGCGACAGCGGCTCGACCGAGCCGTTGTCGGCGCTCAACCGCTTCACCGTCCGCCAGTACCGCGAGCTGCGCGCCCTCGTCGGCGCGCTGCCCGCCGAGGTCCGGTCGCAGGCGATGAGCTCGCTGTCGCTGCTCAACCTGGTCGCCACCGACACGGTCGCCCTCGCGGGCGGCTCGCAGTCCGGCCAGCCGGCGCCGTCGGTGACCCCGTCCCGGCCGGCCGTGCAGCCGAGCGTCACGCCGCACCGCACCCCGAGCACCGGGCCGAGCAGTACGTCGAGCCCGTCATCGCCGAGCTCGCCCGGCTCGACCAAGCCGAGCGTCCCCAGCGTGGTGCCGACGTCGCCGAACCTGCCGTCCATCCCGGCCAGCCCGTCGCTGCCGATCGGCCCGCTGCCGACCGCCGTCCCGACGATCAACGCCCCCGGCGGCCTCGGCCACTAAGCCGCCGCCGCTCTCGCCGTACCAGCGCTAACCGCTCTTCGCGATCCCGCGAAGGGCGGTTTTTGCGTGAGCGCCCTTCCAGGGGCCAGCGAGCGAAAACTGACCGGAACTGCGCCGTAACCTTCCGCGACGGATGTCGTTACTAGTCCGAACCGCCTAGTACAGGCTCAAGAACACGTAGTCATGAGCCGAGTACTTACGGTAGTGTTCGCCCAAGTTCGCCCGTCTTTGTGGAGGTAGGGGGCACATGGCAACAACCGCTCGGCGCCGCGGCACCGCACTGCTCGCGCTCGCCATGGCCAGTGGAGTCACACTGGCCGTCTCAGTTCCGGCCGGAGCCGCGACCACCGCGCCTCCCGCCTACTACCAGGGTGTCACCTCGGCCAACGTGCTCGGTGTCGCCCTTCACCTGCCGGCCGCCCTGCCCGCGCTGCCGAACATCCCGAAGGACCTCGCCGTCAACCTCATCGGGGTTAACGGCAACGCGGTCCACAACACGCTGGCCGGCACCGACGCCAACGCTTCGACCGCCGTGTCCAGCCTCGCCAGCGGGTCGCTCATCGACGCGCTGCCGACCAACCTCGGGCTGAAGAAGACGCTGACGGCGACGCTGTCCGCGAACCCGACCGAGGGCGCCAAGTCCTCCTCCGCGCAGTCGATCAACGCCTCGCCGCTGATCAACGTCACGGTGGGTGGCCAGCTGGCCAAGGCGCTCAAGCTCAACAACACCTCGTCGTCGACCCTGACCGACGGCAAGATCCTGGACCTGGGCTCGCTGCTCCAGATCCCGGCCGCCGGTACGACGCTGCTCAGCACCGTTCAGGGCGCGATCAACCAGGCGGACGTGACCGGCCAGGTCAACGCGGCCGTCAAGCAGGTCGAGTCGGCCCTCAACGGGGTGCTCGCCAACGACCCGACCGGTCAGACCGCTGCGATCGCCAACCAGGTCGAGGCCACGGTCAACTCGCTCCAGGACCAGATCAACGCGTTCCTGTCCAACCTGCAGAACAAGGTCGCCGGCACCTCGGTGGTCACGGTCAAGCTGCTCGACGCGACGCAGTCGATCGCTCCGAGCGCCGGCGCGGCCGTGTCCAACGCCTCGGTCCACCTCGCCGACCTCGACATCCTCGACGGCGTTCTGACCGTCAAGGGCTTCGAGAGCGGCGCGACCGCGATCGCCAACGGCAAGCCGGGCGGCGCCAGCGCGTCGTTCGTCGGCCACAAGCCGATCGTGGCCGTGGGTGTCAGCAACATCCTCACCGGCACCCTCGACGAGACCGGCCTCAACCTGCAGGGTGTGCCGGCGCTCGGTGACACGGTCAACAGCGCGCTCAAGACCCTCCAGAGCACGCTGAACGGCCTGCTCAACACGCTCGGCGTCCACCTGACCTTCGTCCCCGGCCACGTGGACAAGGTGGACCCGGCGGGCAAGTACGCCGAAGCGACCGGTCCGGAGTACGACATCGTCGTCACCAACCCGGTCGACAAGACCGCGCTCGTCGAGGTCGGTCTCGGCCACGGCACCAAGGCGTCGGTTGCCGCGGCTCAGGCCAGCAAGCACGTCGCGATGAACAACCCGCAGGCTGGTCCGGGCAAGCTCCCGCACACGGGTGCCAACCTCCCGCTCATCGCGGGTGGCGGCCTGGCCTTCCTGCTCGGCGCCGGCTACATGCGTCGCCGGGTCATGGGCTAAGACCTAGCACCAACCACGAGGCCCCGGTCGCGAAAGCGGCCGGGGCCTCGTGCTGTCCGGATAGCTACGCTTGCGCTGATGCGACGGCGTAAGGACGGGTCTCGCGCGGCGCTCGCCGGCGCGGCGTCCGCGGCCGTCGCCGAAGTCGAGGCGAGCCTCGTCGTACCTCCCGACCCTGCCGCCGCCGGCTTCTTCGACGTCGACAACACGATGATGCAGGGCGCCTCGATCTACCACTTCGCCCGTGGCCTCGCCGCTCGCGACTTCTTCACCTGGCGCGACCTCGCGCAGTTCGCGGTCAAGCAGGTCTCGTTCCGGGTCAAGGGCGTCGAGGACCCGGCGCACATGGAGGAGGCCAAGGAGGCCGCGCTCGCGTTCGTGGCCGGGCACAAGGTGGAGGACGTCGTCCGGCTCGGCGAGGAGATCTACGACGACCTGATGGCCGCGCGCATCTGGTCGGGTACGCGAGCGCTCGCGCAACTGCACCTCGACGCCGGCCAGCGGGTGTGGCTGGTCACCGCTACGCCGGCCGAGCTGGCGTCGCTGATCGCGCACCGGCTCGGGCTGACCGGCGCTCTCGGCACGGTCGCCGAGAGCCGCGACGGCGTCTACACGGGGCGGCTGGTCGGCGAGCCGCTGCACGGCCCGGCGAAGGCCGAGGCGATCCGTGCCCTCGCCGACCGCGAAGGCCTCGACCTCAGCCGGTGCGCGGCCTACTCCGACTCGGCGAACGACGTGCCGATGCTCAGCCTTGTTGGCCACCCGGTCGCGGTGAACCCGGACCCCCAGCTACGCCGGATCGCGCGCGAGAAGGGCTGGGAGATTCGCGACTTCCGCACCGGGCGCAAGGCGGCGAAGGTCGGCGTACCGGCAGCGGCCGGCATCGGCGCGGTCGCCGGCGGCATCGTCGTCGGGCTGGCGTTCCGCCGGCGGCAGCACGCCGGCAACGCCGTCACCCGCCACTTCCGCTAGCCCCCCGCCGACACTGTCGCCGCCAGCGCGACATCTATGTCGCGGTGGCGGCGATGATCATCAGAAGAAGACGGAGCGGCGGCCGAGCAGCAGTTTGTACAGCGTCTGCTGGATGACCTCGCGGACCTGGTCGGTGAGGTTGAACACCAGCATCGGGTCGTCCGCCGCGCCCCGGTCGAGCTCGTTCGTCGCGATCGGCTCGCCGAACTCGATGACCCACTTCGACGGCAGCGGCAGCAGGCCCAGCGGCCCGAGCAACGGGAACGTCGGCGTGACCGGGACGTACGGAAAACCGAACAACCGCGCCAAAATCTTGACGTTGCCGATGATCGGGTAGATCTCCTCGGCGCCGACGATGGAGCACGGCACGATCGGTACGCCGGAACGGATCGCGGCCGACACGAACCCGCCGCGGCCGAAGCGCTGCAGCTTGTAGCGCTCGGAGAACGGCTTGCCGATGCCCTTGAAGCCTTCCGGCCAGACGCCGGCCAGCTCGCCCGCCGACAGCAGCCGCTCGGCGTCTTCGTTGCAGGCGAGGGTGCCGCCGGACTTGCGCGCGATCGGCGCGACCAGCGGCGACCGGAAGACGAGGTCGGCACCGAGCATCCGCAGGTGCCGGTGCGCCGGGTGGTGGTCGAAGATCGCGAGCTGTGTCATCAGCGCGTCGAGCGGCACCGTGCCGGAGTGGTTCGCGACGACGAGCGCGCCGCCCTCGGCCGGGATGTTGTCGAGCCCGCGCGCCTCGACCCGGAAGTACTTCTCGTAGAGCGGCCGCACCGCGGCGAGGAACACCGACTCGGTCAGGTCCGGGTCGAAGCCGAAGTCGTCGACCGGGTAGTCGCCGGTGACCCGCCGGCGCAGGAACGCGAGCCCCCCGGCCAGCTTCCGCTCCCAGTCCGGCGTGACCGCGGCCGCCTCGGCCTCGAGCCGCTCGGCGAGGTGCTCGTCGCACAGGCCGTCGGCGACGACCGCCTCGCGGCAGCGCTTGCCGTCGGCGAGGCTGGCCGTGCAACGCGCGGCCCGGCGGCTGCGCCGCGGCGGCGCCGGCTCGCGGCCGTCGATCGGAATCACTCTCGCCTCAGGCACGGACACCACTTTCAGCCGTCGTCGCGCGGCGCCGCTCGGCGGTGGAGAGCAGCCGGCGTTCGAGATGTTCGAGCCGGGCGGGATCGACGTACTTCTTCAACTGCCGGCCGCTGACGAAGTCGTCGAACGCGGCGAGCGTCGAGTACGCCGGAACGTAGCCGAAGTCGACCCGCAGCCGGGTCGTGTCGACGCCGCGGCCGAACTGGAGGAACTGCATCTGCTCCGGCGAGAAGTCGACCAGACCGGCCCGGCGGAACACCGAACCGACCGCTGACACGGCCGGCGACGGGATCTGCACCGACGTACGGCCGGCCCGCCGGATCGCTTGCGACAGAAGGAGAACGCCGTCGCCGGCGACGTTGAACGTGCCGCGGTGCTCGTCGACGACCGAGCGGCGCAGCACCTCGATGCCGTCGTCTTCGTGCACGAACTGCACCCGCGGGTCGAAGCCGAACATCCGCGGCACCAGCGGCAGCGAGAAGTACCGGGTCAGCGGCGTGTCGATGCGCGGGCCGATGAAGTTGGCGAACCGCAGCAAGGTGACGTCGACGTCGGGCCGGCGGCGGCCGAGGCCACGCACGTACCCCTCGACCTCGGTCGAGTCCTTGCCATAGCCGGAGCGGAACTGCGAGCGCGGCTCCATGCCCTCGGTGAACAGGGCCGGGTCGCGCGACGATGCGCCGTACACGGCGGTGGTCGACTTCACGATCAGCTTGCGCAGCGACGGCGCCTTCTGGCAGGCCGCGAGCAGCTGCATCGTGCCGATGACGTTGATCTCCTTCATCGCGGTGCGGCCGCCGGCGCCGAACGGCGTCGCGATGACGCTCATGTGCACCACGGTGTCGACCTTGGCCTGCGTGATGACCTTCGCGATGATCGGGTTGCGGATGTCGGCGCGGACGAACTCGGTCCGGCCGACGTCCTGCCGCGGCGGCACGACGTCGACCCCGATGACCCGCTCGATGCCCGGCTCGGCGGCGAGCAGCGACGCCAACCGCCCGCCGAGGTAGCGGGAGACGCCGGTGATGAGGACGACGCGCGAGCTCACCGGGTGACCGCCGGGCGGGCCCCCGGTGGTTCCTGCGGTACGCGGGCGATCACGATCGGGTCGCCCCGGTTGACCCGTAGCTCCTGGTCGGCGCGGCCGGCGTTGACGGCGAGCTGTACGGCGCGGAACGAGTCCTCGCACAGGGTCAGCCGGCCGGCGGCGACCTCGCCGAACGTGTGGGTGAACGGCACCGCGAGCGTCCGGCCGTTGCAGCGCACCTCGACGGTGTCGCCGAGGGTGATGCCGGCGGCCTCGAGGTCGGAGCGGGCGATGTTGAGCGACGCGTTGCCGAAGTGGTCGACCGCGCTGATCTCGGCGTGCACGTGGTCGTCGTCGACGACCGCCTCGTGCGCCTCGATGCGGACCAGGTCGGCCGGGTCGATCGCCGGGCCGACGTCGGCGAGCGGGCAGCCGTTGGCGAGGTGCCCGGCGACCGGCGCGAAGATGTCGCGGCCGCGGAACGTCGCGTGGATGTGCTCCAGCCAGAGGTTGCGGTTGGCGATCTCGACGGCGGACTTGATCCCGCCGCACACCTCCCAGCCGCGGGAGAGCAGGCCGTTGTCCGGACCGACCAGCAGCGAGCCGTCGGCGGTCCGGACGGCGATGCCGCGGGCCGCGTGCGCCGACTGCGGGTCGACCATCGCCAGGTGCACGGCGCGGGGCAGGAACGCGAGCGCGGCGGCGAGCGACGTAGCGCCCTGGATCACGTCTTGCGGCGTGATCAGGTGGCAGATGTCGATGACGCGGGCGTGCGGCGCGACCCGGGCGACGACGCCCTTGCAGACGCCGACGAAGACGTCGTCGTGCCCGTAGTCGGACAGGAACGTCACCCAGTCGTAACGGGTCGCCGCCTCGGCGCCCGCCCGTGTCACCCGCGCCACGCGGACCTACTTCTTGTTACGCCGCTGGACGCGAGTCTTCTTCAGAAGCTTGCGATGCTTCTTCTTCGCCATGCGCTTGCGCCGCTTCTTGATGACCGAACCCACGCCTAGCCCCTCAACCGCCGGAAGAATGCCTCAGACCGGCAAGGCTACCGGTGTTAACCGGCTTCGAACATCGAGGAGTCGAGGTAGTCGTGCACGGCCTGCTCCGGGACCCGGAAGGACCGCCCGACCCGCACCGCCGGCAGCG
>JAVEEI010000156.1 GCA_030840525.1 Frankiaceae bacterium
GCAAGTGGCACATTCGCCGGAGTCGGTAGCCACGATGGTGATCACACATCTACGTCCAAGAGTGATCGATCGGTGAACATCGAACAACACCGCGGCGACATGCAACCGGCGACGTGGACAGAATCCTCCTCGTCCGGAGTAGCGCGCCCGTATACCGTCCTAGGGCGATGAACCTGGCGGAAACCGAACGCGCGTTGCGGCGCGACCACGCCGCGACGGCCGCGCAACGCGACCAGCTACGCCGTAACCTCGACGAGGTCTTCGCCGCATCCGCCGACGTCGCGACCGACGACGAGCACGACCCCGAGGGCGCGACCATCGCCTGGGAACGCTCGCGCACCCGGGCCCTGATCGAGCAGGCCGACGCGCACCTCGCCGGCATCGACGCCGCGCTCGACCGACTCCACGACGGCACCTACGGAAAGTGCGAGACCTGCGGCCGCGTCATCGGCCAAGAACGCCTCCACGCAAGGCCCGCGGTCACGACCTGCATCGACTGCGCCCGTTAACGACGCAGAGCTACGAAGGCTGCCGCCCGACGAACCCCAGGAAACGGTCGATCGCCGGCGCCCCGGGACCGACCGGCACGATCTCGCCGAACGGCTTCCCCTCGCCACGGAACTCCGGCTTCATGGTCTGCTCCGCCCGCGCCAGCGCGACCGCGGCCTCGTCGTCCGAGTACGGCACCGCAAGCCCGGCGCCGCGGGCGAGGTCGCAGCCGTGCGCGAGGAACTCCGTCGCCGTCAACGTCACCAGCATCGACGCGGGAATCTCGCGCCCCGGCCCGAGCTGCACTGTCCGGTCTACCCCGTGCACGGCGAAGCCGTCGACGATCTGCGCCGCAGCCGCGCGGAACCGCGCCGCCGAGTCCGCGCCGCCGGCGACCGCGTTCGGGTCACCGGACGGCACCGAGCCGGACGGCACCGAACCGGACGCCGCCACCGCGAACGCCTCGGCCCACCCGACCATGTGCCCGAGCAGCGCCCGTACGTCGTAGTCCGCGCACGGCGTCGGCCGGTCCCATGCCTCCGAAGGCACCGCGTCCACGAGCGACGCCGTCTTCGTCAACACTCCGTCCACCAAGGTCACGTCGTCCACGCCCGCGACCTAACCACAAGGCAGGACACTGGTGCCGTGCGCCGTACCACCCTCGCCCTCACCGTCCTCGCCCTCGCGACGATCGCCGGCTGCTCGAGTACGCCGACCGGCGCGCCGGCTGTGACGGTCCGGGAGACGCTCGGCCCCCGCGAGGTCGCGCTGCCGGCCACCTCGCATGTCTCCGGCCACTTCGAGGTCAGGCTCCTGCTCGGCCGCTGCGGCATCACCTACCTCACCGGCACCCACGCCGAGTTCGAGCCGAACAACCCGCTCTGCCGGGTACACGAGCGGGTCACTTCGACGGACGCGTCGTACCACTCCTTCAGCACGTCCCGGCAGCGGCTGATCCTCGCCGACGGCACCCAGGTCGCGCCGAGCATCGACGCCATGGAGATCAAGCGCCAGCCCGACTCGGTCACCGTCGGCGGCCGCGACGTCGTCGAGCTCGACGTCTACTTCGAGCCGCCGACCGGCAGCCCGCCGCAGACCCTGCGCTTCTACGGAGACACCGACACGGGCAAGTCCGTGACTCCGCCCGGGCCGCTCTCCGTCGACCTGCCGGTGCCGGGTCTCGCCGCCGCCCACTGAGCCAACCGGGTGATCAATCCGGCCCGGTGGTTTGCCGAGACCTCCCTTGGGTCAAAAGGGGATAAATGCTAACGTGTTACGCACAGTCACAGGAGAGTTACTCGTGAACAAGAACGTACGGCGCGCGACCCTCGTCCTCGCGCTCACCCCGCTGCTGTCCGTGCCGACGATGACGGCGTTCGCGAGCGTCGGCGGACCGACGGTCCCCGCGCCGAGCGTTCCGACGGCCACCCAGACCACACAGACGGTCACGCCCGCGCCCGGCGCCTCGGCCTCGGCCAGCGCCGCGCAGGTCACGGGCATCCTGACCATCGGCGGCACCAGCACGAGCGCCAACGGCAGCGGCGGCAGCGCCAGCGCCGACGCGCTCGACATCCTGGGTACCCGCGTCGCCGGCGGCAGCAGCAGCGACCCCTCCAAGCCGTCCAAGGGCCAGCTCGTCGGCACCGGCACCACCCCGGTCGGCGATGTCGAGGTCGCGCCCTGGTCCGCCGCCGTCACCCACAACGGCTCCGACTCGTCGGCCGACGCGGACGCCGCGCTCGCGCACGCCGGGCTCGCCGGGCTGCTCGAGATCTGGGTGCTCCACTCGCACTCGCACTCCGACTACAGCACCGACAAGTCGTCCGGCTCCTCGTCGAGCGACGGCGCCGAGGTCAAGGGCCCCAACGGCATCGACATCAAGGTGCTGCACGCCGAGGCCAGCAGCGGCCACACCGGCAAGTCCGACCTGCTCGTCGTCAACGGCACCGAGATCGGCTCCAGCGACCAGACCAACGGCGCTTGCAAGCTCGACCTCGACCCGGTCATCCAGCTCCTCTGCCTGCAGGCCAGCGGCGGCACCGGCAGCAACGGCGTCACCACGTCCGGCGCCGAGGTCGTCGGCGTGACCGGCGTCGTGCCCGGTACGACGGTCGTCGGTGCCGGCACCTCCGGCGGTACGTCGAAGACCGTGGTCACCCCGACCGCGCCGAAGCCGGTGAAGAAGCCCGCCCACCACCCCGCGACCAAGCCGGCGTCCGGCCCGCTGCCGCACACCGGGCCGAGCCTGCGGCTGCCGCACACCGGCACCGAGATCGGCCTGCTCGCGGCGTACGGCGCGGCGCTGCTCGGCCTCGGCGCTGGCATCGCGACCGCCGGGCGCCGCCGCCGGGCGCACGGCTTCGCCTGATCTGACCCGGGGGTACGGCGGGATCACCGCCGTGCCACATTTCTCCCATGCAGCAGCTCACCGGGCTCGACGCCGCGTTCCTCGCGATGGAGACGCGCACGACCTACGGCCACATCGGCAGCGTCATCGTGCTCGACGCGGCCCGCGCCGCTGAGCGGCTGACGCTCGAACGGCTGACCGAGCACGTCGAGTCGAGGCTGCACCTGCTGCCGCCGTACCGCCGCCGGCTGCTACGGGTGCCGCTCGACCTCGACCAGCCGTACTGGATCGACGACGCGGACTTCGACATCGAGTTCCACGTCCGTGAGCTCGCGCTGCCGAAGCCGGGCAACGACGCCCAGCTCGCCGACCAGGTCGCGCGGCTGCACGCCCGCCCGCTCGACCGCAGCCGGCCGCTCTGGGAGACCTACCTGATCCACGGCCTGTCCGGCGGCCGGCTGGCCGTCTACACGAAGATCCACCACTCCGCGATCGACGGCGTCTCGGGCAACGAGATCCTCACGGCGCTGCTCGACACCTCACCCGACGGCCGCGATGTCGGCGAGCCGGGCGAGTGGAACCCGGAGCACCGGCCGTCGAAGGCCGGCCTGCTCGCCCGCAGCGCGCTGTCGCTGTCGGCGCAGCCGGTGCGCGCGGTCCGCTTCGCCGGCGCGCTGGTGCGGTCGCTTCCCGCGCTGGCGACCGCGCCCGGCCGGCCGCGGGTCCCGGTCGTCGACCGGTTCGTGCTCGACCAGGTCGCGCCGCGCGAAGGCAGCGACGTGTTGCAGCGCACCGGGTTGCGCGCGCCGAAGACGCCGTTCAACCGGCCGATCACGCCGCACCGCCGCTGGGGTTTCGCGTCGGTGTCGCTCGACGACGTCCGCACGGTGCGCAAGGCGTTCCCAGGGATGACGGTGAACGACGTCGCGATGGCGATGTGCGCCGGCGCGCTCCGCCGCTACCTGCTCGACCACGACGCGCTGCCGGACGAGCCGCTGGTCTCCGCCGTACCGGTGTCGGTCCGCAGCGACGAGGAGAGCTCGGCGCTCGGCAACCGGGTGTCGATGATGTTCGCGGCGCTGCCGACGACCGAGCCGGACCCAGTGAAGCGGCTGGACGCGACGCACGAGTCGATGCGCGGCGCGAAGGACCAGCACCAGGCGCTGCCGGCCGACCTGCTCTCCGACGTCACGCAGTTCGCGATGCCCGCGGTCGCCGCCCGGGCCGCGCAGCTCGCCGCGCGGCTGCGGCTGGTCGAGCGGGTCAACCCGTTCAACCTCATCATCAGCAACGTGCCGGGGCCGAACGTCAAGCTCTACCTCGCCGGCACCCCGCTGCTCGCGACGTACCCGGTGTCCGCGATCACCGACGGGCAGGGTCTCAACATCACCCTGCTCGGCTACCTCGGCCAGCTCCACTTCGGGCTGCTCGCCTGCCGCGAGCTGGTGCCGGACGTCGACGTGCTGGTCGGCTACCTGGTCGACGAGCTGGAGACGCTGGTCAAGCTGTCGACCGACTCGAGCCAGTCGAGCACCAGCGCGGCGGTCCAGTCCGGCGCCTCGAGCTGAGGTACGTGCCCGATCCCGCGGGCGACCTCGAAGCGCCAGTGCGGGTTGGCGTCGGCGACCGCCTGCGCGACGCGGAGCGAGACGAGCCGGTCGGCGTCGCCGTGGATCAGCAGCACCGGCGCGGTGACCCGGGCCATCGTGGCGCGGAACCTCCGCGACCGCGCCAGCATCCGCACCAGCGAGCGCGCCGCGTCGAGGAACTCGCCCGGCCCGGACGGCTGCCCGTACTTCTCCTCGGTCAGCGCGATGCCGAGCGCCAGCACGTCCGGCGGGATCCGCTTCGGGTCGACACAGCAGAGCGCGAGCGTCTCGCGTACCTGCTGCTCGGGGGTACGGCGACGGCGGCGCCGGTTGAGGGCGGCCTCGCCGACGCCCGGCAGCGACATGGCGGCGAACGTCACCGCGACCCGCGGGTCGATCGGCGCGAGCGCCGGTCGGGGCAGCGCCGGGTCGACGAGTACGACGCCGGCCACCAGCTCGGGCGACGCGGCGGCCTCGAGCAGCGAGATCGCCCCACCCATCGAGTTGCCCATCAGCACGACCGGCTCGCCGGCGACCTCGCGCAGGAACCGGTCGAGCAGCCGCCGGTTGGCGCGGACCGTCGTCTCGCGGCCCGCGGCCGGCGTCCGGCCGTGGCCGGCGAGGTCGAGCGCGAGCACGCGGCAGCGCTCGGTGAGCGCCGGGGCGACCGCGGCCCAGTTCCAGGCGGCGCCGCCGAGGCCGTGCACGCACACGACGAGCGGGCCGTCGGCGGGCCCGCCGAAGTCGAAGTAGTGGGTCGGGCCGCCGAGGTCGACGGTCGCCGAGCGGACCTTCGCCGGAAGGGTGATTGTCATCGACGCCAGGTTACCCATTGCCTTTCGGCCGTCCGGTTGGTAGTCATTCCGGGTGGTTTCCGACCACTTTTTCGCCAAACCGGACAAAGCTGTCGTCCCGGGCACTTACGGTGACACCGCTGCGCATTTAGCGCCGTCCGCTGTCCGCTGTCCGCTTCTGTCCAGGAGACGTTTGCCCGTGTCGACCCTTCGCGTCGCCCTCAGCACCGCCATGGTCACGGCCGCCGCCGTACCCCTCACTCTCGCCGCCCCGTTCGCGACCGGCATCGGCCACGCGACCGTCGCGCCGAGCCCGACCGTCGTGTACGTCGACGACACCAACGGCGACGGCTTCGCCGGGCTCGTCCGGGCCACCGTCGCGGCCCCGACCAGCACGACCGCCGTCATCCCCGACGACGGCAACATCGACGTCGTGGCGGCCAAGCTGTCGCCCGACGGCAGCCGGATCGCCGTCATGGCCGACCTGAGCGCCTCGTCGGTCAACGACTCGGGCAACCTCACGCTGCTGACGATGAACCTCGACGGCACCAACCGGCACTCGCTCGTGACGGAGGCCGACACGGCCTCGTCGCTCGCGGAGTTCAGCGGCATCACCTGGCTCGGCAACTCGACCATCGTCTACGGCTGGCTCTCCGGCACGTTCGCCTCCAACAACACCCAGCTGCGCAAGGTGCCGGCGAGCGGTGGCGCGGTGACCGTGCTGCCGAGCACCACCGGCATGGGCGACCCGGCCGGCTCGCCGGACGCCGCGCAGATCGCCGTCACCACGTTCGACGGCACCAACGGTCAGGTGAAGATCCTCAACGCCGCGGACACCACCGCCACCCCGACGACCGCGGCGACCGTCGCGGGTGCCTTCGTCGGCCAGCCCGCGTGGTCGCCCGACGGCTCGTCCATCGCCTACGTCAAGGACGACAGCGACAACCCGTCCAACGCCGGTGCGCTCAGCGCGAGCGAGATCGACGTCATCACGCACACGACCTCCTGGAGCGCGCCGGTCGTCGCCGTACCCGTGGTGAAGACCGCGTCGTCCGCGTGGATCGACGAGCTGCCGTACTGGGCCGACAACAGCACCGTCTACTTCGACCGGTTCGACGTGTCCAGTTCCAGCTCGGACACCGCCGGCGAGGACCTCTGGTCGGCCACGTTCGACAGCGGCACCAGCACCTGGGGCGCCGCCACCGACATCACGAACACTCCCAACAGCATCGAGTGGAACGTCACGGTCTCGCCCGCCGACATCACCGCGCCGAGCAACGTCACCGTGCTGCCGTTCGGCCTCGGCGGCACCAGCATCACCGTGCGCTGGAGCCCGAACGACGCCGACTTCTCGCACGTCGTGCTCTACCGCACCGACACCACCGCGGCGACCGCGGAGGTGCCGCTCGGCAACAAGTTCGGCACCGGCTTCGTCGACACCGGCCTCACCGTCGGGCACACGTACTCTTACCGGTTCCAGACCGTCGACGGCGCCGGCAACACCACGAACGACGACGTCGCGCACCTCGTGACCGCCACCAACCTGCCGAAGATCGTCGCGGTCACGCCGACGGCGCTGGCCAACACGTCGCTGCCGTTCCGGGTCACCTGGGGCGTCGCCGAGCCGGCCGGTACGACGTACGACGTCGTGTACGCGGTCAAGGGCGGCGCGTCGTGGGCGCTCGGCACGTCGTACGCCTTCACGAGTGGGACCACCACGGCGACCAACGGCGTGTTCACCAAGGGCGTCCCGGGCCAGACCTACTACTTCCGGGCGACCGCGCACGACACGCACGGCAACATGGGGTCGACCCCGTGGGCCGGCGTGAACGTGCCGCTCGACCAGACGGCGGGCTCGTTCAGCCGCGGCTGGGTGACCGCCAAGAGCAGCCACTACTGGCTGGGCTCGACCGCGGCGACCTCGACCAACGGCGCGAGCTACACGGTCGCGGCGACGTCGAAGAGCGTCTCGATCATCGGCACCAAGTGCGCCGCGTGCGGCAAGTTCGCGGTGTACGTCGACGGGCACTACCGCGGCACGGTCTCGGCCGCGGCGACGACGACGAAGCTGCGCCAGGTGCTCTGGACCGGCGTCAACGCGGCGATCGGCCGGCACGTGATCAAGCTGGTCGCCGTGCTCGCCGCGCACAAGACGTTCCAGGTCGACGGCGTCGCCGACCCCCGCTAGTTCCGGCGAAACCAAAGCAAAACGAAACTGTCGCTGTGAATCCGGCCGGGTGGCTTGCTGCCCGGCCGGATTCGCCGATACCTTGCTCGAGACCTGTTCGTGACCTGCGAGCCGCCGGTGGCTTAGCGGCGAACAGTCCCGCCTAATCCAGCAGTGGAGCCGGGGACCCAGGTCCCTTGGGGTGAATCGGTGCCGGCCGCGAGGCCGGCGTTGTAGGGCGAAGCAGGTCTTCCGCGCCCGAACCCGACAGCTAACCCGGTCGGCGGCCAACCGGAAGAGGAGCCAGCCCACTCGTGGCGCGCCCCGACCAACACACACGTTCCCAGTTCTTCCGTCTCGTCGCGACCGTCGGTGTCGCCGTGACCTTGTTCACCGCCGGCGCGGTCGGCCTCACCGTCGGCTCGGCCTCCGCCGACTCGCTCACCCAGCAGATCGCCGACGCGCAGAAGCAGCTCGACGCGCTCGACGCGCAGGCCGAGGCGGCGAGCGAGCGCTACAACGCCGCGCGGATCGCCCAGCTCGCCGCGCAGCGCAACGTCGCGAGCGCCGAGCAGCGGCTGACCCAGGCGCAGTCCCGGCTCACCGGCCTGCGCAAGACGGTCGGCGCGTTCGCGGTCGCGGCTTACACCGGCTCGTCGCTCGACGACAGCCTCGGCATCTCCGCGACCGACCCGACTGAGTACCTCGATAAGCTCTCGATGCTGCAGGCGGTGTCCTCGCGGCAGGACGAGGTGCTGGCGTCGGTCTCGTCGGCGCAGCGCGACCAGGCGGCGGCCCAGGCCTCCGCCGACGCCGCGCTCGCCGCGCAGCAGGCGTCGACCCGGCAGATGCAGGCCGAGCGCGACGTCGTACTGGCTGCGGCCGGCAAGGAGCGGGCCATCCTGCACACGCTGCAGGTCCGCGAGGCCGCGGCGATCCGGGCCGCGAAGGCGGCGGCGGCGAAGGCCGCGGCTGAGCGAGCCGCGCAAGCGCTTCAGGCCCGCGCCGACGCGGCCGCGGCCGCTGCCCGCGCGCTGGCTTCGCAGAGCGTGTCGAGCACGCCGGTCGTCTCCGGCTCCGGCGGTGCGCGGGTCGCGGTCGAGTGGGCCTACAAGGAGCTCGGTAAGCCCTATGTCTGGGGCGCCGCCGGGCCCGACTCGTTCGACTGCAGCGGGCTCACGCAGTACGTCTGGGCGAAGGCCGGCGTCTACCTCGACCACTACACCGGCGCGCAGTGGAACGAAGGCCGGCACGTCTCGCGCGGCGACCTGCAGCCCGGCGACCTGGTGTTCTTCGGCAGCGACCTGCACCACGTCGGCATCTACATCGGCAACGGCAACATGATCGAGGCGCCGCACAGCGGGGCGAACGTCCGGATCGCCGGCGCCTTCCGCAGCGACTACGCCGGCGCCATCCGCCCCGGCACCTGATCCGCGGCGCCGCTTCCCTTTCCTTCTCGTTGAGTGTGACGTTCCTCGTCTTCTCAGCCGCTCAGAAGACGCATTTCGTCGCACTCAACGGGCGGCCCCGGCTGCGGCCTCGTCGTAGCGCTCCAGCACCACGTCGGCCAGCACCGGGTGGTCGCCTAGCGGGGCGCTCACGAGGGTCGCGGCCGTCGCCATCGCGTCGTGGAACGCTCCCGGCGCGAGCAGGTACGACGCCACGACGGCCGGCTGCACGTCGGCCAGCCGGGGCTCGCCCGCCGACAGGAACGCCGCGGTCACCTCGACGCCGAGATGGTCGGCCAGCAGCGCCGCCTGCCGCCGTACGCCGTCCAGGCTGTGCTCGTCGGTCGACCCGGCCGCCGCCAGCACGACCGCGCCGGTCCCGTCGTACCCGGCCTCGGCGAGCCGGTCCGCGAGCGCCACGCACAGCCGCGGGTCGGGACCGACCGCGGCGGTCACGACGGCGCGCGGCGCCTGCGCGGGCAGGTCGACGCGCACGTGGTAGCCGCTCGACAGCAGCAGCGGGACCGCGACCGTGCCGGGCGGGACGTCGGAGACGTACGGCGGCCCGTGGTCGAGCAGCCCGACCGAGACGGAGATGCCCGGGCGCAGCGCGCGTACCCGGGACGCGATCGACTCGACAACCGTCAGGAAACGCGCGTCGGTGCTGCCGTGCCCGACGAGGAGCAGGTCAGGGTCAGGCGTGGAGACCGCACTCCACCTTGCCGGTGCCGGCCCAGCGGCCCTCCCGGCCGGTGCCGCGGCGGGTGCACGGCGCGCAGCCGATCGAGCCGTAGCCGTCGGACAGCAGCGGGTTCACCAGCACGCCGTTGGCGGCGATGTAGTCGTCGACCTGCGCCTCGGTCCAGCCCGCGAGCGGGTTGACCTTGACCATCTGCCGCGACGCGTCCCACTCGACGACCTTGATGTCGCGGCGCGAGTCGGTCTCGTCCCGGCGGATCCCCGACGCCCAGGCGAGGTACGGCGCGAGCGCGCGGCGCAACGGCAGCACCTTGCGCAGCCGGCAGCACAGGTCGGGGTCGCGCGCCCACAGGTCCTTGCCGTACGTCGCGTCCTGCTCGGCGACCGTCTGCTCCGGCCGCACCCGCAGCAGCTGGATCGGTACGACGGTCTCGACCGCGTCCGCCGTACCGAGGGTCTCGGGGAAGTGGTAGCCGGTGTCGAGGAACAGCACCCGGACGCCCGGCCGGACGGACGCCGCCATGTGCGCGAGCACCGCGTCGGCCATCGAGGACGCGATGACGAACCGCGCGCCGAACCGGTCGATCGCCCAGCGAAGGATCTCCTGCGGCTCGGCGCCTTCGAGCGCGGCGCCGGCGTGCAGCGCGAGGTGCTCCAGGCCGTCGGAGGCGTCGTAGAGCTCGTGCAGCTCGGAGGTGCTGTCGTGCAGATAGGACAGCTCAAGCGCGGCGGTCATGACATGGCCTCACAGGAAACGGTCGAACGCGGACGGGAAAAGTCAGCGCATTCGACACGCCGCGCTCTGGACGCGCTGCAGGTCTACATGCAGCCGCGCTACCAAAAGCACGGGGGAGGTCACCCGGTCAGTGTGACACACTTG
>JAVEEI010000157.1 GCA_030840525.1 Frankiaceae bacterium
CGTCACGGCGGGGGCACACGTCGCCCCGGTCACGGGATTCTCCGGCTGGACCACCAGCACCGGGGTCACCGTCGCCGAGCCCACCGATGTTGAGGATGTGCAGCCGTCCGCGCCGGCCTGGCATTGCGTCAGATTCGCAAACTCGCGGAACGCGACATTCGCTGCTCCCGGCACGAGTTGGTAGCCGTAGCCGAGGGTCACACCGGTGGTGCCGGGCGCGATCTGCCGAGGCGGATTGGGAGTGCTGGACGGAAGTGTCCAGCGGGCGTCGTTCTGGTACGACGTGCTATTGATGTTGACCGTCACCGGGCTGCCGTCGCTAGTGGCGACTGTGACGTCGATGCCGGGCATCGCAGCCCCCGTCAGCGAGTAAAAACGGATCGTCACCTTGCAGGTATAGGTGATGGGGCCGGTCGTTCCATTGGTAACAACCCACTGCGGGTTGACCGCGCTGTTGTGGTTAATCGACGAAAGGTTGCCAGGAGTGGAATAGGTGCCCGCCTCCGATCCGCCGTCCGTCCCGCCGGTCGATTTCAAGCAAACGAGCGCCTGCGTCGCGCCCATCGCTCCTTGGCTCGCGGACGTGAGCTGCGGTGCGTCGAGGGTCATTCCGGTCCACACGACGGCCGACTGCGTCGGGAGCAGGGTCACGTCCCGCGTTGCGCCGGGCAAGTCAATGAACCCGCTATTGAGGGTCGTCTGCAACGGGGTTCGGTATGTGTAGACGACCACCGACGCCGATGCGGGTAACGCCGGCAGAACGGCAGCAGCCAGCGAGCCGGTAAGCAGCAGTGGCACGGCCATGCCGCGGCGAAGAACCTTCATGAAATCCCCCTATGTCGCGACCTCATTGGCCGACCCTGCATGGTCTCTTGTACGTCGACCCGCCGCAAGAGTGGTAGGGCGTCCTCACCAGTCGACTTGCCAGACCGGCGACGATGGCTCGCGCGAACGGGCTCAGACCTCGACGACCACCGGGATGATCATCGGCCGGCGGCGGTAGGTGTCGGACACCCACTTGCCGATCACCCGCCGTACCAGTTGTTGCAGCTGACGGGAGTCGGCGACGCCCTCGCGCGCAGCGCCGGCCAACGCGTCTTCGATCAGCGGCCGCACGTCCTCGAACGCGGCCGCGTCCTCGGAGAAGCCGCGGGCGAGGATCTCGGGGCCGGCCGCGACCTTGCCGGTCACGGAGTCGACGACGACGACGCAGGTGACGAACCCCTCGCCGCCGAGGATGCGCCGGTCCTTCAGCGACTCCTCGCCGACGTCGCCGACCGCGAGCCCGTCGACGTAGACGTACCCAGCCGGGACGGCGCCGACGACCCGCGCTCGGCCGTCGACGAGGTCGACGACGACACCGTCTTCGGCGAGGACGACGTTCTCGCGCGGCACACCGGTCTGCACGGCGAGCTCGGCGTGCGCGCGCAGGTGCCGCCACTCGCCGTGGATCGGCATCACGTTGGACGGCCGGGTCAGGTTGAGCACGTACAGCAGCTCGCCGGCCGGCGCGTGGCCCGAGACGTGCACGAGCGCGGTCTCCTTGTGCACCACGCGCGCGCCCCATCGGGTGAGACCGTTGACGACCCGCCAGACCGCGGTCTCGTTGCCGGGCACCAGTGACGACGCGAGTACGACGGTGTCGTCGGGCTCGATCCGTACGTGCCGGTGGTCGCGGTTGGCCATCCGGGCGAGTGCCGACATCGGCTCGCCCTGCGAGCCGGTCGAGACGAGAACGATGCGCTCCGGCGGGATGTCCTCGAGCGCGTCGAGGTCGACGATCAGGCCAGGCGGGATGGTGAGGTAGCCGAGGTCGCGGGCAATGCCCATGTTGCGCACCATCGACCGGCCGATGAACGCGACCTGCCGCTTGTGCGCGGCAGCCGCGTCGAGTACCTGCTGCACGCGGTGCACGTGCGACGCGAAGCACGCGACGATGATCCGCCGCTGCGCCTGCCGGAACACCTCGTCGAGCACCGGCCCGATCTCGCGCTCCGGCGTGACGAAGCCGGGCACCTCGGCGTTGGTCGAGTCGCTCATGAGCAGGTCGACGCCGTCGCGGCCGAGCCGGGCCCAGCCGCCGAGGTCGGTGAGCCGGTTGTCGAGCGGAAGCTGGTCCATCTTGAAGTCGCCGGTGTGCAGCACGACGCCGGCGCCGGACCCGATCGCGACGGAGAGCGCGTCCGGGATGGAGTGGTTGACCGCGAAAAACTCGCACCGGAACGGGCCGAGCTGCTCGACCTGCCCTTCCTTCACTTCCAACGTGTACGGCGTGATCCGGTGCTCGCGCAGCTTGCCCTCGACCAGCGCCAGCGTCAGCCGCGAGCCGACGACCGGCACGTCCGGCTTCTCCCGCAACAGGTACGGCACGCCGCCGATGTGGTCTTCGTGCCCGTGCGTCAGCACGACCGCGTCCACGTCGTCCCAGCGGTCGCGGAGGTAACCGAAGTCCGGAAGGATCAGGTCGACGCCCGGCTGGTCGGTCTCGGGGAACAGCACGCCGCAGTCGACGATCAGCAGCCGGCCGCCGTACTCGAACACCGTCATGTTACGGCCGATCTCGCCGAGCCCGCCGAGCGCGACGATGCGCAGCGCGCCGCCGGCGAGCGGCGGCGGGTCCCCGAGCTCGGGATGCGGGTGGCTCACCGGCGGGCCGCCATCAGAGGTGCACGCCGCCTGCGGCCAGGTCGGCCTTCAGCGCCGTGATCTGGTCCTCGGTCGCGTCGACCAGCGGCGACCGCACCGGCCCACCCGGCAGCCCGAGCAGCCGCAGCGCGGCCTTCGCGAGGATCGCCCCCTGGGTGCGGAACATGCCGGTGTAGACCGGCAGCAGCGACCGATGGATCGTCCGCGCCGACGCGATGTCGCCCGCGGCCCAGGTGTCGAGCAGCTCGACGAGTTGCGGCGTCACCACGTGCGATACGACGCTGACGAAACCGACCGCGCCGATCGCGAGCCACGGCAGGTTGAGCATGTCGCTGCCGCAGTAGTACGCGAGGTCGGTGCGGGCCAGCACCCACGACGTCTCGGCGACGTCGTCCTTCGCGTCCTTCACCGCGACGATGCGCGGGTGCTCGGCCAGCCGGGCCAACGTCTCGGTCCGGATCGGTACGCCGGTGCGCACGGGGATGTCGTAGAGCATCACCGGCAAGTCGGTCGCGTCGGCGACGCGGCTGAAGTGCTCGACCAGGCCGGCCTGCGGCGGGCGCGAGTAGTACGGCGAGACGACCAGCAGCCCGCGCGCGCCCGCGGCCTCGGCCTGCTTCGCCGACTCGACCGTGTGCGCGGTGTCGAACGTGCCGATTCCTGCGACGACGACGGCCTGGTCGCCGACGGCCTCGACCACGGCGCGGAGCAGCCGGTCCTTCTCCTCGTCGGTCGTGGTCGGCGACTCCCCCGTCGTACCGCTGATGACGAGACCGTCGTTGCCGGCGTCGACGAGGTGGCGGGCCAGCGCCTGCGCGCCGTCGACGTCGAGCGAGCCGTCAGGACGGAACGGCGTGACCATCGCCGTGAGCATCCGCCCGAACGGCGCCGCGGTTGAGGTGCCTGCCATGGCGTAGACGTTACCGGGCACGGGTGAAGGTCACGACGCGGAACCGCAGCCCGGCGGCCGAGACCTCCCAGTCGCCTTCCACCGGCGCCCACTCCGGCCCGAGCGAGGGCGCATGGGCATCGCCGTCGACGTCGAGGTCGATGTCGGTCCGCACGACCCGGTCGGCGTACGGCAGCGCGGCGGCGTAGACCGAGGCGCCGCCGATCACCCACACGTCACCGGTCAGTGCTTCGGTCAGCTCGTGCGCGACCTCGGCGCCGTCCGCCGACCACGACCGGTCGCGGGTGAGTACGACGTTGCGCCGGCCGGGCAGCGGACGGAACTTCGCCGGCAGCGAGTCCCAGGTCCGGCGGCCCATGACGACGGTCGCGCCGGTCGTGACGGCGCGGAAGTGCGCGAGGTCTTCGGGCAGGTGCCACGGCAGGGTGCCGTCGCGGCCGATGACGCCGTTGCGCGCCTGCGCCCAGATGAGCCCGACCACTACACCGCGATGGGAGCGCGCAGCGCGGGGTGGTGCTGGTAGCCGACGACGGTCATGTCGTCGTAGTCGTAGTCGAACAGCGACGCGGCCTTGCGCAGCTCGAGCGTCGGGAACGGGTACGGCGTCCGCGACAGCTGCTCGCGCACCTGGTCGACGTGGTTGTCGTAGATGTGGCAGTCACCGCCGGTCCAGACGAAGTCGCCGACGCCGAGGCCGACCTGCTGCGCGACCATGTGCGTCAGCAGCGAGTAGCTCGCGATGTTGAACGGCACGCCGAGGAACAGGTCGGCGCTGCGCTGGTAGAGCTGGCACGAGAGCCGGCCGTCGGCCACGTAGAACTGGAACAGCGTGTGGCACGGCGGCAACGCCATCTGCGGGATCTCGCCGACGTTCCACGCCGAGACGACGTGCCGGCGCGAGTTGGGGTCGGTGCGCAGCCCGTCGAGCAGCTGCGCGATCTGGTCGACGTGCCGGCCGTCCGGCGTCGGCCACGCGCGCCACTGCACGCCGTACACCGGGCCGAGGCTTCCGTCCGGCGCGGCCCACTCGTCCCAGATGCTCACGCCGTGCTCTTGCAGCCAGCGCACGTTGCCCTCACCGCGCAGGAACCACAGCAGCTCGTACGCGACCGAGCGGAAGTGGACGAGCTTCGTCGTAATGAGCGGGAAGCCCTGGGAGAGGTCGTAGCGCATCTGGTGGCCGAAGACGCTGCGGGTGCCGGTGCCGGTGCGGTCGGCCTTGTCCGCGCCGTGGTCCATGACCAGCCGGAGCAGGTCTTCGTACGCCGTGTTGGTCGGGCTCGCTGCCATCGACAGCCACGCTACCGCCGGGAGCCCGTGATCCAGGCTCCCGGCGCGCGCGGTGTCTACTCCGGGGCTACTTCAGGCCGGGGACAATGACGTACGAGTCGCCCTGGTAGTGCTTGGCGCCCTGGTTGATGTAGTCGCCGTGGATGGTGGTCGAGACGCTGAACGACACCAGCGTCTTGCCCGCGAGCGAGGCCGGGAACGAGGCGCTCCACGGCAGGTTGGCCGCCGCCGGGCCGGCCGGCGTGACGGTCGCGGTCAGCTTCTGGGTGCTGACCACGACGGACTGGCCGGTGCTCGTGACCGCGTCGACCTCGATGTCGACGTCGACGGTGCCCAGGCCGCCGACCACGCCGGTCCACGAGCTGGTGCCCACCTGGCCGGTGATCTTGCGCTTGGTGTCCACGATCATCGGCATGCCGTCGCCGCGGGTGGTGGAGTAGGTCGTCGTGTTGGGCGAGCCGGCCTGGTAGAAGACCTCGTCGAGCGGCAGGCCCTCGAGCCCGCAGCCCTCGCTGCCGCTGCCGTCGAGCTTGGTCGACAGCGTCGGGGACTCGGTGCACGAGCCGGAGGACGCGTTGCCGTTCAAGTAGAACTTGGTCGAGATCGGCTTGAGCACGTGCTTCTTCGGCGCGGGCTTGTGCGTCGCGGCCTCGGCGGCACCGGCGGTGGTGCCGGCGACGAGGGCGGCGATCAGCAGGGTCGCGCGGAACTTCGAAGCCATCTGGGTCCTCCGTGAAAGGCTGGTTGACAACATCGTTCGACGCCGGGCCGCCCGTTCCTGCGTCCGCCGGCGAGGAGGCCGTCACCGTGTGCCGGAGCATCAGGACCCTGCGCCCGCCGTACACCGACGCCGTGACTCCCGGTGACGTCGAGGCCGCGGCGTTGCAGTACGTACGGAAGATCGCCGGGATGCGCGCGCCGTCGCAGGCCAACCAGGACGCGTTCGACAGCGCGGTGGCCGAGGTCGCGGCCGCGACGGCACGGCTGCTCGACGGGATCTCGGTGCGTCAGGGGCGGATCCGGCCGGAGCGCCGTACCTCCTGATGGATCGCCCGCCACTTCTTGCTCTGCTCCGCGCGTAGCCGGGCGTCGGTCCGCGCCGCGATCCAGACCGCCTCGCGTTGCAGCTTGCGCCAGCTCGCCAGCCGCCGCTCGGGCAGCGTGCCCGCGTCGATCGCGCCGAGTACCGCGCAGCCCGGCTCGGTCTCGTGCCGGCAGTCGCTGAACCGGCAGTGCGGCACGAGCTCCTCGATGTCGGCGAACGCGCGGTCCAGCCCGTCGTCGCCGAGCCACAGCCCGACGCCCTTGAGACCGGGGGTGTCGATGAGGCAGCCGCCGCCCGGGAGTACGACGAGCTCGCGGTGCGTCGTCGTATGCCGGCCCTTGCCGTCGGACCGGATGTCGCGGGTCGCGAGGTGCTCAGCGCCGAGCAGCGCGTTCGCGAGCGTCGACTTGCCGGCGCCCGACCGCCCAAGCAAGCAGACCGTACGTCCGTCTTGCAGGTAGCCGGCGAGCGCGTCGAGGCCGCCGTCGGTCGCCGCGGACACGGCGACGACGTCGACACCCGGCGCGCTCGCCGCGAGGTCGGCCACGACCGTCTCGGGGTCGCTGACGAGGTCGGCCTTCGTGAGCACGACGACGGGGGTGGCGCCGCTGTCCCACGCGAGCGCGACCATGCGCTCGACCATGCCGATGCGCGGCTCCGGGATCGCCGGCACCGCGATGAGTACGACGTCGAGGTTGGCCGCGACGACCTGCGCCTGCGACTCGCCGGTGACGGCGGCGCGACGGATCGCACCGCGCCGCGGCAGCACCGTGTCGACGGTCCAGCGACGGTCGTCGGTCGCGACGAGCGCAACCCAGTCGCCGACCGCGAGCGGCTCGTCGGTGGTGTCCGTCGCGACGCGGACGGGGTTGTCGGCGGTGAGGACGTCGGCGGCGCCGCGGTCGACCCGTACGACGCGGCCGGGTACGGCGACGTCGGCGTACGGCTCGAACTCAGTGCGGTAGAGCGCGTCCCAGCCGAGGGACGCGAGGGTGTCGTGAGTCAACGTGCTGCCTTTCGGAGACGGGTGAGTGGGAAAGCCGGGCATGCGTGTCGCAGGCCATGTCACTCACCCCCCTTCCGAGTCGCCGTTGCTGCGCCGACGGTACGACGGCGACCCCGCCGCGGTCACCCGAATATCGCGCCGCCGGAGCCGCCGGCGGAAGAGAGACGATTTCTACCTCTTGTCCCGCATGTCCCCGCGGACTACGGTCCGGGAATGCCCGGCCGGGCAACGGGAGGGGTACGAGCCATGGCCAACCGCACGCAAGAGACCTCGCACCCGACCGGCACCGAGACGCCGCCGGACCTGAGTATCACGGTGTCCGGCGCGGCGACGCCGCGACCGTCGAAGGCGGACGAGCTCCTCCGCCAGGCCCTCGCGGCCGGGCCCGCCACCGCCGAGGGGCAGACGCTCGCCCGCAGCGCGGCCCGGCGGTACCTGCGGGCATACCGGCGGCACCAGCGCGGCGCCCAGACGAGCGTCGACGCGCGCCACCGCTCGGCGCACCTGGCGGGTGCCCGCACCGCCCTCGCGCGCCACCTCATCGCGGCCAACCTCTACCGGCTCGCGCCCGCCGCTTCGGCTGGCAAGGCGGCGGGGAAGCCGGCCGACGGGCCGACCACCAC
>JAVEEI010000172.1 GCA_030840525.1 Frankiaceae bacterium
CAGCACGTTGCCGGCGCCGCCGGACGGCGCGACGACGGTCGGCTTCGACCAGCTGTCGAGGTTGCTCGCCAAGGCGTGCACGACCTTGATCGCGGCGCCGTCGTAGTCGGGGTAGTCCTTGACCGACTCGGGGTAGGCGACGTAGACGTTGCCCTGCGTGTCGGACGTGCCGGGGGCGAGCTGCATGCCGACGATCTTCGACGGCGCACCGTTGGCACCGGTGTCGTTGACGGCGAGGTGCGGCGTCCACGAGTTGGGCAGCTCGGTCGCGGTCGCGGACGCGGCCACCACCCAGACGCGGTTGGCGGCGACGACGTTGATCTCGACCGGGGTCGCGGCGCAGCCACCGGCCGGCGAGCTGCGGGTGCCGAAGACCACGAACACGCGGTTGGTCTTCTTGTCGTAGAAGATGTTGGACGGTCCTCCGGAGTCGGCGCACTGGAGGTCGAGCCAGTCCTGCTGCGGCGGCGTCGCGACCGGCACCGGCGGCAGGAACGTCGCGCCACCGTCGAGCGACGTGGCGACGAACATGTTGTGCGTCAGCGCGCCGGACAGCAAGTTGTGGAACAACAGGTAGACCCGCGCCTGGTGCGTGGTCGGGTCGTCCGGGCCGGTCGCGAACCACTGCCGGTCGGTGTCGGCGAACGTGTGCCCGACCGACGGCGTCCAGGTCTTGCCCTTGTCGTCGGAGTACGACGTCACGAAGTTGATGCCGGCGTAGTCGAGCTCGCTCGCGACCAGCCGGCCGGTGTGGGTCGAGACGATGTCGACGTCGGTCGTCGGCATGGTCTGGTTGGGCGGGGTGGTCGTGCGGGTCCAGTGCGTCGCGTCGGGCGCGCGGAAGACGACCTCGGTGCCGTCGGTGGCGTTGGTGTCGACGTACCGGTTGCCGTCCGGGGTGACCGTGACCCGCGGCTCCGACGACCCGGAGGAGCCGGCCAGCTTGATGGTCACGTAGTGCGGCTTCGCCGGCGCGGGTGCCGCGGACGACGCCGTGGCGCCGAACGTGACGAGGGCGACGGCGGGCGCGAGGCCGAGCACAACCGGGACAAGTCGGGAACGACGCATATGTCGACGGTACGGGTTCCGGCGCCCGGCCGCCACCGAGGTCTGGCCGGCTGAAACTTTCCGAAACCCGTCCGCAAGCTCATCTACGACTGCGCCCCGTACTGACCGCCGCCGGCTTCCGAAAACCCAAGGTGGAGCCGCCTGTCGGAATCGAACCGACGACCTATTCATTACGAGTGAATCGCTCTACCGACTGAGCTAAGGCGGCGCGCCCCACCGCGGCGGTGCGACCCGGAGAGTCTAACGGAAGGCAGCGAGCCGGTTCAGGAGCAGCGCGCCCCGTCGGCGGGGAGCCGCAGCGACAGCACGTACGCGTCGACGTACTGCACGATGCAGTCGTTGCCGGACAGGTACGCCGTGTGCCCGCTGCCCTCGCGGGTCAGCAGCCGCGCGTGCAGCTGCGAGGCCAATGCCTGCGCCCACGTGTACGGCGTCGCCGGGTCGTGCGTCGTACCGATGACGAGGATCGGCGGCGCGCCGGGCGCACTGACCGGGTGCGCCTGCTCGACCGGCGGCACCGGCCACAGCGCGCACACGTACGACGGGTAGATGATCGGCGCGGCGAAGTGCGGCGACTCCTGCTGGTGCGCCTGCACCGAAGCCTCGTACGCCGACAGGTCCTTCGGGCTCTGGCGGTCGATGCAGCTGATCGCGTTGAACGCCTCCTGCAGGTTGCTGTAGCTCCCGTCCTTGTTGCGCTCGACGAGCGCATCGAAAAGCTTGAGCACACCGGACCCGTCGCCGTGCTCGGCCTCGCCCAGCGCGGTACGCAGGTCGCGCCACAGCTCGACCGCGTACATGCCTTGCGCGACACCGCCGATGAACTCCGCCGGGCCCAGCCGCCGGCTGCCGACCTGCTCCGGGTGCGCGGCGATCCGCGCCTGCAACTGGTCGAAGCCTTGCCGCGCGGCAGCCGCAGAGCCGCCGAGCGGGCACGCGCCGGTCGCCGCGCAGTTGCGCAGGAAGTCGGCGAGGTCGACCTCGAAGCCCTTGGCCTGCACGGCCGCGCCGGTGAGGTTGTCCTGCGCCGGGTCGACCGCGCCGTCGAGCACGAGCGCGCGGATGTGCGTCGGGAAGAGCTGCGCGTACTTCGCGCCGAGGTACGTGCCGTAGGACGCGCCGTAGTAGGTCAGCTTCGCGTCGCCGAGCAGCGCGCGGAAGACGTCCATGTCGCGGGCCGAGTCGATGGTCCCGATGTGGCTGAGGTACGTCCCGTTGCGGCGCAGGCAGCCCTGCACGAACTTCTTGTCCCCCGCGATCAGCTCGGCACGCTGCGCCGCCGTCGTCGGGTACGGCGGCAGGTCGAAGAACGCATCGAGCTCGGCCGGCGTGAGGCAGCGGACCGGCCGGGTCCGCGCGACGCCGCGCGGGTCGAAGCTGGCCAGGTCGTAGTGGTCGGTGAAGGCGCCGAAGCACGCGTAGCACTGCTGCGCGAAGTCGATCCCGGAGGCGCCCGGCCCGCCCGGGTTGACGATGAGTGCGCCGCGACGGCTGCCGGTCGCCGGGTGCATCGTGACCGCGACGCCGAGCGTCGCCCCGGCCGGCTGCGAGTAGTCGAGTGGCACGGTCATCGTGGCGCACCGGAACCCGTGACCGCAGGCATGCCACGACAGGTGCTGCGCATAGAACTTCGTCAGGTTCGCTGCGACCGGCGTCGGCGTCGTCGTGTCGGCGCTCGACGGCGACACCGACGGGGCGGACGAGTCCGTCGCGACCGGCGGGGGCGGCGTCGCCGTACTGCCGGTGCTCGAGCACCCGGCGGCACCCAGCGCGACCGCGACGGCGAGGGCGGCTAGTCGTCGGATGACGGCATTCCTTTCTCGTCGGCGGTCGGCCGCGCACCCGCGCCGACCGCGTCGTCGTGTGCCCGGCGCGGCGCGCATACGTCCGCGCGCGAACACCGGCAGGTCTGCCCGCTGGCGGCAAGCCGTACCACCACCGACTCGCCCGGCACGTTGTGGCCGATGACGCGGCCGTCGCCCTCCGGGGTGCCGACCGTCTCGCCGAGTCGCGGCGCGGCCGCCTTGAACTCTTGATACAGCGGGTGCTCGTACTTCAGGCAGCAGAGCAACCGGCCGCAGGCTCCGGAGATCTTCAGCGGGTTGACCGG